>NZ_JBFEGI010000001.1:0-528474 GCF_047228905.1 Sporosarcina sp. 179-K 3D1 HS
TGCAGGCTTCCAAAAGAATAAACTTATCTTATCTGATCCACGTCTTCTTATGAAGGTGTGGATCTTTTGACGCTTACGATCATATCTCCTCGCAACCGATCATAACTCTCGAAGACCGCCCATATCTCCTAGCAACCGATCATAACTCTCGAGGACCGCTCATTTCTCCTCGGAAACGCCTATAACTCTCGGGATCCGCTCATATCTCCTCTTAAACGCCCATAATCGAAAACTCAATCCTCCAGCCAACACCTCGTTATCTACACAAAAAAGACCGAGCCGGGAATTTCCCCGGCTCGGCGCTTACTTCGTTATGCTTCCTGCTTAGCCAATAGAACTGCTGCTTCATTCTCTTTCCGCTCTTTTCTCTTCTTGGAAGGCATCATATTGAACATGATATTAAGCGTGATAGCAGCAGTACTTCCTGCCACAATCCCGTTGCTTGTCAAAATTTGAACACTTTCTGGAAGCCTGGCAAAAAGCTCGGGTACGACTGAAACTCCCAGGCCTAGCCCGACCGAACATGCAACGATCATCGCATTTTCTTGAGAATCCACGACTACTTTACTCAACATCTTAATGCCTTGCGAAATGACCATCCCGAACATCGCCACCATCGCACCACCCAAAACCGCATTCGGAATGATGATGGCCAACGCGGCAATTTTCGGCATGAAACCGAGCAAGATAAGCATTCCCGCTGTGATCGCAATGACTCGACGCGATTTAACGCCCGACATTTGAACTAAACCAACGTTCTGAGAAAAGGTCGTGTACGGGAATGCGCTGAAAATCCCGCCGATTACCGATGCTAGACCTTCCGCCCGGTATCCTCTCTCCAAATCTTTCTGCTTCAAATCTTTTTTACAAATATCCCCTAAAGCAAAATACACACCCGTTGATTCAACAAGCGAGACCATCGCAACTAACGTCATGGTCAGTATAGGGAGAAGATGGAATGTGGGAGTTGCGATGTAAAACGGCTGGATCATATGGAATACCGCCGCCTCTTTCACCGGAGCAAAGTTGACAACATTCATGAAGACTGCTGCAACCGTACCAGCCACCATTCCAAGCAAAATGGAGATTGATCGTAGAAACCCTTTGGAAAAGCGATAAATTAAAATAATCGTAAGGAGTGTCCCGAACGACAATGCCATATTTTTCGCTGATCCAAAATCCGGAGCTCCCATGCCACCGCCCATATTGTTAAGCGCGACCGGGATTAACGTCACTCCGATGATAGTCACAACGGAGCCGGTGACAACCGGCGGAAAAAAACGGACTAGGCTACCAAAAAAGCGGCTGATAATAACAATAATTAGACCGGACGCTATGATGGCGCCGTAGATGGCGGAAATCCCAAACTTGTCACCAATTGAAATCATCGGTCCGACCGCAGTGAATGTACAGCCGAGGACGACCGGCAAACCAATTCCGACAAAACGATTCGTCACGATCTGAAGGAATGTCGCCACACCACACATCAAGATGTCGATGGACACAAGATACGTCAATTGTTTCGCGTCCAGCCCGATAGCCCCCCCTACAATAAGCGGGACGAGTACGGCACCTGCGTACATCGCTAGAAGATGCTGGACTCCTAAAATTGTCGATTTCACCGGGATGCTACCTCCTCAGCAAATGTCGCTTGTCCAACTTCAAGTGAGGTTAAAATGGCCAACGACTCCACCCGGATCCCCCGCTCGCGGATGATCGAACCACCTGACTGGAATCCTTTCTCGATCACAATCCCCACACCTGCCAATTGGGCCCCGGCCTGTTCCACAATGTCCAGTAACCCAAGAACTGCCTGGCCATTCGCTAAAAAGTCATCAATTAAAAGCACCGTATCCTCACTCGTCAAGTAATCTTTGGATACCGATATTTCATTCGTCTCTTTTTTTGTAAATGAATGGACACTTGCCGTGTACAAATGATCCACCAATGTCAGGGATTTGCGCTTTCTGGCAAAGATGACCGGCACGCCGAGTTCAAGCCCCGCCATGACGGATGGTGCAATTCCCGATGATTCGATTGTCACAATCTTGGTGATTCCTGCCTCTTTGAAACGCTCTGCGAATTCCTTGCCGATTTCCTGCATAAGCACGGGATCAATTTGGTGATTTAAAAACGAATCGACTTTCAGCACTTCTTCCGACAACACCTTGCCATCTTGTCGAATTTTGTCTTTCAACAACTTCACTTTGAAGTCCTCCCTATATGTCAAAATCAATTGCGCCTCGGCGTAATTGCGTCCAGATTTTGAATCGAGCTTGAGGCCTGCGTGATGCAGGTCATGCAGTCGTTGCGACAGGACGTCGCGCTTTTAGACTGCCTTCCTCTTAACTCCTTTCAAAATCTGTGACATCCGCCGGAGGCTTTAACTTCATTCAGCTGGGGTATGAACCCCAGCTGAATGAAGTTAAAAAAAGCCCGATTGATACTGTTCCAATTCATACCCATGAGTGGAACAACATCATCCGAGCTTGTAAATCAGATGAAAAGAAAAGAACGTTCCTCATACTGGAGGACGATCTTCCCTTTTGTTGCTTCTCATAGTCGATCCGTTTACGGCAGATCGGTAGAAACTTGCGAGCCCTATTCCCGCGATTATATGAGGTCATATTATTAAAGAAAGAATAATGGTTTTAGTATAGCATGTGTTTTTCATATTTCAACAGCTGTCGAAATATAAAAAGATTCTATATATTCCAATTCGACAGGATTAAAGTCTAACAAATACCTTATTTACATGTTTTATGCTATGGTTGAAAATCATAGGCTTCTTCGGAGGGTATATTCATTGAAACAAGACACTGCAATTCATTCTACTAGAAAGTTAAGTTTTCCAAGCCATCTGTGGCTCTTAATGATTGGTATCGTCTGCATCGCATCCACACTCCGATCTCCATTGACTTCGGTTGGCCCTATTATTGAGCAGATTCGGGAAGGGACCGGCATTTCCAACTTGTTGGCAGGGTTCTTGACGACTATTCCGTTACTTGCTTTTGCCATCATCTCGCCATTTGTCCCTAAAATTTCAAGGCGGTTCGGCTTGGAAAAGGCCTTATTTTTTTCTCTTTGTTTATTATTATCCGGAACAATTATTCGCTCTCTCGGGACTACATCTCTATTATTAATAGGAACATTCCTCATCGGAATCGCAATTGCATTCGGAAATGTGCTATTGCCGAGTCTATTAAAACTTAGCTTTCCATTGCATGTCGGATTAATGACCGGAATCTATTCGATGTCGATGAACATTTCTGCAACGCTCGCTTCAGGGGTAGCCGTCCCGATCGCAACCGAAACAAGGTTCGGATGGCAAGGAGCATTGGGCGTGTGGGGTATTTTAGCTTTCATCGCGGTGCTCGTTTGGCTTCCACAACTGCGACACAACCAAAACAGGGCTATGCCGACAACGAAAAAAACAATGAGCAAAGACACGCCACTTTGGCGATCGCCGATTGCTTGGAGTGTCACCTTTTTTATGGGTCTCCAATCGTTACTATTCTATACTACTTCCGCTTGGATGCCGGAAGTATTGAAGTCGGATGGATTAAGCGCATATCGGGCAGGGTGGATGTTATCACTTCTCCAATTCGCCCAATTGCCGATGACGTTCATCATTCCCATCCTAGCGGATAAAATGAAAAACCAAAGAGTCATCGTACTTGGTGTCGTGACATTGTATGTACTCGGATATGGAGGGGTATTGGTAGGCGGATCTGCATTCACTCCCCTTTGGATGATTCTGATCGGAGTTGCGGGAGGGGCGTCATTTGGACTGGCGATGATGTTTTTTACCCTGCGTACCCATACTCCGCAACAAGCGGCAGAATTATCCGGGATGGCGCAATCGCTCGGTTATGCGCTGGCAGCTGTCGGACCGGTATTATTCGGATCCCTGCATGACGTGACGGGAGCCTGGATCTTGCCGATGACCACGTTATTTATCTTCATCTTCCTGTTATTAATAAGCGGATTGAATGCGGGAAAAGATGAATTTGCTTTTCCGTCACCCGGTCAAATTAAGAGCTGAATAAAAAGGGCTTTCGGTCACTTACGATCGGAAGCCCTTTTTCATTCAGTTTTCGGTATATTCGACATCTAGTTCCAATACGATCGGGCAATGGTCGCTCCCCATGATATGTGAATGGATATCTGCGGATTTCAAAAAAGGCGTAAGCCGCGAGGAGGCCAGGAAATAATCGATCCGCCAACCGATATTGCGCTCCCTAACCTTATTCATATAGGACCACCAAGTATAAGCATCCGCCAGGTCTGGGTTGAAATGCCGGAATGTATCAATAAACCCTTCCGACAAAAGTAACGTCATCTTTTCCCGTTCTTCATGAGTGAATCCCGAGTTGCCGATATTGGATTTTACATTTCGTATATCGATTTCTTGATGGGCTACATTCAGATCTCCACATAAAATAACCGGCTTGACGCCATCCAACTGTTTTAAATAAATACGCATCTGTTCTTCCCACTCCAACCGGTAAGGAAGTCGCGCCAAGTCCCGTTGCGCGTTCGGAGCGTAAACATTCACCAAATAAAATCCTGGAAATTCAAGCGTCAAAATTCTACCTTCGGGCTCCTCTACCATTTCTCCGACTCCATATGTAACAGACAGCGGCTTTTCTTTCGTAAAGACAGCTGTTCCAGAGTACCCCTTTTTTACTGCATAATTCCAATATTGATGGTAGCTATCGAGCTGCAAGTCGATTTGACCTTCCTGTAATTTCGTCTCTTGTACGCAGAAGATATCTGCATCCATTTCTTTGAAATAATCCAGGAACCCTTTTCGTACACACGCCCGCAACCCATTAACATTCCATGAAACCAACTTCATCTATATTTGACTCCTTTACATGCAAACAAGCATATATCCTACTGCTTTCATGAGTGGATCGGAATGCTGTTTCCAAAGACTTTCATATCCGCCACCTCATGATATGATCGCTTGCGATACATCATATAAATCCAGATCGATGTCCAATGAACCCGATCCTTCCGTAACCAGTTTAGCCATTTGCCAGCCTAAAAACGGGCCAACCGTCAATCCGGAAGCCCCAAGGCCATTTGCCAAAAACAGCCCTTCCACTCCAGGCACTTCACCGATGATCGGTAGAAAACCAGGGGTGAACGGACGATAGCCGACACGTGCCTCGGCAAATTCCCCGTCGTTTAGCCCCGGTGCCACCGACAATGCTTTATGTAATATCTCCGCTAATCCGCCAGCGGTCACCCGCAAGTCGAACTCCTTATCATCCTCATGTGTCGCCCCCATGACGATCCGTCCTCCCTCAAACGCGAGGATGTATTGGTCATTGGGCGGCATGACGACAGGCCAATCGCTTGTCTCAACATCTTCCAATTGCAAATGGATAATTTGCGCTTTCTGGCCTTTCACTTGCAGGTGAATTCCAATTGGTTCCAGTAATTCCGAGGCCCACGCGCCAGCCGTAATGATAATCGTATCAGCAAATATCTCCTCATCCCTGATGCGGATTCCAACTATACGATCTCCATCCAAAAGCAACTGTGCAGATCCTTCTCGGACCAACGCTCCATTCTTTTTGGCCGCCCGTATAAGCGCATTCCGCAATTCACGTCCATTTACTCGCGCTGCGCCACTTATATAGACAGAGCTATAGTCCGGTCCCACCGGCGGGAAAAGGTCCGATGTTGCAGTTTTTGATATTTGGCAGATTTCCCCCACTTCAGGAGCATCTTCTCGCCGCTTCCGGGCCCGCTCCTCCATTTTCGCCAACTTTCCTTCATCCATATGAAGACTGACGGCCCCGACCCGTTTATATCCGGTCTCCGCCTCGCCAACCTCTTCCAATTGTTGGATTAACGATGAATAATAGGAAGCTCCGCTTTTCGCGAGGGAATACCATGCTTTATTGCGACGTTGGGAGAGCCAAGGACAGATGATTCCAGCTGCTGCATCCGTCCCTTGGCCCGCGTCCTGCCGATCCACAAGCAGTACCTCCTCCCCCGCTTTCGCTAAATGGAACGCGGTGGAAGCTCCTAAAATCCCTCCACCAATCACGATAAATTTTTTCAATGCCAACACTCCAGTTTTAAGTCATTCCACCCTTGAAGAGTTTGCGAAGTTCTGAATCGGATAATGGCTTGCTGAATAAAAACTCTTGACCGCAATGACATCCGATGGTCAATAGCTCAGCCGCTTGCTCATCAGTCTCGATCCCTTCCGCAATCACTTCCATATCAAGCGTCTCTGCAATTGTCAGAATCGCTTTTACAATTGCTTTGCTATCTTTATCTTTGTCAATTCCGTCAATAAATAGTTTATCAATTTTTAACGTATCCACCGGCAATTCCTTCAGGTAACTAAAAGAGCTATAGCCTTTTCCAAAGTCATCAATCGAAATACGGACGCCGAGTTCCCGCACCTTTTGCAAGATGGCCGAAGCATCATGAACGTCCATGAAGGCACTTTCAGTCACTTCAATTTCAAGAGCCTGGGCATCCAGACCGGTTTCCTTTAATATCGAATCAACCATATTGACAAAATGCAATTCAAACAATTGCTTGACAGACACATTGATGGAAATTCGTTTAATCGGCAGCCCTGCCTGGAGCCATTCCTTCATTTGCTGGCACGCTTTTTTCATGACCCATTCGCCGAGACGGACAATCATCCCCGTCTCTTCTGCTAAAGGGATGAATTTCGCCGGGGAAATGATGCCGAGATCGGGATGTTCCCAGCGCAACAAGGCCTCAACGCCGATCCATTCCATTCGGGAAAAATTAACTTTCGGTTGGAATTGCAGAAAAAACTGACCTTCATCGATTGCTCTTTGCATCTCACTTTCCAATTGTGCCCGTTCGTTTGATTTTTCTTTCATTTCCGGAGTGAAGGGGGCATATCCGCCACGCCTGCTATCTTTCACCGAATCGAGTGCAGTAGCTGCCTGCGATAAAAGGGAGCTGAAATCATTCGAATGATTCGGATGGGAAATGGTATAGCCGATGCTGCAAGAAACGGTAAGGCAATGATTCATGAGCTGCATTGGTTCTTGAAAGCTTTCTTGTATCCTTTCTGCGATTTGGACGACAAAAGAATCATCCAGAATAGCGGGAAGAAGAATCGTAAACTCATCTCCCCCTAGACGGGCGACGAAATCATTTTCCCGAAGAGTTGCCTTGATGCGGTCAGCCGCTTTTTGCAACAGCAAATCTCCTGTTTCATGTCCCCACGAATCATTAATCATTTTAAAGCGATCTAAATCTACAATCATAACGGCGACGCGAAGGCCTTTCCGATCCGATTTCTCCAATTCTTCCAAAAGCCTCTCCAGGAATAGCCAACGATTTGGTAGTTTAGTCAACGAGTCGTAGTAGGCAAGCCGGTGGATCAATTCATCCTCTCTTTTCCTCTCTGTAATATCCCTAGCAATGAACGCAAATTGGGATACCCTGCCATCTTTGTCGTGGATCGGATTGATGGTTGTCTCAAAGTGGAGAGTGGAGCCCTTCATCGGTTGAATACGAAACTCTGTTTTGGAAATCAATTTATAATGATCGGTAATTTCATTCATTTCTTGTTGAAGCATCAACCAATCTTCTTCGTGCACCCAATCTTTTAGCTCCGTCCTCATCATGGATTCCGAGTCGAAGCCGAACAAGGTTTCAACAGAGGGAGATAAATATTCAAATCGGCCATTACGATTGAAAATACCGATTAAATCCGAAACGTTTTCCGCAACTAGAAAAAAACGTTCCTCATTCTCCCTTAATCTTTGTTCCGCTTCGACTCGTCTCGTAATATCATTGCGGATCGAAACATATTGAAACGGTAAACCGTCTTCGTCCAAAAAAGGGATGATGGTCGTATCGACCCAATAATACGATCCATCTTTTGCACGATTCCTGATCTCGCCTCGCCATACACTTCCCGACCCGATCACTTTCCACAGCTCCTTGAAAAACTTCGGCGGATGATAATCGGAATTGACGATACGATGCGTCGCCCCGATTAATTCAGACCGAGTATAGCCGGAGATTTTGCAGAATGTATTGTTGACATACTGGATCACTCCACTTTTATCGGTGACAGCGACGATCGAGGATTGGTCCAATGCTTTTTTCATGTTCTCCACATCTCCCGTCATGGGAAACGCATGTTCACTTTGCTTTCGATCCATTTCTTGGAGTTCAGAAGTATTGCCGGTCTGATCATACATCATCTCGTATCAGCTCCCGATCTGTTCATCCGATAGCGTTCCCTCGCTCCGGTGATTTTATATCTGTTTTAAGGGTGTTTCCAATTCTCCAACAATCCAATAAATCTTCTAACAACACTATAAATATTTATGTATGTATCTCGGCTGCTTGTGAATGGTTCTGTTTCAGGGTTCATTATGATATAGGCTAATATACTCAAGCTTTATAAATGAAAAACCGACCAATAATTATTGGTCGGTTGCACCTTCCGCTCTCAACCAATCATAGTTCCAATGCAGGATAATCGCGTGCTTTTTCGGCTGCAATATTGTACCCTAATTGTACTAGTTTTTGGTTACTTTGGAAAGGTGGAAGTTCATATTCCGGAAGATTTCGGTCATACCGATAAGAGAGCTGCGTCACTCGTCAATTTCTCACCGCGAATCCGCTGGAATTCAGCCATTAGCTTTTCGATGGACAGTTGTTTCTTCTCTTCTTCCCCTACTTGCAAGATGATTTGTCCCTTATCCATCATAATGAGGCGGTTCCCGAGATCGAGTGCTTGCTGCATATTATGAGTGACCATCAACGTTGTCAGATTATCCTTATCAACAAGACGTTTTGTCAGTTCCGTAATTAGCGCTGCACGAGCCGGGTCCAAGGCTGCCGTGTGCTCATCCAACAACAAGATGGAAGGTTGAGTGAAAGTGGCCATAAGTAAGGACAATGCTTGGCGCTCCCCGCCAGACAGAAGTCCGACTTTGGCATTTAACCGGTTCTCTAAATTTAAGTGAAGCGTTTCCAAAGATTCCCGGAAAAATTCGCGGCGCTTTTTATCGACTCCGCCGCGCAGTCTTCTTTTCTTATTTCGGGAATAGGCCATGGCGAGATTTTCTTCAATTGTCATAGTCGGAGCAGTTCCCGCCATCGGATCTTGGAAAACGCGGCCAATCATCGTGGAGCGTTTATATTCCGGTAATTTCGTTACGTCCTTACCGGCAATTTCAATTGTGCCGAAGTCCGGTGTCAATGCACCGGAAACCATGTTCATCATCGTGGATTTACCTGCGCCGTTACTGCCGATGACAGTGACAAAATCTCCCGGCTCCATATGGAGGTTGATTTCATCCAACGCAATCTTTTCGTCCGGCGTCGATTCGTTGAAGATCTTATTGATGTGTTTTAATTTCAGCAACGCCATTCGCCTCCATTTTCAAACCGTCATTCTTTTCAAGCAAACGTTCTGCACGGCGTTTCGACTTCCTGCTTTTTTCCCGGCGCTTTTCAAAGTATTGTGGGAAGATCAACGCACAGATGACAATGACAGCCGTTATCAGCTTCATGTCTCCTGTATCCAACAGGTCAATACGAAGTGCCAGACCAAGGACGATTCGGTAAATAATCGCTCCTGCTATAACCGCCAATGTCGTCCGCATGATCGTTTTCGTTCCAAAGATCGCTTCTCCAATAATGACGGATGCCAGACCGATGATAATCATCCCGATCCCCATACCTATATCAGAAAATTTTGAATACTGGGCAATCAAAGCTCCCGAAAACGCGACAAGTGCATTGGAAAAACCGAGACCGATAATTACCAGTGTATCGGTGTTCGCTGAGAAACTGCGGATCATCTTTTTGTTATCCCCTGTCGCGCGGATGGCAAGACCGACTTCCGTTTTTAGGAACCAGTCTACACAGAATTTGATGATCAGCGTGATAAAGATCATGACAAACAATGTACCCCATGTTGAAGGGAGGAATTTGACTCCAAGCATACCGAAAAAATTATTGATCGCCTGATCGATTCCTAGTGAACCCCAAAAAGATTGGAATTTACTGAACATTGTATCAGCGTTGAATAAGGGGATGTTTGGACGGCCGACAGATGTATCCGACGTCATCCCCATAATCCGTAAGTTGATCGAATACAATGCGATCATCATTAATATCCCTGATAAGAGCGCATTGATTTTTCCTTTAGTGTGCAATAATCCTGTAATACACCCTGCTGCAAATCCGATGACCAATGCTACACCCGTTGCGAGCAACGGATGATATCCGAAGAATATCATCGTCGCTGCAACTGCGGCACCTGTTACGAAACTACCATCAACAGTCAAATCTGGGAAGTCAAGTACACGAAATGATAAATAGACGCCTAACGCCATGATCGCATAGATGATTCCTTGCTCAACTGAGCCAAATACAGCTGAAAACATGCAATATCATCTCCTAACTAAATTATTCGGCAAACTCTGCGTTCCACTCGTCTTTGATGTCTACGCCAAGCGTTTCAGCCGTCTCTTTGTTCATGATCAATTTCAAGTTTTGCGGGATTTGGACTGGCATATCAGCTGGAGTGCTTTCGCCTTTCAGAATCTTGACCGCCATTTGCCCTGCTTCATATCCAATATCATAATATTCAAAACCATATGCTCCTAGTCCGCCACGTTTCACCGAGTCAAATTCTCCAACCATCATTGGAAGCTTGTTTTCATTCGCCACGGAGACAACGGATTCAAGTGCGGAAACAACCGTATTATCAGTAATGATATAAAGCGAATCCACTTTTCCAAGTAATGATTCTGTCGCTTGTTTGACGTCTGCAGAAGTTGCCACAGATGCTTCCACTACTGTCATATCCATATCTTTCAAGATTTCTTTTACTGCATCGACTTGGGATCGGGAGTTTTGTTCACCCGAGTTGAATACCATACCTACATTTTTAGCACCAAGTTCTTCTTTCAAGAATTTCATTGTTGTCGGAATAGCTTCGGGATGGTTATCAATCGTTCCCGTGACATTGCCTCCCGGGCTTTCCATTGATTGGACCAATTCCGCACTGACCGCGTCTGTTACAGATGTGAAGATAATCGGAATATCAGATGTGGCTCCTGCTACCGCCTGCGCACTAGGCGTTGAGTTGGCAAAAATCAAATCAACGCCGGAACTTACCAGGTTATTAGCGATTGTCGTATTGGCACTGTTGTCGTTTTGAGCATTTTGGATATCATATTCGACATCCAGCCCAGCGTCTTCCAAAGCTTTCCTAAATCCGTCAAAAGCAGCATTCAAAGATGGGTGTTCGACAATTTGCGTGACCCCAACTTTGTACTTAGTCGCTTCTTCAGATTGTGCAGCGTTTTCTGGCTCTTTGTTATCGTCATTGGATGGTGCTGGCGACTCACTCGTACTTCCATCCTTTCCACATGCCGCCAAAACAAGCAGCAGAGCAAATAATAGAATTGCATACTTTTTCCAAGCTTTTCTCATAAAAAATTTCCCCCTTTAATAAAATAGAATGTACTTCGATTTGTGACACTTTTCTTACAATGTTAAACGTTATGCTACACTGCGAAAGGCCGGAAGTCAATAGGATTTCTTCAGTTTAATTGCGGAATAATGCGAAAACACTATTTTAATTCCAAAGATTTTAGAGATTCTTTTTATCAAAAATGTAAGCGTTATCATTTATAAATTATATATTTTATATGAAAATTAAAAAAAGATTTTTTCTTCATTTTTTCATTTTGAATTATGCTAGGTCATAAGTCTTCATTTTGGAAAGGAATAAATATTTTTTTCTTTCATTATTTAGAAAATAGCAGTATAATCGTTCCAAGCGATATTTTTTTATTAAGACGAGGAAAGAGGTTTCGATCACGATGAGTAAACTACCAATTCTGATCAGAAAAAGTGAGACGTTAAAAGAGAAGCCAGATCCAAATAATTTACTTTTTGGCCGAATTTTTACGGATCACATGTTTATTGCAGATTATACCGAGGGATTGGGGTGGCATGATCATAGAATCGTTCCTTATGAACCGATCACACTTGATCCGGCGGCAATCGTTTTCCATTATGGACAAACGGTTTTTGAGGGATTGAAAGCTTTCGCTTCAAAAGAAGGGACGATCCGCCTTTTCCGCCCGGAGGAAAACATGAAACGGTTGAACCGTTCCAATGAACGGATGTGCATACCGCAAATTAATGAAGAGCTCGCACTTGATGCTTTAAATCAATTACTAGAATTAGATAAAGATTGGATACCGACAGCAGAAGGGACTTCCCTTTATATCCGTCCATTCATCATCGCGACCGAATCTCATCTAGGCGTTTCAAGTGCAAAAGAATATAAATTCATGATTATCCTATCGCCGGTAGGTTCCTACTATAAAGAAGGCATCCACCCCGTCAAGATCCTAGTTGAAAATAATTTTGTCCGTGCTGTAGCTGGCGGAACAGGAAATGCCAAAACAGCAGGCAACTATGCTTCCGCACTGAAAGCGCAAGAAGTAGCCGATCGAGAAGGCTATTCTCAAGTATTGTGGCTCGACGGTTTAGAGAAAAAGTATATTGAAGAAGTAGGCAGCATGAACATCTTCTTTAAAATTAATGGTGAGGTTGTCACTCCAGCATTGAACGGAAGCATTTTGGAAGGGATCACCCGGAAGTCCATTTTGGAACTGCTTCGTTATTGGGAAATGCCTGTCACGGAGCGGAAAATCTCCATTGCGGAAATCCAGGAAGCCCATGCGAACGGCCAATTGGAAGAAGTGTTCGGAACAGGTACTGCAGCAGTCATTTCTCCTGTTGGTGAATTGAATTGGAATGGACACAAAATGGTAGTCGGAAATGGAGAAACTGGCCCAATATCCAAAAAGCTATATGAAACACTAACGGGTATTCAGACAGGTAAAATTGAAGATCCTTTTGACTGGGTTGTCAAATTGGAAAAGTCGTTAACTCCGCAAGCCTAAGTATTTTTCAAGAAAAAAGCGTCCAGAACCTAGACGCGTACATGTCTGCTTAGAAGGTTATTCACATGCTAAGATAAGCGACAAGTAAAAAGACATCACCCTCAAGTCCGGGTGATGTCTTTTTACATTCGCTCTATTAAATGAACATTCTGGAGTTGTCACATACGAATAAGCTGATAGCGGTTAAGCATTGCATCTAACTCCTGACTACACTGTACAACGGAAGGATGGGTAAACCCGAAATCTCTTGCTTTCTTGTACATCACTTTTCGTTGCCTGTTGATCATGAGAGATAGATCCATTTTTTCGCATAACGTCTTTTCCACGACTCTTCCTCCATTTGATATACTCAAACCCTTCCATATCATATAACAGAACGTTTGAAATAATTGTCGGAATATGCCACTTTTTTCATTTGTCACCGATTTGTCATAAACTCCAACTCAATCTTGTTCTACTTGAGGGTTTATTGAACAAATACCCCATATATCCACCAATAAAACCATGTATTTACAATAATTTTTATTTGTATTACTGGGCATTTGGGAACACACGTTGTACCACTTCCGTAAATTCCTCGAAAAGCCCCTCCACTGGTTGTCCTTCATTAATTTTGGCGCCATATTCATTTAGCCGTTCGACGAAATCTGGATTGACGGATACGTAAACATTTTCGATATCCCGATCTACTTCCCGCACTGTGGCAGCGATTCGGCTTTCCAGTTCAGACGTCAAATCCGTAGCGGATTGATCTGTCAAGACGGCGGCCACATAAGCGTTTTGATCCGTGACAAGGACGGTCGCATTGTCAACTTCTTTCATGTCGGACACACGGGCCGCCGCTTCGTCCGCAACTTCCAAACGAGATTGATTGTCATGTCCATTATGATTTGTCGAATCTCCTTGAGCATGTTCGCCTGTCCCCACCTCATTATTCTCTTGAGTTTGAGTTGTATTGGTCGCCTGACTACTCGAAGCGTCATTATTTTTCTTCATCCCACAACCTATCAGAGACAAGACCATCAGAAATGCAATTGTTAGTTGTATCCATTTTTTCATGTGAATCCTCCTTTCCTTCCTAGGGTAACCAAAAATTTCTTTGTTTATTTATGTATAAGAATAAAAAACAGCTCACACAACCAAAAAGTTGTGTGAGCTACTTAATTACATCATCAACCCCCAAGTGATCTGAAGAGCGATGAGGATCAGGACTCCAAAGAATACAGCCCATTCCGTCTTGTCTGGTTGTTCCGGTCGGCTATCCCAAGTCTTTTTTTTCATAAGATACACCCTTTCCATAAAAGAACATCAAGTACTTACATAATTCCCTTATGGGGTCGTACTTAAACGGCGCTGGCCATTCAGCGTTTCGCGTCGAACAGATCCCATGGATGCACTTCGGGCGGCAACGACTCAATCGTTATTTCCTCTTTTTTCGTTGGATGGGTTAACCGGAGAGAATTCGCCCATAGTGCAATTTGTTGGCCTGGTCGGTTGACCGAAGCCCCGTATTTTTGGTCACCGTAGAGCGGGCAGCCGATTGCTGCCAGTTGCACTCTGATCTGATGGGGTCTGCCGGTATGAAGATTGACTGACAACAAGCTCAAGTCATTTGAACTTGCGATGACTTCATAATCCAGCACCGCTTTTTTGGCGTCTTTCTGATTGGCATCCACGACGGAGACTTTATTTTGACGCGCATCTTTCACGACGTAGTGCACTAGCTTATCCTTTTTAATCGATGGAGTCCCTCGTACCACTGCCAAATAAGTGCGACCAATCTCTTGTCTGCGCAACTCATCCGCTAATCGGGAAGCCGCTTTCGAGGTTTTCGCAAATACCATCACGCCTCCCACAGGACGGTCTAGCCGATGAACAAGTCCCAAATAGACATTACCGGGTTTATCATAGCGAACTTTTATATCTTCTTTTAAAAGCGTCAGCAAATCTCGATCTCCTGTCCGATCTTCCTGTACAGGGACGTTGACAGGCTTTTCGACAATCAGCAAATGATTGTCCTCATACAAAATGGGTATATTCAATAGAAATCTCTTCCCTTTCATCAGTTCGTAAATCGATTGTATCGCAGAAAGAAACCCCGTGCTAGTAACAAAAAGCGTAGAGTATCGAAAAAAAGAGCAATCGCGGATTCGATGTATCGAATCTGCGATTGCTCCCTACCGGATTCCTTATTCAGCAAAGACTTCTTTCCATTCATTACGTTTTGCGAGCAATTCTTCAGCTAATTCTTTCGCGCCTTCCAGACTGTGGCTCGCCGCCCAACCGCATTGGATTTCATTGCAGGCCGGGACCTCATCTGCTTGAATGACGTCACGCAATGTTTTCTCAAGTGCTCCCAAGATGTTGTCATAGTTATCATCATTGATGACAGATAGATAGAAACCGGTTTGGCAACCCATCGGACTTAAGTCAACGACATGGTCATGGTGATTCCGGATTTTTTCCGCCATAAGATGTTCCAATGAATGGAGAGCCGGCATTTTCATATGTTCTTTATTCGGCTGCTTTAAGCGGATATCGTATTTATGGATTTCGTCGCCGTTGTTTCCTTTAATGACACCAGCAAGTCGTACATAAGGCGCCTTCACTTTCGTATGGTCCAAATTGAAGCTTTCTACATTCATTTTTTCAACCATGCTAGTTTGCACTCCCTTTTTCAAAATATTCTTAGAAGCAATCCCTTTCATTTTACCAGACTTTCGACTTTTATGCGGCTTGTCGCATGAAATTGACCGTTGACGAACCTGAATTTCGGATGGTATACTACTTTTTGTAAAAATGGAGACGTACCCAAGAGGCTGAAGGGGGCTGACTCGAAATCAGCTAGGGCGTGCAAGCGCCGCGGGGGTTCAAATCCTCTCGTCTCCGCCATTATAATCGAATTTGAAAAGTCGCCCTATTAAGTGGACGACTTTTTTGTTTTTATTTCACGACGGTCAGCAGTTCCTTGAATTGCTCCCCTTCTGCTACTTGCATCAATTCGAACAAGGCCATCTCGACACTCGTTAAAAGGATTCCTTTGGACTGCATCTTTTCCAACGCAATTTCCTTGTTGGCCCGTGTCCGTGACGAAACAGCGTCTGCCACGACTTGCACTTCATACCCGGCTTCCTTCAATCCCATTGCCGTCTGGTACGTACAAATATGGGCTTCAATACCGGCGATCAACAGTTGGTGGCGACCCGTTTCCCCGACCGTTTGAAGAAACCCGGGTGTCAGGCAAGCATTGAAGGTCATCTTCTGAATGGGTCTCATCCCGGTCAGGTGACGGGAAATTTGTTCGTCTGTCGGCCCAAGTCCTTCCGGATATTGTTCCAGCCAAATGATCGGGATTTCAAGTAATTGCAACCCGCGGACCAACTTTTCCAAGTTCTCCAGGAAAGCTTCACTGTTATCCACTGTCTTCGCCAATTTCCCTTGCACATCCACCAAAACAAAAGCCGTTTGCCCTATCTTCAACATTCCCATTCCCCTCCCTAGCCTACTATTTAGTATTTACGATTGCGGTCGCCATCCGATCTATTACCGGGATTGTGCTTGTTTTCTGGCCTTCCGTCAGGATACTGAAAATCAACGTTTCGCCCCCCTTTGTTTCCGCGTAGCCGGATAAGGCGTTGACATTGGTTAAACTGCCTGTCTTCGCGATGACATTCCCTCTTGCGGGAGCCGCCTTCATCCGATTACGCAAAGTGCCTCCTATGAAACGCTCATTCGCCCCTGCTACCGGCAATGCCTGTACGAAGGAGCGGTACCAAGGTTTTGAACGAACTTGATATAGAAGTTCGGATAATTGGGCAGCGGATACTTTATTTGACGAGGATAATCCAGAAGCATCTTCCAAATGCCATTGCTTGCGGTCCAGGCCACTTGATTCTACAAAATCATGCATCACTTGCAATCCTGCATCCCAACTACCTTCCCCGAACACTTCTTTGCCCATCGTTTTTGCTAACATTTCAGCATGAGTGTTATTGCTCAACTTCATAAAGGGAACTATGAGATCTTTCAACGGCATGGAAGTCCGATGGGTTAGCAAACGAGCCGAATCCGGAGTATTACCACGCACATTGGATGAGTTCGAAAAACGGATACCTCGGTCAGTCAACGATTGCTTGAATTCATGAAGAGTATAGGCCGTCGGATTGGAAACAGCGACCCATTCCTTTTTTCCAGTTGACCCGATGGGGGCATTTCCTGTGATGAAAATGGTGTTTGTTCCGTGTTTCCGATAAATGCGCAATGTATTTGAATTGCCTTTCGCCACTGTTTTGGATTGGTTGACGATAGTGACGAATTTGGTTGCAGGCGTCAATGTAATTTTCGCTGCACGCCCGCGAGTTGTGGGTTTGGCTTCGATGATGATGGAGCCGGCGTCATAATCCCGGTCAGGTGATAAAGTCAAAGCGGACACTTGCGCCGCAAAGGAGTAGGTCTCCTGATTTTTCTTCACACTTGGTGAAAGGCGGACCGTGTCAAAAAAGGTATCATCTCCTACTAGATTTCCTTCAATCCGTTTGACGCCCTGATTTGCTAAACGGGTGGCAAATATATCGAGATCCTTTTTCATCAATGTCGGATCCCCCTGGCCACGTAAGTAAACGTTACCGCGAAGAACCCCATTGGCAACGGTTCCATCGGTGAGCACTTCGGTCCTGAACTGATAACCCTCTCCCAACGTCTCCAATGCTGCGGCCGCAGTAAGGAGTTTTTGATTGGACGCTGGCGCGATGCCTCGATCGGCATTATATTGATACACCATCTCCCCGTTAGAAGCCTTTCGAACAACGATGCTGCTTGTCGAATTTTTCAATCGGGAATCCGTTAACAGTTGGTTCATTGATCTTTCCAGTTCTCCGTACTGAGCAGCCGCTTCGACAGTCGGCGGAAAGATTTGTGACAATACCAGTAGGAATAGAGACAAAATAGCAATGGTGAATGAACGTTGACTCAAGCTTGTTCCTCCTTCGATGTTTAGCTATTAGTCTAACACGGTTGATTGCCCATTTAAATAGAATTTGAGTTTTACAAATTAACTGATGATTATGTTATCCTAATTGTGTGACTTTCTTATGACTGGAGATGGAACAGATGACGAGAACAATTCAATCCGTGGCAATGATAGGCCTCGGCGCAATTGGAGCGGCATATGGCAGCAGACTACATAAAATAGTAGGTAACCGACTTACAGTAATTGCAAATGAAGAACGGATCGAACGTTATTCCAAAACAGGCATCGATGTGGAAGGCCAAACAGTTCATTTCCACTACATCACACCCGAAGCAGAGGCAGTTCCAGTTGACCTGATAATCATCGCAGTCAAAAACGCCGAATTGCAGGAAGCAATCCATGATATGAAACATCATGTCGGCCCCGAAACGATTTTCCTCCCTCTTCTGAACGGCATTTCCAGTGAAGAAGAGATTGCTGTAGTATATCCCGACAATCCGATTCTTTATAGCATGTGCGTCGGAATCGATGCCATCCGTTCGGGACATCAAGTACGATTTTCCAGCATCGGGAAAATTTGTTTCGGCGAAAAGGATAAGTCGATATCGGACAACGTGAAAGCCGTCATGGAATTATTTGACCAAGCCGAAATCCCCTACGATGTTCCGGAAGATATATGGCGGACACTTTGGTGGAAGTTCATGTTCAATGTCGGCATCAATCAAACCTCAGCTGTCTTGCGTGCTCCATATCAAGTGTTCCAAACTGTACCGGCTGCCCATCAATGGATGGAAGCGGCGATGTATGAAGTTGTGGCGCTCTCCGAAAAAGCGGGAGTTCATTTGACAGAAGCGGATATCCACTCTTTCCGCCCGATATTAGCGAAATTGGCGCCTGAAGGGAAAACATCCATGCTGCAAGATGTGGATGCAGGCCGGAAAACGGAAGTGGAGTATTTCGCCGGAAAGGTATGCGAGCTTGGGAGGAAGTATGGCGTGCCGACACCGATCAATGATCAACTGCTTCAGATCATTCCAATTATCGAAGCGATTTCGGATGCTGAATTAGAGACGCTGAAAGAACAAGTTACCGTTTAGTATAGAACCCGTTGAAATGAACAAAAGCCGCAGCTCCGTAACCGGACTGCGGCTGTTATTGTTTAGATTTTAGTCTTTTCATCTTCCCAATATTGCTCCCGCAAACTCGTCTTCAGTATTTTACCGGAAGGATTGCGTGGTAGTTCTGGTAGGAAGCTGACCGTTTTCGGTTTTTTATACCCCGCCATTTTCCCTTCACAGAAATCGATGACCGCTTTTTCCGTCATCGTCGCCCCATCACGCAGAACGACAATTGCTTTGACCGCCTCTCCCCATACAGGATGGGGAATTCCGATGACCGCTGCTTCCAGGATGTCGGGATGCGTATAGAGCACTTCCTCGATATCCCGCGGATAAATATTGACCCCGCCACTAATGAGCATGTCCTTCTTCCGGTCTACAATATAATAGAAACCTTCCTCATCCTGTAGCGCCATATCCCCAACGGAAAAATACCCTTGGTAGAACGAAGCCGCGGTGTCCTCGGGATTCTTATAATATTCATCTAACAAATACGGTCCTTTAAAATAGAGCTCGCCAATTTGTCCTTGATTTACCGGCTCTTTATTGTCATCAAGAATTAAACAATCTACGAGAGGGAACGGATGGCCGACACTCCGCTCTTTATTTTCAATATCTTTCGGTTTGATGTTCAAAGTGATGGCGGACTCCGTGGATCCGTAGAATTCATGGAGATCGACACCCGGGAAAAATGCCAAGATGTCTTCTTTCGATTTTGTCGCGAGTGGCGACCCGGCCGAAATGAGGACACGGACGGAAGATAGGTCATATTTCGCCTTCACTTCCTCTTTGACATTGGTGATGAAACTGTACATTGTCGGTGCCAGGAATGCGTTCGTAATACGATACTTCTCGATATCCGCAAGTACCTGTTCCACTTCAAATGTTTCATGGATGACTAACGTCCCTCCGACGATGATCTGCATCACGAGGAAAATCCAAGGTGCTGCATGATAGATTGGGCCCGCAACCAGATGGACATCCGACTCGTCGATTTTATATTCATAAGCTGCCGCCATTCCGGTCAAAATCCGGGACCTTTGCGAAATGACGACGCCTTTAGGTTTTCCAGTCGTCCCCGATGTATATCCGATATAGAATGTATCGGCCTCATCCACTTCCACATCAGGTTCTTCCGCAGATGCAGACTGAAGGAACATTTCATAATCAAATCTTTCTCCGTTAGACGTTCCACCGACGACGATGACGGTGTCAAGCTCCCCGACGGAACGGATGGAGTCCAGCTCACTCTCGTATTCAGCCGTCAAAATGATACCCCTGCTGTCCGAGTTTTGCAGGATATAATCAATTTCACGGCCGACTAAACGATAGTTCATCGGCACAATGATGACCCCGATTTTGGACAAGCCGACAATTATGTCGACATAGGCGGCATTGTTTTTCATCAAGACCGCCACTTTATCCCCTTTTTGATAACCGCGTGACCGGAACGCATTCGCAAGCCGATTTGCTCTTTCATTCAATTGCTTAAATGAAGACGTTTTGTTCTGAAAGATTACAGCTGGTTTACCCCCATATTTCAACGCGTTTTGCTTCATCATGTTTCCAACTGTCAACATTCTTGTTCCCTCCCTATTTACAAATCTCTCTTTTATCCTATCAAAATAATCCGTAAATAGGTAATTATTTATTAATTCCGGGAGCTAACCATTTGATCATTTGGAGAACATCAAATCTTTCTGATCATGCCCTTTAAACTTGATCTTGAGGCTCGCTTTCTCATAATCCGAAATTTCAAAGGCCTCGGTAGCCTGTTTAATCAAATCCATATCTTCGGTTTCCGGATCTACGGACATGCCTGAAAAAATCTCGTCCAGCTTTTTCAACGCTTTATTGCCACGTAGATAAGTATCTTCGACTTTATTCAAATAATTCGCCTCAGTATGAACGCGGCCTTCTTTATACATTGCCTGGATGGCCTCCTTCTTGTCTTTCGTATCTACAGAAAAATCAAACTCAGTAAATCCATATAAGCTGCCGACAGGCTCTTCCGAAATATCCTCTCCATCAGGACCTTTTGTGACAATGTTTTTATTCTGGCAAGCGGCGAGCATACATACGATCATGATGAGCAGTGCAATCCTATAACCCTTCTTTTGCAAATAAATCATCCTCTCCATCAACGGCGTCAAGTATGATTAATTTGACCGAACTCGCCTACGTTTATACGTTTAGTGACAGGGAACGGAATTTGTGTCCTTTGCTTCATTATTGGGACATTGTATACTTTGGATAAGGAGAGGTGACTAGGTTATGTGTCTGATCAATTTTCATTTTCAGGATCATCCGATCTATCATTTAATTGTGGCAGCAAACCGGGACGAATTTTACGAGCGGCCGACTGCTCCGGCCCATTTTTGGGAAGATAAGCCGAATCTGTTGGCAGGCCGGGATTTATCGCAACATGGCACATGGCTCGGCGTAACAAAAGATGGGCGATTTGCCGCTCTGACCAACTTCCGGGATGTCAATCAGAAGACAAACGATGTCCGTTCGCGTGGGGAGATTGTAACTGACTTTCTCGATTCCGATGTGACAGCATCTGAATTCTTGCAGGCGTTACAGCAGAAACGGGAGGAGTATGCAGGGTTCAATGTGATTGTCGGTACGCCGGATGAATTGCTGTACTACTCGAACATCCAAAATGAAGTGGCGACGATTTCTCCGGGAACACACGGGTTGAGTAACCATTTCCTTGATACTCCATGGCCCAAAGTCGTTAGAGGGAAAGCGGGCGTCCAGGAAGTGGCTACTCAAAACTGTGCCATCCAGCCGGACATTCTATTCGACGTGCTGGCCAACGCCGAGCCGTTCCCGGATGAACAACTTCCCAATACAGGAGTCGGTGAGGAGTTGGAACGGGTCCTATCCTCCCTCTTCATTCAGTCGGAGGGATACGGTACCCGCTCCTCAACGGTCTTGCTCGTAGATCATGAAAACAACGTCACCTTCGTGGAACGAACCTATCAAGACGGACATTTTATAGAAGACCGCACGTTTACATTTCAAATCGGTTGAATGAAAAAATCAGCCCTCCTCACACACGAGGAGAGCTGATTTTATTTAAACGCCATGGTTGCTTGGATCGCTTTTTTCCATCCTTCGTATAATGAATCGCGCTCGACAACAGGCATCTTCGGTAGGAATTGCTTGTCCAGATTTAAACGCTCCGCAATTTCGGAGCGGTCGCGCCAGAAGCCGACCGCGAGACCAGCCAAGGAAGCGGCTCCGAGTGCCGTCGTTTCATTGACCACGGTCCGCTCTACTGGGACATCCAATAAATCCGCTTGGAACTGCATAAGGAAATCATTGGCGACCACCCCGCCGTCCACCCGCAGCGTTTTCAATGAAATGCCCGAATCCGCTTCCATCGCATCGAGCACATCTTTTGTTTGATAGGCTAGAGATTCCAAGGTCGCACGGATAAAATGCTCTTTTTTCGTCCCGCGCGTCAAACCGAAAGCGGCACCCCGGACCTCACTATCCCAATATGGAGTGCCCAATCCGACGAAAGCCGGGACAACATACACACCTTCCGTCGATTCCACTCGGGTCGCATAGGCTTCGCTCTCCGCGGAATTACGAAACATCCGCAGTCCGTCACGCAGCCATTGGATGGCCGAACCCGCTACGAATATGCTTCCTTCCAATGCGTATTCCACTTTACCGCCGAAACCCCATGCGATAGTCGTCAATAAACCGTGTTCGGATTCCACTGCTTGTTCCCCTGTATTCATCAACATGAAACATCCGGTTCCATACGTATTTTTCACCATACCCCGTTCAAAACAAGCTTGCCCGAACAAAGCAGCTTGCTGATCCCCTGCAATGCCCGCTATCGGGACGGCATGGCCGAAGAAGTGACGCTCCTCCGTATGTGCATAAATTTCGGATGAAGGGCGGACTTCAGGCAACATCAACTTCGGCACCCCTAAAATCTCCAACAACTCTTCATCCCATTCAAGCTTGTGGATGTTATACATCAATGTCCGGGAGGCATTTGAATAATCAGTCACATGGGCTTTCCCACCGGATAGTTTCCATACGATCCACGTATCGATCGTTCCGAACAGTAAATCACCTTTCTCCGCCTTTTCCTTTGCCCCTTCCACATGATCCAAAATCCATTTCACTTTTGTTCCGGAGAAGTAGGGATCTAGCAGCAAACCGGTTTTCTTCCGGAACGTCTCATTATGTCCTTGTTCCCGCAACTCATCACAGATCTCCGCGGTCTGGCGGGATTGCCAAACGATTGCATGGTAGATTGGTTTGCCGGTATGCTTGTCCCAAACAACAGTCGTTTCGCGTTGGTTCGTAATTCCGATTCCGGCAATCTGGTCAGATGAAATGTTTTTTTCCGATAACACGCCTGCAATGACCGATAAAATGGAACTCCAGATTTCGTCGGCATTATGCTCAACCCAACCGGATTGGGGAAAATACTGATTGAATTCCCGTTGTGCCGTATGGACGATATCCCCTTTTTCATCAAATAAAATCGCTCGGGAGCTCGTTGTCCCCTGATCGAGCGCCATCATATATTGCTTCATTCAGCACCCCTCTTTCGACCATTAACTAAAGACCCCTTTTTCCTTCCATTCCCCTATCCGCTCGGCAGTAAATCCCCGGGCAAGCAAAATGTCCTCAGTATGCTCCCCTAATCCCGCTCCTACATGGGAATAAACAGGATGCGCCGTTGAGAATTTAATCGGCGAGGCGATTTGCCGCTGAGTCGTCCCGTCCGACTTCGGTACTTCGACGACCATTTGGCGTGCTTGAATTTGTGGATGTTCGGCCGCTTCCGCGAAAGACAAGACGGGTTCCACGCATCCGTCAAAATCTTCATTAAAGACACCCAGCCACTCCTCAAAACTTTTCGATAGGAAGATGTCTTTAACCTTTTGCTTGAACGATTGCTGATCTAACGTATCCTCACTAAGCGCCCTTTGGAATAAATCCGGAATCTCCAGCGCCTCGCATAATAGCTTCAGGAATTGGGGTTCCAAACTTCCTACCGAGAAGAAACGGCCATCCGCCGTCTCATAATAATCGTAGAAAATACCACCATTCAGCATCAATTCTTCCGGTTTCGGCTCCACTTCCTTCACCAAATATCCAGGTCCATACATCGCATTAAATGAAAACGCGGTGTCAGTCATACTGACATCAATATGCTGTCCTTCCCCGGTTTTCTCACGGTGAAGAGCGGCTGCCAAAATACCGATCACGGAATGAAGGGATCCCCCTGCAATATCTGCAATTTGAATGCCCATCGTCGGTGGCACCCCCTCCTTCCGTCGAGAATAATCCATGACGCCGGAAAGGGCCAAGAAATTATTATCATGGCCGGGACGGTTGCGGAAAGGTCCCGTCTGTCCATAGCCGGTCAACGAACAATAGATCAACCCGTGATTGATTTTTTTCAAATCTTCATACCCTAAGCCGAGCCGTTCCATCACCCCTGGTCGGAATTGCTCTATGATAATATCATACTCTTGCAACAAGGAATGAATGATTTCCTTCGACTCCTCCAGTTTCAGATTCAACGTCATCGATTTCTTCGATCGATTCAAATGGCCATGTGTCGCAGATAAGCCATCTTCGTCGAGCGGCGGCATACTGCGGACCAAGTCCTGACGTGTAGCCGATTCAATTCGGATCACATCCGCCCCCAGATCGGCCAACATCATCGTCGCATACGGTCCTGGCAACAATGTAGAAAAATCCAATATTTTCAAACCAGCCAACAAACTCATTATGTACCCTCTCCCATTCCCCTATATAAATGTTATTCACAATCTTTTGAGTAGATTGCATATCTACTCCAATTCTAGATAAGTAAATGGTTTCCCTTTTTATTTAACAAAAAACCACCCGAAAATGGGTGGTTTCATAAGCTTACTGCGAATTCTTCACAAGCCACTTATCAATCAACGGATACGTCCCATTGACTGCACGGCGTCCGGTCACGACTGAGACATGGCCGGTTTCCATGAGGTGGAACTCTTTGTTTTTACTGGATACTTTATCGTTTAAAGGCTCCACTTGGTTCGGAGTCGCGATGTTGTCGTACTTTCCAGCGATGTTCAACAGGTTTGCTTTAATATCGGATAATTCCACTTTACGACCTCTGACATAAAGCTCGTCATTGATCAGTTTATTCTCCTGATAGAACTCTCCGATCCACTGACGATACGCTTCGCCCGGAAACGGGATTCCGTCATGCAGCCATTTCTGCATGAGCATCCAATTGCTGACGAAGTTTTCATTGTCCGCCCGATCGGCCAAACTGATGTATGGGCCGTAGAAATTTGCAATCGGGTTCAATAGTTTATTTCCAAAGTCAATCATATCATGCGGCACCATTCCTAGTGTATCGACCACTTTATCCAAGTTGAAGTAGCGTTTATCCAACCAATTGGTATAAAGTCCAGCGTCGCTAAAATCGAATGGACTTGTCATTAATACCAAGTTGCGGATCGGCAACTCCGGATGTAAAGCGGTGAAAATAGCCGTCATCGTGCCACCCATGCAGTATCCGAACATCGTAATTTCTTTTGCTGCCGATGTTTGCAATACTTTTTTAACAGCTCTAGGGATGTAATCCAAAATGAAATCATCCAATTTCATGTGGCGGTCTTCGTACCCTGGTGTCCCCCAGTCCAACAGGTATACATCATGCCCTTGGTTTGTAAGATGTTCAATCAGACTATTCCCAGGCGACAAATCCAGAATATACGGCTTGTTGATTAATGCATAGACCATCAATACTGGAATTTTATTCGTTTTTGGGACAGTCGGTTGATATCGGTAAAGCTTCGCTTTGTTTTTTGTCCAGATGACTTCCTTCGGTGTTTGCCCCACTTTCGGTTCTGGTTCCTTCGTAAGAACCTCCGTCATCCGCTTAAAACGCGTATAGCTCTTCCGAACATCTTCCGGCATGGCATCCATCCAGTTTTCTACTTCTTTTACGTTGGAATAAATCATTGTTATCCTCCTCCACAATTCCAATGACTTCCCCACTTGGGAAGTCAACTCTTCTCTATTCTCGCGAAATAGATGAACTTACATATATAATCCGCCGTTTACATTAATGGCCTGGCCTGTAATGTATTCGGCTTGCGCAAGGAACAGAACTGCTTCTGCCACTTCCTTCGTGGTTCCCAAACGTTTCATCGGCACTTTGGAAACGATACTTTCCAAAACGTTTTCCGGCATGGCCCCCACCATTTCCGTTTCAATGAACCCCGGGCAAATCGCATTGACAGTAATTCCGCTTCGGGCTGTTTCCAAAGCAAGCGACTTTGTGAATCCGAGCATACCCGCTTTGGAAGTTGAATAATTCGTCTGGCCAAAACCGCCCGCTTGGCCGATGATGGAACTGATATTGATGATACGGCCATACTTCTGTTCCAACATATGGTCGATGACTGCCGAAGTCGTATGGTAGACGCTATTCAGATTGACGTCGATGACTTCATTCCAATCTTCTGTGGATAGTTTGCGGAATGTCCGGTCACGTGTAATGCCGGCATTGTTTACAAGGATATCAATCTTTCCAAAACGATCTTTTACTGCCTGGATGAAGTTTTGGACATCTTCCGATTTAGATACATCCGATTGGAAAGCAAACGAAGTTCCACCTTGTGCCTCAATTTCTTTCACAACGCTCTCCGCTTTTTCAAAACCGGATACAAAATTGATCGCCACTATTGCACCATTGCGTGCCAGCTCTTTCGCAATCGCAGCCCCAATTCCACGTGACCCCCCTGTCACGATGGCAACTTGGCCTGCTAACGGCTTTCCAAATTCGGTGATCTCTGTAATTTCCAATGCGTTCAATGTCATCCTTCAACACTTCCATTCTCTGTAATATACGATACATGCAGCTTCGCAAAAGGACTGACCTTTCGATAAATTCTTATTTCTTTAGTTGTGTTTCCGCAACAGGAGAAGCAGATGATGCCGACTGTTGCTTATTTCCCTTTTCCACTGCCTCAATGATGAGATCCAATTTTTTCTCGAGATTGGCAACCGATCTTCGTAATTGGACAATTTCTTTCGTGGCATCCAATTTGGCAATCTCCTCATCGAATCGATCATCCAAATGGTCTACTTTTTCCTCAAGATTGATGATCAACGAGGCCACATCGGCGAGCTCTCCCCGAGTTGGCATATTCGCCTGCTTCAAATAAGATTCCGTCATTTTTTTAGCCAATTCTTGAAATTGTAAATAATAATTTAGTGTTTCACCCATTCCCTCCGAGAAGGATTCTTTATTCAGCGTTTGCTGAATAGTTTCGTTCCAATTGGCTTCCGTTTGTTCATACATTGTTTTCCACATCGCGAATGGATCAAATTGTAATGTCTGTGACAAACATCTCATCTCCTTTAAAATTCACAGTTTCAGAGAATAGTGGGGCATCTCCTACCCAAAGTATAGGGGGATGTTCCAATTTAAGTCAACGAACGATAATGGACAAAAAACCACATTTTTCTACAAAATAACAAAAAAGGATGTCGAATAATAATTAAGGAAATACTATAATTTACTAGTAAAAGCCAATGAATTACAGTTTTTTATATGAAAACAAATAATATTTATTAGACTTTTCAATCAATTTTTCGTTGATATTTCTTTATTTATTCGACAAAAAACTTTGAACAATTTGTGAAGTTCATTGGATTGTCAATATTCTATACAGTGAAAAATGGTTTTTCAGCTACTCATCGCCGCCTCGTTTTCTATTTGAGAATGGACTCGAACGGATCTACCTATATATGTCCATACAACTGACGTATAACTCCCTGTCCCATCCCGTCGTCGTGACGGGACGAGCTACTATCCAAAACGTCATCGATTGGGAGACCTTGGAACAGTAAAGGGTAGAATGCCTGGATATGTACTGCCCTCCTTACACAGATGGGCAGTTTTTTTACTTGATCAGACCACACCCGATTTGGAAGATTTTATCTTTTTCTTGACATTCTGAACACTTAGGTGTAAATTACACATATAGATATTCTGTAAGGAGAGTGGCGTAGCAATGGAAAATTCATCTGACTCTAACAAAAATGAAAGACAACCGAATTTGGGATCGCCTAAAAACTTTCTCATCCCATTGATGCTTCTTCATTTACGAGATTGGAATACGCATGGCTATGAATTGATGCAAAAAATTTCCCAGTTTGGGTTTAACTCTGTAGACCAAGGCAATTTTTATCGGATTCTTCGCCAGTTAGAGAAAGATGACATGGTGACATCTGAATGGGATACCGAATCGGGAGGCCCTGCAAAGCGAATCTATTCAATTACAAAAGCAGGCGAACAATATTTGGAACTATGGGCAAGTTCATTGGGTCATTACCAAAAAATGTTGGATCAATTTTTCAGCTTATACAACCCGTTTTTTTCCCCTTACACTTCCCGAACAGATGAACAGAACGAGGAAGATGAGTGAGCACGGCAACAATGCAGTACGTTGCATTCATATAAAGATCCATCGGTAAATGGATAAGACCAATAAGGAGGAATTAATGATGACGAAAGCAAAAGAAGTGAAACAGCCGGCGAACGAAGTCGATTTGATCTGGGAAAGTTGGTTGAACGGCTTCAAAACGATTCAAAACCTTCAACAGGACATTTCGGATAAATCGTTCAAAGTGTTTGAAAATCAAAAGGAACTGCTGAATTCGACACGCACTACACTCACTCAATTGGAAGCAGAAGCAAGCAAGATTTCAGAAGAATGGAAATCCAGCCTTCAGAAAACGATTAAAGAATCGGATAAAGAGCGTTACCTTCCACTCGCTTCCACATGGTTGAACCAGCTCGACGAAATCAATAGCACAGTGCAGTCTTTGTCCTGGACACCGAGCAAAGTGATGTTGGACCTGTTCTCGCAATCCCAGAGCCAACTTGAATCTAACGTGAAGAACGTGCTTGATCAGCAACAGAAAGGCAATGCGGAGCTTTTGAAATCTGTCGAAAAACTGACAGACCAACTGAAAGAGACGCATAAAAGGCTGCTAGCTGCAATTTGAACGAGCTTCAGATTTGTGTCAACCAACCAAAATACTGTTACTCAATCGAAAGGACTTTTATCAGTGCCTACGTATGATGAAATTAGAATTGGCGATCGGGCCAGTTTCACGAAAACTATTTCGGAATATGACATCTACCAGTTTGCCGGGGTAACAGGCGATTTCAATCCGGTCCATGTGGACGCCGAATATGCAAAAACTTCGATTTTCAAAGAACGGATTGCACATGGGATTTTAACTGCGGGATTCATTTCCAATGTATTGGCCATGCAGCTTCCCGGAAGAGATACCATTTATTTATCGCAAAACCTAGCCTTCTTGGCCCCAGTAAAAATCGGGGATACCGTCACGGCGGAAGTCGAAGTATTGGAAAAAAAAGACTCCAAGCGAATCATCCGTCTCCGGACTGTTGTCAAAAACCAGCGGGATGAGCTGGTGATTGAAGGAGAAGCTGTCGTAATGAAATGATGGAAACAGCGTTTGCAGGGAAAACGAATCCATATCATTTAATTTCACACATGAGAAAAGCCCCTTTGAAAATAAATTTCAAAGGGACTTTTTGTCGTACAATGGATACTTAGTATGAAAAATTCCGATTCAAGGGAATGTACTGTCATTTTTCAATTTGCAGAATATATTAGTATCGTTATATAATGTAATGGAGATGGAAAAGCTTTCCGGATTTCCTGATAGCATGAGTATTGCAATCCTATCTCTCTTGGAAAGCTTAGAACCACATGCCGATTGACTCTCCCACCTTAACTTCTGCCCTATTTTGTATGAGCGGTTGAAAATTAGGCCGATGCGCTAGGAATAAGATGACGGTCGAGCCAAATGAAAAATGCCCAAAATCCTGTCCTTTTACGGCAATTCTGGAGGCGTTTTGGATTTGAACGCTGTTGACGTTCAATGCTCCCACTTTAACAATCGCCAGTTTTCCAAATTTCGTTTTCAATTCAGAAATCAATCGATAATTCGAAGCAAAAGGGGTATCTCCATATCGCAAGCCCAAGTCATTCACCGGATAGGAAACATTGCCTAGTGCATACCGGGAAACAATTTTTCCATCTAACGGATAGTGGAAATGATGGTAATGGCTTGGCGACAAGTAAAGAATATAATAGAAGCCATTTTCGTAGGGCTTGGACAATTTTGCATCTCCAAAGATTTCAGCTAACCGATAAGTGTGGTTCTTTATGTAAAATTCTTGGCCGTTCGTAATGGTTCCCATCCCATTGACAATTCCGTCCACTGGCGATACTAAGCTATTCGGCGATTCATCGATTACCCGGCATCCTTGTTTCAATTCCCGCGTGAAGAACGATTGCAGGGAATCATATGTATGGATGGGCCGCGCCATTTCCTGTTCATTGATTTGATAGTAACGGGAAAATGGACGGATAAGCGGACGGCTTATACTTGATCTAGTGAATGTCTTTAAGAGAGAAGATGATAAGGGATGTCCCGTTAATTCAACAAAGGCTTTAAAAAGTTTTCTTTTGGTCATTCTGTGGGTTACCTCGTTTTTCTATTATTTTACACTATAAGGAGGAATCATATGTTTTTACAGAAAGCATGGGATCTGTATTATACAAAAATGAAGATGCAATTGGCGAATGCCATTACATTGACCAATCTCAGCTTCGGAATTATAGCTATTATACTAATTGTAAACGATCTTAGCCACAAGAGCCTCGTCTTCATCTTCCTAGCTGCATTATTTGACCGCTTTGACGGAATGGCGGCAAGGCATTTCCATGCGGAATCCCAATTCGGCAAGGAACTTGATTCGTTATGTGATCTCGTATCCTTCGGGATTGCCCCCGCCCTTCTAATCTATAATCTAGCATTTTCTGCAACTTTATGGGTCGGCATAGCGGTAACCATTTTCTATATTTTAGCAGGCGCGGTCCGGCTCGCCCGTTTTAATGTGAAAGAATTTGACGGTGTATTTTGCGGCTTGCCGATCACTGCGGCGGGTGTCCTCTTGACATTGAGCTATTTTATCTATCCATATGTCCAGGACGGCGTGTTAATTCTATTCATGTTGCTATTATCATTTTTGATGATCAGCAATGTGCGAATTGCAAAAGTTTGAAGAACCGATTAGGGTCGAATGTAGAAGGTCTATTATGGCCTTCTTTTTTTGTTGAAGTTCCCATAAAAAATACCCTTTTAGGTAAAAAATGAAGTCCGGCATTTCATTCCTAAAAGAGTAATATTCTATAGGTATTTATTATAAGGTTCTTGAGAAAGTCTCTATTTGAGAGGGTGACTGTTACCTACCTTAAAACATTGTAGCGATTAAACGTAAGTCTGAAATTGTAGGAGTAATTTAACGCATCCATTAAATAGAAATCGGTACTTTCTCCATTTCCTCGATCATCATTGGAATGACTTCAAAGAGGTCGCCGACAATTCCATAGTCCGCCACTTTGAAGATGTTCGCTTCCGGATCTTTGTTGATCGCCACGATGATTTTGGAGTTCGACATTCCCGCCATATGTTGGATAGCCCCTGAAATTCCTGCCGCTATGTACAGATCAGGTGTAACCACTTTCCCGGTTTGGCCGATTTGCAATGAATAATCACAGTAGTCCGCGTCACATGCACCACGGGATGCACCGACCGCACCGCCTAGCAAGTTCGCCAACTTCTGCAATGGCTCGAAGCCTTCCGCGCTTTTCACGCCACGGCCTCCCGCCACGACCACTTTTGCTTCCGACAGGTCCACGCCTTCCGTCGCTTTGCGGACAACTTCTGCAATGACCGAGCGAAGATTCGCCACATCGACGGAGAGGGAAGAAACTTCGCCTGTACGGCTTGCATCATGATTCAGTGGTGCGATGTTGTTTGGACGGATTGTCACGAAGAGAAGACCTTCTTTGTTCTTCACTTTTTCAAACGCCTTGCCGGAATAGATCGGACGGATGAAATGGGCGCTATCCCCTTCTCCTTCAATCGCTGTCACATCGGAAATCAAGCCGGATTCCAATTTGCTCGCGATTTTTGGCGATAGGTCTTTACCAAGTGCCGTGTGGCCAAAGACGATCGCATCTGGTTTTTCCTGTTCAAAGACAGCTAGGAACGCTTGTCCGTACCCGTCGGATGTATATTGCTTCAGGTGTGGATGCTCCACCGTGATAACACGATTGGCACCATAATGGACCATTTCTTCTGCTAGTGATTGGACGGCATCGCCGAATAGAACACCGACGACTTCCCCGCCACCGGAGATTGTTTTCGCGGCTGCAATCGCCTCGAACGATACATTACGTAAAGCTCCTTCTCGAGCTTCCCCAAGTACTACTACTTTTTTAGACATATTGAGTCCCTCCTAATAGATACGATTTTCGTGCTGATTTACATTAATTAAGCAAGTGGCAGACCGCTTACTCAGATCACTTTCGCTTCTGTGCGCAGCAAGGAGATCAATTCTTGCACTTGGTCGGCAACGTCGCCTTCCAATACGCGGCCCGCCGCCTTTTGTGGAGGAAGGAAGATTTCAACCGTTTCCGTTTTCGCTTCCACATCATCTTCGTCGATATCGAGATCATCGAGCTCCAATTCTTCCAGCGGTTTCTTCTTCGCCTTCATGATGCCTGGCAAGGAAGGATAACGTGGCTCATTCAAACCTTGTTGCGCTGTCACGAGCAGTGGCAAGGACGTTTCGATCGTTTCCGAATCCCCCTCTACGTCGCGAACGATTTTGACGGATGTGCCATCGACATTCAGTTCTGTGATCGTCGTCACGTAATTGATGCCAAGCAATTCTGCCACACGTGGACCGACTTGGCCGGACCCGCCATCAATGGCTACGTTCCCCGCGAGGATGATATCTGCGTCTTTGTCTTTCAAATACTCTGCAAGGATTTTCGCAACCGTATATTCATCCATTTCATCCAGATCATCTTCCGTGTTGATGAGAACCGCTTTGTCTGCTCCCATCGCCAATGCCGTGCGCAGTTGTTTTTCCGCCTCTTCGTCCCCGATTGTGACAACTGTCACTTCCCCTTCATGGGCATCCCGAAGCTGGATCGCTTCCTCGATGGCATACTCGTCATATGGGTTGATGATGAATTCAGCTCCATCTTCCGCAATCTTGCCGTTTGTAACCGCTATCTTTTCCTCCGTGTCAAATGTCCGTTTTACTAATACATAAATGTTCATAAAGAACCCTCCCATGTTGATAGCATAATTGTATAGGAACCAAGGTCTTATTCCTTGGTTCCCGGCTCATTACCTATATTGCATGTTTTCTACGATTGTTGTAATTCCCTGCCCTCCTGCAATACACAAGGTGACTAGACCGAACTTTACATTGCGACGTTCCATCTCAGATAGCAATTTGGTCATTAAAATAGCTCCTGATGCCCCGATCGGATGTCCAAGTGCAATGGCGCCTCCATTGACGTTGACTTTATCAATATCAAGGTGCAGTTCTTTTATGACAGCTAATGCTTGTGCTGAGAATGCTTCGTTCAATTCAATCAAATCGATATCGTCAATAGACAATCCACATTGCCGAAGCGCTTTTTTTGTGGATTCTACTGGACCGATCCCCATAATTTCGGGGGATACGCCGCTCGCTGCTTGCGCAAGAATCTTAGCTTTCGGCGTAAGTCCATGTTTTTCCAGCTTTTCTCCTGACATGAGCAGCACGGCAGCCGCTCCGTCATTCCGCCCACTCGCATTGCCCGCTGTGACCGAACCGCCTTCTTTGAATACGGGCTTTAGCTTTGCCAATTGTTCAAGCGTCGTTTGTCTCGGATGTTCATCCACTTGGAATGTTACTGTTTCTTTTCGTTTTTTTATTTCAAACGGGATGATTTCATTTATAAAATAACCGTCCTCGATTGCTTTCGTCGCTAGTTGCTGACTGCGCAGAGCAAACGCATCTTGCTCTGCGCGTGAGATTCCGTAGTGTTCGGCCAAGTTTTCAGCCGTATACCCCATTGTTAGATTTCCATACACTTCGATCGGTTGTGAACACGGTTGACTTTCGGTATTTGGATCGAGGAGCAGTCCGTTGCCGGCTCCGTATCCAAATCGGGCATTTCGCATATAATAAGGAGCAGTGCTCATACTCTCTGCACCGCCTGCAATGATGACATCCGCCAATCCAAGGCGAATTTGCTGATCCGCATTATGGATAGCCTGTAAACCAGATCCGCACTGGCGGTGCACCGTATAACCCGGTATGCTGACAGGCAAATCCGCACGCAATGTGGCAAGTCTTGCTAAGTTGGAAGTGTCTGCACTCTGTTTCGCCTGCCCCAAAATAACTTCATCTATTGCTACTTCCACGTCAGTTCGCTTTAGGACTCCGCGGATGACTGTCTCTGCTAAATGATCGACAGGAACATCTTGCAAAGCTCCGCCTAATTTTCCGATTGACGTTCTGACTGATTCCACTATAAAAGTATTACGCATTACCATTTCTCCCCTGGATAATTAAAAGTTTACCCCTTTATTTTCATATAGCTTTATTTCCTCGATGCAATGGAAAACCCTGGCAAGATAAGCAGAACTAATGTTTTCTTAACCTATAAATTTTCAACCCTACATTACTAATAATTATAAAAACCTCTTCCGGTTTTCTTACCTAAGCGTCCAGCCTTCACATACTTAACAAGCAATGGGCATGGTCTATATTTTTCACCGAGGGTTTGGTATAAATATTCCATATTTCGTAATCTAGTATCGAGACCTACTAAATCAGCAAGTTCCAAGGGGCCCATCGGATGATTCAAACCCATCTTCATCGCTTTATCAATATCTTTTGGGGAGGCAACGCCTTCCATCAACATGTTCATCGCTTCGTTTCCGATTAGGCAATTCATTCTGGATGTTACAAAGCCTGGAAACTCATTCACTTCGATGTACTCTTTGTTCAAGGAAGAACAAATACGTTTGATAAAATCAACTGTTTCATCAGATGTTTCTAAACCTCTTATTAGTTCAACCATTTTCATTTTATGGACAGGATTAAAGAAGTGCATGGCTATCACTTTATCCGGACGTTTTGTTTGAGCACCGATTTCACTTGGACTAATCGTTGAAGTATTGGTCGATAATACGGTATCAGGCTTGCAAAGAAGGTCCAATTTTTTAAATAAATCAATTTTCAAATCAACTCTTTCAAGGATCGCTTCTATAATCAAGTCGGCATTCATAACGGCAGATGGTAATTCTTTTTCATATACCAAGTTACCTTTGGCTTGTTGATATTTGTTTTCCGATATATACCCATTTCGAAGACTATTCATTAATAAATCTTCAATCTCTCTCTTCGCATCAGTTAAAGTCTGTTCCTGAAGATCATTTAAAGAAACTTGATGACCTGAAATTGCGCAAGAGTAAGCAATTCCTCTTCCCATGACACCGGCGCCCACGACAGTTATTTGAGCCATTAGTGTTTCTCCCTACAAGACAATTCACTATACTTTACCAAATAGTTCATAATATTGACTGCTTTTTCAGGAGTGGCGTAAACAGGCAATTTTCCTTCTGCATAGATTTGCATCGCTTGCGGAGCGATTGCATTAGCGCCTAGACGGCCAACGACGATCGGTTTATCGCTCCGTTCATAAGTATCTAAAATAGCTTGAGCAATAATGGAAGCGCCTGGATCGGCATTCGTTGTTAACATGACAAGGACACCACTGATGTCTGCATCATTCGCAAGCGTGCTCACAACTTCTTTGAACATTTGAGGCTTTGCAATAATTTCCGCCGTCACGTCAATCGGGTTTTGGGAAGATCCAAAAGGAGGGATTAGATTTTGAATCTTCGACATCGTGTTGATGGATAGCTCCGGCACCTCCATTCCATTTGCTGAACAGAGGTCGGCAATTACACTACAAGCACCACCTGAAGCTGTAATGACTCCGATTTTATTTCCGTTTGGCAATGGCTGTACATCAAGTGCAATGGCTGTGTCCAGCAAATCTTCAATATGCTCCACCCTAAGAACGCCATATTTATTAAAAGCAGACATGTAAACTGCGTCGTCTCCTGCCATGCTACCTGTATGTGACTGAACTGCTCTTTTTCCCACATCGGATTTTCCTGTTTTAAAAACAATGACAGGTTTTTCTTTCTCTTTGGCCTTGGTCACTGCTTTTTTAAATGCTTCCGCATCTTGAAGACCTTCCATAAAGACTGTAATTACATTCGTTAATTCATCTTCTGCAAGGACTTCGATAAAATCTGAACTATCGAGGTCTGCTTCATTCGCAATACTGATCCATCTACTGAAGCCGATCCCTTCTTCCCAAGCTCGGCTTAATAGCGCACTACCCATTGCGCCACTCTGGGAAATAAAACCGATATTTCCGGACACTTTTACTTTGGATTCCAAAGCAGCTCCAAAAGCTGTATAAATTTGTTTGGATGGACTCGCAATTCCGATTGAATTCGGTCCAAGCAGACGAATATCCCCTTCTTTTGCGATAGCGAGTATTTCTTCCTGAAGCCGTTCTCCCTCTTCCCCGATTTCAGCGAAACCGGAGGAGTAGATGATTGCCGCTTTGATTCCTTTGACAATACATGATTTTAAAACATCAGGAACGAATGGAGCAGCTACTATAATACAAGCAAGGTCAATATCGGCTGGAACATCTTTCAAATCTGGATATGCTTTATACCCTTTTATCTCCGATGCCTTTGGGTTGATAGGATACAATTCTCCAGGGTATTTATTTTCTACAAGATAGCGGAACAATCTTCCACCATTCTTTTTCTCATCCTGAGAAGCACCAATAACTGCAATCGATTTTGGATTCAGCATTTTATCCACATTTGTAAGGGAACGTCGCTTCCCTTTTTCATTCAAAGCGCATCCCATCGCTATCCGTACATCACAAATCGTTGCTTTTCCTTGAGTAAAAATGACGGGATTTAAGTCCAATTCATCGATATGCGGGTGCAATTGAATAAGAGCGTTCAGCCTCATACAGATTTGCTTAAGGAGGTCTAGATTAATGCCCGGCTCGCCACGATAGCCTTTCAAAATCGGATAACTTTTTAATTCCCTAACCATTTCTTCGATTTCTAATTCAGTTACAGGCATCATCCGCAACGCATAGTCCTGAATCACTTCCACAAGCGTTCCACCTGCTCCGATCACAAGTTGATGGCCGAAAATAGGATCTTTTTTAATTCCTATTATAAGTTCAATCCCTTTGGCAGCCATCTTCTGTACAAACACCCCGGACAGGACAGCATTTGCATTGTAACTGCGTGCATTTGCCGAAATAACTGCATATTCCCTTTTTAAATCAATTTCATTCTTAATATTTAATCGAACGACGCCTGCTTCGGATTTATGGATAATGTCTTTGGACATGCCTTTAAGGACGATTGGATAACCGATTTCATTTGCAATTTTCATCGCTTCCCGCTCATTAGTCGCAAATCCCGATTCAGCCACCGGTAAATCCAAGTCGCGGAGCATCTGTGTACCTTCGTATTCCATTAAAAAATAGGGTGTTTTCTCCTCAGTTTCCTTGTGTAACAAACTGCTTTGATTCATCCTTTGCACTCCTCTCCCCTTGTTTTGCTCTTTGGCTGAAACGCATTTCGAATACATCTTCAGCGATTTTATTTTTCAACATTTCAGGAGTTCCGCCTGCGATCATCCAGCCTCTAACTCTTCTAAAGATATATTCCAAAGGATAGTCCGTGGAATAGCCATAGCCACCGAAAATTTGTACCGCCTCATGGGCAACCTCGAAAGCCGAAACGTTTATATAGGCTTTAGCAATGGATGTCTCCAGTGGACTCGGTGCTCCTTTATCCGCATTTGTGGCCGCGCGATACAAAAGTAATCGACCCGCGTCCAGCTTCATTTTCATTTCAGCCACTTTCCACTGAATTCCTTGAAATTCCGCCAGTGACTTTCCAAACTGTTTTCGTTCTTTGGCATGCTCCACAGCTAGGTCAAAAGCCGCCTGTGCAAGAGCTAGGGAACGCGCCGTGTTACCCATGCGTTCAATATTGAACATTGTGAATAACTTACGGAACCCGTCCTCAGGTATCAAAATATTTTCCACTGGAACTTCACAATCTTCGAAATAAAGAGCGCAATGCTCTTCCCCTGACATATGTGTTTCTGTTTTACCTAAAATGAATCCCGGTGAATCCCTCTCTACCAAGATGGCTCCAGACGATTTTACACCTTCACCAAAACGGACCCATACGACATAATAGCTATTGTGAGGTCCGTGTGTATTAAACACTTTCGATCCATTGATAATGACTTTATCTCCTTCAATTCTAGCTTTCGTTTCAAGATCTGTAGTAGCAGAGCCAGCATTCGGTTCTGACATGGCAACAGAAATTAATTTTTTGCCGGCTAAAATATCGGGCAACACTCCATCTTTCAGTTCTTTCGATCCAAATGCAGCTAACTGGCGGATGGCACCGAAGTTTCCTACCTGGAACATATCAGCTGTACTTGGACAGACTTTCGCGATTTCTTCCATTACAATAATGGCATCAATAAGGGACATTCCCTGACCACCATCTTCTTCAGGAATCGTCATTCCCATTAACCCTTGTTCTGATAAAATCCTTGCATTTTCCCATGGCACCTCTTTATTTTGAATCCATGTGTACGCTTTAGGTCCAAACTTCTCTTTCGCTAAATTCTTTGCCCACTTTTTTAGATCTTCCTGTTCTGGTGTTAGATTGAAATCCATATCGACATCTCCCTTTACATTATTAATAGATAAGCATCAATTATGGCTCGGCATTTACCGCCAGGAACTTAACTTGATTCAGCAATCCTATAAGACCCATAAATTACATTTCTAGTTTTCACTCCATTCCTTTTAAAAATTGCTGAATAAAGTTTACTAATCGATAGCTTCACTTACTTATATGCAATAACTGTGCCAACTCTTTAAAAGTGTTTATTAATATCTGTTTTATTACCCTTTTGATACTTTTGATTAATTTTCATTAGAAAAATCATATGAGTGTTGATCATTTTCTTTTGCATGAATTATAACGAAAAAACAAGAGCGTTCAGCAATTGAACGCTCTTGTTTAAATCTAAACCATCTGTTAAATTTCGTATAAAAAATCTAAATCATTTTGAAAAGACTTCATGTTTTCTATAAATTTTTCCGCTTTCTCTTCTCCTATAATGGGTGCGCAATTATCATAGAACTTTGCTTCAATTTGCCTGTCAGACAACGGTCTGGTAGGCTCACCCAACGGATTATCCAATACTTCTTTAATCGTTCTTCCATCATCCATAATAATCTCTACTTTGGCTGCCCTTTTTTGAGGGTAATTCTTATCTGCTTCTTCGTCCACATAAATTTCAATCTTATCACATAATTCCCAGACCTGTTCTCCTGCGTTTTCTGGTTTAAAATGATTCACTTGAAGAGAATTATTTAATAAAGCCACTGCAATTGAATAGGGTAAACTCATCTGTGCATCAAGTAAATTAGTGCAATGTTTATGCCCATGCAGAGCAGCAATTTGATTAACTCCTACCTTAATCTTTTGAATTGTTGAAAGATCTAGCATTCCTCTTTCTTTAATATTCATAATACAATCGATAGCTACATGTAAATGCCGGCAGCAAGGATACGGTTTAAAGTAAATATTCATAATTTCTAATGGTGCATCTAAGCTTTTACATAATATTTCTGGATTGATTTGATTATCGGCGAAGGTCATAAAAATACCATTTTCTGTCTCGAACACTGTTTCGGGTCCCGTCAAACCAGCTATTGCAAGTTCTGCGGCTTTGATGCCGTCTTGGGCCGCTTGTCCAGGATGGATCCTCTTTACTTCGGAACCCGACCCCAAGAAAGCAAAAGTTCCACCGCAAAGACTGCCTGCTATTCCGAAAGCATTGCGAATTTGTCTAATATCAGAATCATATAGATAGCTGACAGCAGCCGCAGCCCCAAATATGCCTGCGACTGGCGTATTGTGAAAGCCTTTCTTTCGAGAAACCGGATGTATCGCAGCTGCAATTCTTAAACCGATCTCATATCCGACTACAATCGCTTTGATAATTTTTGAAGGGTCTGCCTTAATTGTTTCAGAAACAGCAAAAACAGCAGGAAGTACAACTGAACCGGGATGTGTCGATCCAACTGTATGGCCATCATCAAAATCCAATGCATGGGCACTCGTTCCATTTATAAAAGCTGCATTCGTTTTAGATAATTTAATAGACGAACCAATGACGTTTGTCTTTCCTTCTCCTTCATTTTCAATTAAATAGTTCAATATAGTTTGGCTCGTTGCGCTAGTAGAACCAGTGATAGCCGCACAATAATAATCAATGATCACTCTTTTGACTTGGGTCAATTCTTGTAATGATAACTCTCTATCATGAAATTCAAAAACAAATGAAGCCAACTCTTCTGTGTAGCCCTTTTTTAATAACTGATTAGTACTCATAACTCAGACTCCTTCTCAAATTTTCTTTACTTTGGATATATTATTCGCTATAAAAGCTCCACCCATTAACAGGAATGAATTTAACAAAAAGATCGGACCTAACCCAATAAAATTACTAATTCCCGCAAAAGCAAATGGCACGATTGTTTGCGCTAACCGATTGGAAGCCAAACGCACTCCAAGCACTTCTCCCGATCGTCCATCTGGTGAAAAAGTATACGCAAGAATAATCGTTAATGGTTGAGTTACACCCAACCCCGTTCCTAATATGAAGGCAAAAATAAAAATTGCAGCAAATTCATGCAAAAACGGGATTATTCCATAACCAAAAGCGCCAATGAGCATAAAGATCCATAAAATCGTTGTAACTCCAAAATTGTTCACCAGACGAGGCATGAATATCCGGACCAGCGCGTTCGCACTCGCTTGCGCCGCCAAAGCCCAACCAATTTGAGAGAAACTTAAACCTAATGATTGTGCGAGTAATGGGAAGTAAACATAAAAAATATCAAGTGCCGACAGAACAATCATACTAACCAATAAAGAAGATTTTAGACCGGAGATTTGGATTAATTCTTTAAAACTGCTGTTCTGTTTATGCTTATCACTATCTGCGACAATATCTTTCCCAGATACATAATAAGATAAAATGAGAGAAACTAACGGAACAAATGCTAATAACAAATAGGTCATTTGAAAACCAAAGTGTTCCGTCGCATACCCTCCCATTAATGGACCTAGCAACATGCCGGTTGATGAAAATAAACTAAACGATCCTATCGAACTATTTATACTTCCTCCTTCCGATGACTTGGCAACCCCATTTTGAATAGACAAGATCGCTAACAACTGAGAAATCCCTAAGAGTAATTGAGAGATATACAGGACGTGTATTAAAGGAAAGAGATAAGGCAAACATAAGGAAAAAAAGATTCCAACAGATCCTATCGCCAAAGGCATGCGTTCACCATAACGATCGATATAACGCCCTGCGAAAATAGCCAGTAGTAAAGGTAAAAAAGAAAAGCAGGCGGTAATCATCCCAATTTCAATAATTGAAGCCCCTAATTGTTTGGCAAACAAAGATGTCATCGGACGAGCGGCAAAAACCGGGATCAGTATAAATATGACCGCTGCCAAAAAAGGATTTAATCTCATTATCAACAACTCCACAACAATGGCTACTCACCATCTAATAGACTAGTAAGAGAACCATAGACAATTGCATTATTTACCATGCAGTAATCTATGGCTCTCTTACATTCTTTTATATGAGCGTGTTTTCAGTCTCCGCCTTATTTGTAGGGGCGACGGAACTTGAATCAAATAATTCTTCTTGTACAGATTTCCTATTTTTAAAGAAGGTGACACCCAGCAGGAAGGCTAATAAAATTAAGCCTATCAAATCTGTCAATAAGTTAGCAGAAATCAAGAAAACGGCTGTTGTGAAGAACAAAGCACGCTCTATGATATTTAATTTGCCCTTTAACCAGCCTGTTAAAGATGTTGCCAAGACAAACACCCCGACAATTCCCATGAGCAATGCCCAAAGAATGCTTGTTACTTCACCTTGCGCTAATAATTCTGGTCCATAAATGAACATATACGGAATCAAGAAAGCGACAAGGCCGATTTTGGCTGATCTGACGGATGTCTTTAAAGGGTCACTACCGGAAATCCCAGCTGCTGTATAAGAAGCTAAGGCGACAGGCGGGGTTATCGGTGCTAAACAAGAGAAATAAAAGACAAACATGTGAGCTGCCAGCACAGGAACCCCAAGTTTTATTAAAGCAGGAGCCGTCAATACACCGAGTAAAATATACGCTGCAGTCGGAGGAAGCCCCATTCCCATAATGACACATGCTATCATCGTGACAATCAAAGTCAAAAATAATGAGGATTGTCCCAAGTTAACCATCAACGTAGTAAGCGTAACTCCAATACCTGTCAAATTAATGACACCGACTACAATTCCGGCTGTTGCACATGCAACTGTAGTAAGAATCATGCCTTTAGCGCCGTCCATAAGGGCATTCGATAGGAATTTCCAATCGACAGTTTTAAAATAAAAAACAATATACGAACAAACTAGAGCTACAATGGACCAGAAAGCAGAAAGCATGGGAGACACTTGGATAAACACGAGTAAATAAACGAGTGTACCGAGGCCAATATAAAGATGGAACCCTTTTGAAAATGTTTCTTTAAATTTCGGTAACAATTCTTTTGGCAAGCCTTTCAGATTATCTTTCGCAGCTTGGAGATCAACATAGAAATACAAAGATAAGTAATATAATATGGCTGGGATCGCAGCAGCTATAATGATTTTCGAATATGGTATACCTGTCATTTCAGCCATTACGAACGCGCCCGCCCCCATAATCGGAGGCATGATAGATCCCCCAGTCGAAGCGACAGCCTCAATAGATGCCGCGTCTTCTGATTTATATCCTATTTTCTTCATAAGTGGTATTGTAAATTGGCCCGTAGATGCCACATTGGCAACAGGACTACCAGACACTGTCCCCATCAATGCACTGGAAACTACCGCCACTTTCGCAGGGCCACCCCGGTATCTTCCCCCAAAAATGTAAGCAAGATCTATAAATACTTTTCCCGCACCCGTCGCATTTAGGAAAGCTCCAAAAATTACAAACAAAGCAACAAAAGTGGCAGCAATGCCTAATGTCGTTCCCCATAACCCTTCTGTTGACATATAAACGAGTGAAATAAATCGGTTCGTTGACATATTCGATGATTGAAATATTCCTGGAAAAAAACCACCGAAATAGGAATAGAAAATAAAGAAAGCTCCAATCATAGACAAGATCCAACCTGCAACTCGTCTAGTTGCTTCCAGAACCAAAATAATTGTCACAACACCGAAAAATATATCAAAAGCGTTTGGATTTCCGACTCTGAAAAGAAGTTCTTTATAGGTAGAGAAAATATAAACTCCCGAACCGATCGACAAAAGAATAGCTGCAAAGTCCATCCATCTCCACCTTAAGGACGTATGGATCGGATACATTAAAAAGACTAGAATGAGAACCAAATTTAAATGGAAACTTCTTTGGAGCATGGGGGTAAGTACTCCAAATCCTCCAGTATATAATTGGAACACTGACAAAGCGATCGCAATCGAAAAAATACACTTTTTGATTATCCCGCTTCGTTTAACAATTTCTTTCTCCATTTATTTCACTCCCTTAAAAAATAAAAAGGGGAAAACCCTTTTTCTTTTAATTGTTTAATACCCCTTGCTCTTCATAATATTTAGCAGCACCTGAATGCAATTCAATCGTGTTGATTGGTGCTGTTTCTAATGTGACTCCCTTCATTGACTCGTGGGCCGCATGAATATCACCAATATTTTCAAAAAACTGTTTTACAAATTCATATACTACTTCATCATCCACATCAGCATGGACAACGATTTGTGTATTGACAGCAAGCGTTTTCTTTTCATTTTCGATACCACTATACGTATTGGCTGGAATGGTTTCTGCATAAATAGCAGAATTTGATTGGTTAACCTTTGCTGCTTCTTCTTCTGAAATATCAATTAAGTCGATATCCCGTACACTTGCCAATTCCTGAACCGCTGGAACCGGCACACCTGCCCAGATGAATGCGGCATCAATTTGCCCATCCTTCATACCTTCTACCGCTTCTGCAAAGGATAAATATTGCTGCTTAACTCCTGTATCATAAGGAAGCCCCAACACTTCCAATACCTCTTTACTTTTCACTTCCGATCCACTTCCCGGGGCACCGACTGCAACTTTTTTGCCTTGTAAATCTTGGATTGTTGAGATACCAGAATCCTTTAAGACGACCAAAGAAAGTGGTTGAGAATACATACTAAAAACACCTCTCAGCGTTTCCTTTCTTGACTCTCCTTCGAACTCGCCTGTACCTTCGTAAGCACCAACCGCACTATCTCCTCCAACTAGAGCAAATTCAACTTCTTTATTGTCGAGCAGTCGAATATTCTCAACAGATCCTCCTGAAGCCTGATTCGTAACATTCAATGATTCGCTATTGTTGTTTAGCACTTGTGTAATTGCTGCTCCAATGGCGTAAAAGGAACCACTTGTCCCAGCAGTCGTCAATGTATAATTTGTCTTAGCGTTACCATTGGCACCCGCATTTCCACATGCAGCTAATAAGAGCACAATGATCAATACTGATAATAAAGTTAAATGTTTTTTCAATTGATATTCCTCCCTTTTAATGTAAGCGCAAACATTTCAGAGTATTGAAACCTACTTATTTTGATTTTGATAAAAACACCTTCACACTTCGAGTATGTTGTTCCGTTCCCCGTAATATCGTTTGCATCGTATTTTCTCGAGCAATGACCTCGTTCAAATTTGCAGTGCTTCTTGAATTAATAATTTCCTTTGACGCAATGTACGCATCAAATGGCCCCTTCGATAATTCCTCTGCCATTTCAAACGCTCTTTTTAACAATTCGCCTTGTGGGACTTTTTGATTTACAAAACCTAGTTGGACGGCTTCGTCAACAGAAATTGTTTTCCCGGACCACATCCACTCTTTCGCTCTCCATTCGCCGATAATATTCGGTAAGTGATAGTGCAAGCCAAGATCTGGGATTAGGCCAACATTTTTAAAAGATAGTACAAACTTAGTCGATTCTTCTGCAACGATTAAATCTGCAGCCAATGCTATACTCATACCGGCCCCAGCCGCATATCCATGTAAAGTGCATATAACGATCTTGGGCATTTCTCTAATTTTCCGAATGATTTTTCCGGATATCTCCATCCCATCTTTGATTTTGAGAGGATCATAGGTATCACCCATCGCCTTAATATCTCCCCCAGCACAAAAAGCTCGTCCATTGCCTGCAAGGAGAATTATTTTAATATCACTTCTTTTTTCGACTTCTTCCAATGTTAGAAGAAGCTTCTCTTTTAAACTTTGACTCAATGCGTTCAATGTCTCTGGTTCATTTAAATAAACGGTTGCAATTTCATTTTTCACTACCATTACGACACTATTCCCAAGAGTAACGCCCCCTACTTAAAATGCTATATTTCATTAACATACTTGCAAGATTCATGCCACCATAGAAATATAGTAAACATGTTAAGTTAAAATCTTTTCCGTTAATTTTTAAAACGTTTTCCATAATAAATGTTTATTTTCCGAACAGTTCCTAATTGAGCATATACGTAACCAGCCCGACTGCCACTTCTTGTCCTGTATCGTTTTCAATGACAGCTTCTCCAACCGCCAGAGACTTGCCTTTTTTAAGAATTTTTCCTTTTGCCACTAGTTTTTCTCCATTGGCTGGACGCAAGTAATTCAATTTCATTTCAACTGTTACCCCAGCTTTTCCGTTTTCCAAGGTGGATCTTAGGGCTGCCCCTACCGCCGCATCGATCATACTGGCAATCACGCCGCCATGGACATTATTACGACTTTGCGTCACCTCGTAAATGATTGGCAATTCTAATATGGACTGACCACATTTCAGTTCAACTTCCTTCAATCCGATATGTTCCCAATAGGGGTTATACTTCATCTTATTTTCGCTTGTCGTTTCCAACTGGCATTCCTCCTTTATTCTTTAAAAGAAGTAATGCAATTAACGTGCCAAAACGCATCAAGAATTTATTTTTTTCCATAGGGTTGTCCGGCTAATTCCCATCTTTTCGGCAACAAGCGTACGATTATCATCATAACGTTCCATCATCTGCTCGATAATTTGTTTTTCGATTTCATCCATCGTTCCGGGTTTCACAATAAAAGCATCTGATACTGGAAACAGATCATTACTTACCTCTGTTTCTCTTAAAATATCTCGGATAAAGTCTTTTTCCACGGCGGGTGTTAATTTTCTAATCAAGAGTCTCTCAATTACATTTTCAAGTTGCCTTACATTACCGGGCCATTCATATGTTAAGAAAAAGTCCTGCAACTCTCTTGAAAAGCCTTCAAAAGTTTTCGTTGAATTCCCACGCATTAAAAAATGGTTTACGACTGTTGGAATATCTTCTGCACGTTGATAGAGTGGTGGAATTTCCAAGTGCAAAATACTTAATCTAAAGTATAAATCTAACCTAAATTTTTCTTGTTGTACCAAATCCCAAAGTTTCCGATTAGTCGCAGCAATGATCCGGATATCGACCGGAGTGACACGATCGTCCCCAATACGCATAACTTCCTTTTCTTGAAGTACTCGTAATAAACGTGTCTGGATATGCGGTGGTATTTCTCCTATTTCGTCCAAAAAAATTGTTCCATGATGCGCTAACTCAAATACCCCTTGGCGACCGCCCTTATTTGCACCCGTAAAAGCACCCTCCGCATAGCCGAATAGTTCACTTTCTAATAAGTTCTCAGGTAATGCCGCGCAGTTTACAGCCACAAAGGGACCTTTCTTTCTTTTGCTCGCATTATGAATGCTCTGTGCAATCAATTCCTTTCCAGTTCCGCTTTCACCTATAATCAAAATTGTAGAATCAGTTGCCGCATATTCCCGCGCCAAATGAATGACCTTTTTCATTTTCTGGCTATTATGAGAGATATCTTCAAATTGATAGCGGGCCAATAATCCCTTGGAATGTAAATCCCTGCGAATTTTAGTTTCTAGTTTCTGAATTTTACTTACTTCCCGATATGTAATAATCGTCCCGATTCTTTTGTTATCTAATTCAACTGGCTCATATGTAATATTGATACTTCCCTCTGTAAAATTACCTTTGCCATTGTAAAGCTTTCTATTGCTTAGTAATTTCCTCAACCTTTCATTTTCAATTTTGTCCACTTTATTACCAATTACCATGTCCTTTTGTATATGAAAAATTTTTTCAACAGCTGTATTACAGGATTCAATTTTTAGATTTTCGTTTAGAAATAGGATCCCTTCTTCTGACAAGTTAATGAGTGCATTCAGCCTTTTTGTTTCCTTTTTAATGATAATACGATCATCAGCCACTTTTTTAGCTAATAACAAAGTCCGCTTAATTGACCTCTCGCTTATTGTCAAATACATACTCTTCATACCATATTCCTTTGCTAGGTTTGCAGCGCGACGTCCCCCACCAACGACAACATCCATTCCCAGCTCTTTAGCTTTTTTAACTTGTAAAACCATCTCTTCGGAAGTCTTATACGGTAGAATTGTTACGTCGAAACCAATAAATTTTATTATCTCATCATAATTAACCAAAAAACCTTCCTCCGGGTAAGCAATAAAACATATTTTTTCTCCATATTTTTTTGCTTCTATGAATGCTTTCACAAAATCAAAATAATCTGTATCGCTATAAACCAAGGGCAACTCCACTAATTTACTAATTTCATTTGCAGTTCCTGCTCTGCTGACTATAACTTCAAATCCCCCTTCCTCCGTTAAGGCTTTTACTTCTTGAGCTGCTTCTCTTAATACACCTTCTACAACCCTTACTGAAAAGTCCAATTGGTCAGACACTTGTTTAATCATGGCGGCCATTTCCGGGTATCCTGCTGTCATAATAATGTTAGGTCTCATATCTTTTCCCTCCCAATTTCTGTATTGTTTTTAAACGGCATGTTCAATAATTTAACAATTACAATAACTGTATAGCAACAATATTTATATTTCAATGAATTTTCTACCATTGGTGTATAAAAAATCTTGGACTATAGACAAAAAAGATTGGAAATCAAACCGATTTCCAATCCTTATTCACTCTCTATTGAGTATGATTCGAGAAAATACCAGTTTTCGCCTTTTTGTCAGTCAGTTAGACTTTACCCCAGCGTATGCTAACTGTTCGCTTTCGTTAGTTTAGTTCTTTGTCATCCTATCTATCATCTCTTCGTGTTTTTTCCACAACCTGGATATTAGATTAAAGAGCACTCCCAATGTAAGAGAAGCACTCAAAAGACTCATTGACTGTCTGTTTCACTTTGTGTTAAATTGATAATCATAATTTACTGTATTATTTGCAAACTCGATATGGCTTAATAAAGCATAGATGATACAGCGATCCGCTTTCTTTTGAAAGCGGTTCCATTTCGAAAGGTGGAGAAACCAATGCAGATGAATGTTGGATTAGTACAAAAACAAACGACCAATTTAATCATGACAACCGAGCTCAGAACTGCTATTTCCCTTTTACAGTACTCTGTGTTGGAGTTATCGGATTTTATTCAAGATAAAGCGCTTAGCAACCCATTAATTGATATGGAATCTACCGTTACGAAAGAATCCATTTTGGAAAGTTCTTTTTTTCGGGACCGGCATCTCACTTCCGCCTCACAAAATGGTGACTTTTCTCCGATTGATCACCTGAATTTTGAAAGGAAGTCTTTACATGATCATCTGCTGTATCAGATGCGGTTGCAAACCTATCCAAAAGCATTGGAAACATATTTAGTCCACATTATTTTTTCACTAAATGAAAATGGATATGTAATGGTACCTATGGAAGAACTATGCGCGGAAATGAATCTTTCTCTTGAAGAGGGCAATCAGCTTCTTCGTATGATTCAAGAGTTGGAACCGGCAGGAATCGGGGCGCGTTCGTTGCAAGAGTGTATTCTATTACAATTGCAAAAATTGTCGAAACAGCACCATTTGGCAGAAACAATCGTCTCTGAATATTTCGTTGAGTATTCTGAACGGAAATGGGATGGTATTGCCAAGAAACTAAAAGTGACAATGCAGGAAATCCAACAACTTCATGATGTTATCCAAACTTTGGATCCTCGCCCGGGTGCAAAATTCAATAGTGAAATTACGAATTTTATCGTACCAGAAGTCTATATCATGCAAGACCACGACGGATTATCGGTCATGTTGAATGATGATTGTATTCCTAAAGTGAGCTTGAATCGCAGCTACATGGACCTATTGAATGACAAAAGTTCAGAAGACTACTCCTACATAAAAGAGAAATATGATGAAGCGAAGCAGATCCAACAAAGCCTCACGCAACGACATTCTACGTTATATAAAGTGGCCGTTGCCATTGTTGACCATCAAAAAGACTTTTTTTACGAAGGCTTGAAATCGTTAAAACCGATGACTTTAAAACAAATTGCTGAAGAAATCGACGTGCATGAGTCTACCATCAGCCGGGTTACAACGAATAAATATATGGAAACCCCGCTCGGGATATTTGAATTGAAATTCTTTTTTACATCGGGCGTCGGGGCTACCAACGAGCAACAGGAAGTCTCGTCTTCCTATTTAAAAGAATTGATTCAACGGTTGATCGATGAGGAGGATAAATTAAAGCCCCTCTCCGACCAAGATTTAGTCTCGCTCATTGAAGAACAAGAAAAGGTCTCCCCTTCCCGAAGGGTCATCGCCAAATACCGGAACGAATTACGAATTCCCTCCTCTTCCAAGCGAAAGCGTTTTAGTGAAGTACATTGCTGAAAAATTTACAAGTGATCCATAATAAAAGGCACTTGGTTACTAAACAAGGAGTGACCTTGTTTTTAAACAACCAAGTGCCTTTCTCATTACCGCTGTAATGTATACGTATTAAATTCACCTTCCGGGGCACTATTGAAATAACTCGTTCCGTTCACTTCATAGCGGACGGCATACGTGATGCCTCCCCCGCCGTCGCGGATTCCTTTCACCTGAATCGAACCGACGGCGGGCACGGTCATCACTTTCGGTTTATGCTTGATCATGAACGGCTCGGAAGTCGGGGTGCCATCCACGAGCACTTGCACGTAATCCCCGTCTTCCGCCGCATAATCCCAGATCCACAGTTTCGCTTGGTCGCCCCCATGCGTATGCTGGATCGTGTAGTCTTGCTCGCCAATATTTTCATCCGACCTCAATAGTATAGTGCCTGCCGAAACGCCCGTGGATACTTTAGTTTCCAAGGCGTTTTTGGCGGCTTCGGAATTATCCGGTGTGGAGGAATCCGAGAAAACCATCAACCCAAATCCAATGGCCAGGGCCATGAGTCCAAACAGGATCAACGGACGATCATTCCGCTTCCGAATCTGTTTGTCCTCCGTTTCCGGGGCGCCCCATTCACCGTCTTCCCAGTGCTGCCTGCGATCGGTTTTTCTTTTCGGGTTTGATGATCCCATCGCTTCTTCTAATTTACTTCGTAAGTCTTTATTCTTTTCCGACAATGTTCTACCTCATTTCCACTGATGTCACTGGCCTTTTTCGGAAATAAATACTCATTGCCAGCCTCGCTCCGATGATGAATACGATCATGAAAATCGTGAAGATCGTATGACGCGTTGAGCTTGAGACTTCATATCCCGTATTCAAGATCATCAATGCCACATTCGCTATGATCAGGTTGATGAAAAAGATGGTGACGAACGGATATAACCAAGGCAGCGCTCGGTACATCCGCCTGAATGCTGGCACTAGCATGGAAATCCCGATGAACAGCCCACAAAAGCCGACCAATGCCTCAGATGCCTGTGGTCCCGCAAAGCCGGAGGAGCGGATGGCCCCGACATCCGATACAAACAGAAGTGGCGTGATGACCAAGGTCAGCAATACGAGGGACATCGGAAATAGAAAATACATGGTTGCCGCCAAGGCGGCCAATTGACGTTTCATCAGCTTTACACCCTTTCCAGATCTGTCGCTTGGATTGTCATCAATTCTTCCCGGGTCAATTGCGGATCAGTGCTCAAGCGGATCGCTTGGTTATTGATCGCCCGTTCATAAAGATTCCGGACGTAACGGCCATTACCGAAATGAGGTTCCTTTGAGACTTCAGATAAGATTATCGCCAGCTTTTCTGTTGCCAAGTCGTCGAGCACATATCCCCTGCCCTTGAAAAATTGATCGGAAATACGAAGCAGTTGCTCCGTCGAATAATCAGGGAACTCGATAATATTCGGAAACCGGGATTTCAAGCCCGGATTGACCGCTAAAAACTGATCCATATTGTCGCTGTATCCCGCAAGAATTACGACAAGTCGCTCGCGATGGTCATCCATCATCTTCACTAATGTATCGATCGCCTCTTTACCGAAGTCATTCGTGCCACCTTGCGCCAAGGCATACGCCTCGTCAATAAACAGCACTCCGTCCATGGCAGATTGGACCACTTCCCTCGTCTTCATTGCCGTCTGGCCGACATATCCAGCCACAAGATCAGCGCGGTCTGTTTCGATGAGCTTATTGGTCCGGATCACGCCGATTTTATAGAGGACTTGTGCAACGGTCCGGGCTACCATTGTTTTCCCGGTTCCCGGATTCCCCTTGAAAATCATGTGCATCGTCTGAGAATCATCGACAATCATCCCGAGTTTCTTCCGTTCCTTCTGCATCCGTAGACGGGCGTTCAAACTGCGAATATAATCTTTTACCTCATCCAATCCAACGATTGTCGCCAATTGTGTCTCCAAATCAAAATCGTCATTCACCTTTTGCATTGGTGTAATATCTTGCGGGATGATCATTTGCATTTCTTCCGCAGGGACATCCGTCGTTGCGATTCGGGCAGACTGGTTTCTCGTTATTTTTTCCACGTAGTTCCGGACCATTCGACCATTTCCGGAGTCCGCTGTCGCCTGCTTATGCAGCAACCCAATTTGTTCTTCCAGCAATTGCTGGGCATCTGCCGCCAAACGGAAACTTTTCGACGCAATGATCTTTTGGGCGATGCGGAACAGCTCTTCCGCATTGTAATCCGGAAACTCGATTTGGAGCGGGAATCTGGAAGCAAGCCCGGAATTCGATTTCATGAAATCCTTCATTTCCTTTTCGTAACCTGCCAAGATGACGACAAGCTCTCCTCGATAATCCTCGATCAATTTCACTAGCGTATTGATCGCTTCCTTGCCGAAACTGTCCCCCTCCGAAGCCAATGAATATGCTTCGTCGATGAAAAGGACGCCTCCGAGTGCCGACCGGAACACTTCCTCTGTCTTCTTCGCTGTCTGGCCGACATATGAGGCCACCAGACCGCCTCGGTCCACTTCCACTAAGTGACCGGATTTTAACATGCCCATCTCTTTGAACATTTGTGCCACTACCCGTGCGATCGTTGTTTTGCCAGTGCCTGGGTTGCCGCTGAAAATCATATTTAGCGATTGGGTCGTATCCACCTGCAAGCCGGCTGCCCGCCTTTTCTCCTCGGCAATTAACAACTTATGCTGTAAACGGACAAACTCTTTCACATGGGATAGGCCGATGATTTGCGCAAGAGATGCTTCCAAATCGAAATGTCCGGTTTCATCGAACTGGAAATCTTCATAGCGCAATTCATCTAAGTCGGCAGTTGGATCTTCATTCAACCGTTTGGATTGATTCAAAATTGCGCTTTCCACAATGTTCCGGACTAGGCGACCATTGCCGCTGTCATTTCGGCCTTTAATCTGGCTTTTATCGAATAGTTTGATGAGCGCTTCCTGGCAGTTTTCAGCAATTTGATATCCTTTGCCACGTGCCGTAAGTAGGGCAATTTCCCATAGTTCTTCTGATGTATAATCTTCAAAATGAATAAAATTCGGAAAACGCGATTTCAAGCCAGGATTCACTTTCATGAATTCTTCCATTTCATCACCGTATCCCGCTAGTACGACAATCAGATCATTGCGGTGATCTTCCATTCCTTTGACGAGCGTGTCGATCGCTTCCAGTCCGAACAGGTCGTTCTTATCCCGGCAAAGCGCGTAAGCTTCATCGATGAACAGCACGCCGCCCAATGCGGAGTTGATGGCGTCCTGTGTCAAGCGTGCTGTCTGGCCGACATATTGGCCAACGAGATCCGCGCGTGTCACTTCCCGCAATTGGCCGGTGGACAGAACGCCGATCGCCTTCATATATTTCGCCACAATTCTCGCAATTGTCGTTTTGCCGGTTCCTGGATTCCCTGTAAAAACCATGTGCATCGCAATAGATGACGATTGGATTCCTGCCATAGACCGGCGTTGCTGCACTTTCAAGTGATCTTCCAATTGGAGGACATATTCTTTCACAGCATCAATCCCGACAATCGAATCCAATTCCCGTTTCACTTCTTCGATGCCTGCATCCATCTTTTTCGGCAACAACTTCGAGAGCTGGTGGGTCTCACCGTTGATGAACGCCGTATAGCCCATTTCCGATTTCGCTAGACGCACCGTTTCATCCAAATCCTCCGGGTTCCGCAATTTATACTCGGCAAGTGGCCGGAACAGTTGTTCATCGACAAAAGTCTGTAATCCGTTGACACCCGTCGAAGTTCTGAATTGCTGGCTCGTCTCGTGGAGAACCCGTTCATCCCAATCGATGAGGATGGACAGCTGCTCGAGGCACCTCTGCTTCAATTTTTCCAGGATGCGGCGGGTCAGCTCCTGTATATCCTGTTCCGAGAACGGGGAAGTTTGCGTGATGTCGCCGACCGCTCCCATGAACTTGGAGCCGAACACCTCGAACACATCCTTCTCCCCTTTTTCAGATGTGAAGATGAAAAACTTGCCGTTCGCACTTAATTCACTAATAGAATTTTGAACGAGCATTCCGGTCGCTTCCACCAACGCATTGTTTTGGAAAATATACCTCGAGCGCAATCCGAACGTTCCTGTCATCGACAGCGTTGAAATGACGTCGATGACACTGGAATTGCTTTTCTCGAAGTTCTCAAATAGAATGGCATCCGATTGACCGTATAAGCATTTATACAGGTCTGATAAAAATAAAGGGAACTCTGAAACTGTCGTGTACGAAGCGAGGTCGAGCTTCATAACCGTTTCACTATTCGCCAGCCGGTGCTCCTTCAAATAATACATCGTCCGGTAGATGCTGCTTTTCCGTCCGGTTGCTCTATTTCCCAAGACGAACAACACATTTTTCGGCTTCTCCCCGTCAAAGCCGGTGATAAATGGCCGCTTGAAGGCGATCATTAGCTGATCGAGAAATTCTTCCTGCCCGACAATGTCACGACCAAGATGGGTTCGAATTTCTTTGAAAATACCTGGGATATCGGCAGTGCTCCATTTCGTCTTATCTTTGTATTGATAAGCGGCCGTACTGCTCTGCGACTGTTTCGGCATTTTCATCGTTTTGTTTCCAGCAGGTGAAACTAGCGTCGGACTCATCACACTTTGACCGTCGCCCGTCATCATCTGCTGCTCCATTTGTGAAGATGTTTGGATCCGATTTTTCTTCGCCCGGAGTCCTTTCTCTTTATAAACTTGAAAAATTTGATATTCAGGAAGAAGGAACTTGATGATTTCTATTAACTTCATTCGCATTGAATGCCGCCTCTCCTACCATTCTGTAATTCTCTCCACTTCCCGGAATCCGGAAGTTTTCATATGTTTCATGTTGCAACGGAAATTCTCCAGCGCATCGGAAGGATCAATCCGGTCAAAGTTAAGGCGATTCATACCTTCCCGGTCCAATAAAGCCGAGCAAATCGTCACTTCCTCCATATGGCCACTCGCAGTATTTATCCGTTCATCCACCGCATGGATGATGACGCGATTGACCGGCAAAATGGCCAGAAGGTCTCGTGCAATCCGAATGATACAGCTGCATACATAATCTTGAAGCAGGTCATAATACATCGTTTTTGTCATCTGTTTTTGCGACAGTTTCCCGGTTTTAGTCAAAGAGACAACGTAATCGGGAACGACTGTAGACGATTTTACTTTGAACTCGACTTCCATCACACCCGGATCATCGGTGCCGACTTCAAATCCACTGCCATAGTCGAGTAAATCATCAAAAGGCTTCAATTCATCCATCACTTCAAAATAGGCGTCCAGTTCACCTTCCAGGACACGCCTTGCCAAATCGTTCAGTTCCCGCCACTCTTCATAAGCCGCTGCATCCCGCTTTTCGGCCTCTACAATCTGCTCTTTCAGTTGCGAACGTTTTTTATCGTCCGCCGACTTGAGCAGCTTCTGGAAAAAACCAGGTACGTAGCTCTCATATTTCTCCCGGGCCTGCATCGTTTCCGGGCCGGGCTGTGGAGGCACGAAGGGAGGCGCAATGTCCAAGATCGCTGCCCAATCAATGACGGCTTCGCTTTCCTTATGGACGGAAATGATTTGCTCCCGCAAGGCTTCATACTCTTCCACAATTTGTGTATTTCCATCTATTTCACGCTGCTTTTGCAGCTGGCGTTCAATGGCAGAGTTGGAGGTGGTCCGCTTCTTCTTGCCGGATGACGTCTTCACATAGGAAATACCAGAACCCGGAATGCCGATCGTGCTCGTGCGTCTGCCACTAGAATGAATACTATGGCGCAGCCCACGTGTACCGATGCTAACCCCTACTCCTGTCTTACTAACCGTCATACGGACCCCTTTCGTAATGGTAAAACTTTTCCGCATCCGAAGTGCCAATCCGATCACCCCATCTTTAGCTATATTTCCTTCTATTATAATAGCTAACTTCATCATTTGTAAGGAAAGGTTCCTGCTAAGGCATTGTCATCTATTTGTAATACGGGCGAGCAAGCGAATATGTTTCAGATTAAGAGGGTGGGGTATTTTCTAGAGTAGTTACACCTAGAAAATTTCAGGAGGCGATAGGAAATGGTACAACGACATGTAGTAGGTTACTATGATACAGAAACGGAAGCAATAGCGGCGATTGAAGACTTGAAAAGGCAAGGATACAGTTCGGATGAAATATCGGTCGTCAGCAAGCATGGTGATCATATCGATCATATTGCAGATGAAACCGGAACGCATGCAGCAGATGGCGCAGCGACGGGTGCGGCGACGGGTGGCGTGCTTGGAGGTCTAGGCGGGGTTCTCGCTGGACTCGGTGCATTGGCCATCCCGGGAATCGGGCCTATCATCGCTGCAGGGCCGATTGTGGCCGGAATCACCGGAGCTGCAGCAGGAGCCGGCGTCGGTGGATTGGCAGGGGCTTTGATCGGGATGGGCATCCCTGAAGAAGAAGCACATCGGTATAATGATTACTTCGACGAAGGGAAAATCCTAATATTAGTCGATGGAGAATATCGGCGCCCGACTGATATAGATGGTCCACTACTTTAATAAAAAATAGATCAAGAGCCGCCCACTTACCGAGTGGACGGCTTTTGACCATGGGTAGATGAGCTAGTTAATAGGGTATGAATCGTTGGAAGAGACATTCGAATTTATTGATTAAGACGGATTAATGTTATACTGATGAAACTACCCATAAAAGGAGTAAAAGCGGCCATGCAGTATAATAAAACGAAGATGGAACAGCTTGTGAAAAACGAGCCCGAACTACATAAGCGGCTCAAACAAGTGATGAAAGAAATGGAGCTTGAGAAAAGTTTCGCCTTAAAAGCGTTGTATCATTCCGAAGTGAAAGACGGCGGGAAATATCAGAAATCTTATCAAGATTTATAAGGAAAAACCAGGAAACGAGCCGTTTCCTGGTTTTATTTATTCAATCCACACAAACCTCGTCATTCACGCAGGTGACGCATTCTTTGCACGTTCCTTCTAGTTTGGCGAAGCATTTCAATTTATGTTGAATATGTGCTTTTTGCGTTTCGAAGTCATAATTCCGAACCGCGGACATCCGCATCGCTTCCGGCGATCCACCTCCGTGCAAGCTGATGACGGAATAGAACCCTCCTTCTTTTGAGGCGGTCAAGTCTTCCAAGAAGCGAGCCATCGTAATTCTCTCATCTGCCGTCGTTCCATGCTTGCCGCCTAAATAGTGGCGAATCAATTCACCTGATTCAGGAACCGCCAGATCTTCCGGCGTCGGTGCTGTGACGACGATCGCCCCGCTGATTTCATGAGCGATCCGGAAAATATCATAGACTTGTTCCGCTAGCATTAATTTCCCAATATTGGAATGGACGGCATCGGGCACAAAATTTCCACCAGCTGTCTGTTTTCCATAAACCGAAGCCGTGACGCCCGTTGCGTAAAAGCCTTCCGTAATCCGTATCAATTCACTCATGCTTCGTTGAATATGAGACACTTCGGTATGCGGCAGTCCATTATACTCAGCCATCAACGCGGATGCACCAATGATCATATCACCAAGACCCGCACGGGCACCGATACAGGAATGGCGATGATGATTGGCGAATGCCTCGGCCAAATCCCCCGCAAACTCCCATTCTCCACAAAGAAAGACCCGACTCCACGGAATGAAGACATTGTCGAAAATGACCATTGCCGTCGATTGGCCAAAGTTCGAACTGAAAGGGGCTTCCGCATCGTCAGGGCGTCCAGCAGGCTTGGCAATCATTTTCAAGCCCGGTTCATCGACACGACAAGCGAAGGACACCGCATAATCAGCATCAGCCCGCTGCATCGCACGTGTCGGCAGGACTATTAATTCATGGACATACGGAGCCCCTGTAATATTCACTTTGGCACCGCTTACAATAATACCTCTCTCATTTTTCTCCACAATACGGACATACGCATCTGGATTTTCTTGGGCATGCGGCCTTTTGCTCCGGTCGCCTTTCGCATCTGTAACGGCGATCCCACAAGTCAGATCGTGTTGTTGGACATGCTGCAAATACGCTTTGAACAATTGGAAGTACTCCGTATCTTTGCTCTGGTCAATCAAGGACGTCACTTCAGCCAAAGCACCCAGGGCATCGTGCATCAAATAGCGCTGCCCGCATCCTGTCCACTTACAGATCAAGCGGGTCATCTCCAGCTTCTTGATCAAATCTTCTTTATTGAAATCCAGCGCATTGTTCCGATTGACCTTTGTGCCGTCTTCCAACGTCGCCAACATGATGTCCTGATGTTGTTTTTGATGCGCCAATTCATACGTCACCGCGATAGCATTAATGCCTGGCTGGAACAACGGCTCATCCGCCACACTTTCGACTTTCTTCCCCTTGACTTGGATATCCGGACGATAATTCCGCAAACTCTCCACATATTCCTTGCCTGTCATCAGTTTCATTGCCCATTCCTCCCTTTCCATATTTGCTTACAAACCCACCTAACTGACTAGTTAGTCGGAAATGGAATTAAAACAAAGGTGTTCCTTTGTTTTGATGAAAAACTTCGCCGCTTATTAGGCCATTAACAGGGCCTTCAACAAGTTAATTCTCAATACTTTATATTCTTCCAGCGAATATTTCCCTGACAGCGACCAACGGCGAAATGCCCACATTTGGCCCTGCACCAAAATATCTTCCGCTATCAATGGAGCTGCATCGGGCTTCACCTGGAAGGCGCCGCGTTCAATCCCTTGTTCGATTTGGGATTGGAGATGATTGCGCAACAATTGTTCCCTGCCGAGAAATGCCCGTCTCGCCTCCGTTTCCAAAGATGCGGTTTCTTGATACATGAGCACCACATAATCGGATACTTGATCGACAATTTCATAAAGCGCGGTAACCGAACGCGAAATTACGTGGAAGGGATCGGGATCTTCCACCGATGCGTCATAGAGCGCCTCCTCAATCAATGAATGAATATGACAGCAAACAAGATAGAGGATATCTTGTTTCGTTTTCACATATTGGAACATCGTCCCGACACTCATCCCCGCCCCATCCGCGATTTCTTTCGTTGTTGTCGCATGATAACCCTTTTCGGAAAAGATTTTGACGGCAACGTTAATGATTTCATTTCTTCTTTTTTCCACTAACTGGGGATCCTTCACAGAAGTCTCCACCTGATAGTAGAAATTCTTGTTTCCATTCACTTTACTACCTCTTCGTGTTGTATAAATTTCCGACTAACTAGTCAGTTCAGAGAAAGAATACGCTATATCTACCGGGTTGTCAACCAAATTTATGCAGGCATAGATCAATCGATGTTTATGGCTTGATCATACGTCCGGATGAAAAATCCTTCCGTGGACGACCATTCGCAATAATGGATAGTACGAATTTCCCGGTGGCCAAGCTTCTCCAATTGATCCCGGAGCCAATCTTCCGTCTTCCCGATAAACTCCAATACTTCGGGTTTCACTTGCCCTTCGTCGACCAAAAGTACGGTTGGTTCCTCCTCCTCTTTCTCCAGCTGAAGATCTTGGATGGTCACGGGTTGATAAGCGGCATATTGATTAATGGAAATATCTCCGCCCGGCTCGATATACAAATCACGGACTTGGCGCAAAGAAAAGATACCTTGCTGCCGAAGCATCGTCCGCAGCTGTTCCATTTCCATTTGGTTTTTATCCATTAATTTTTTGTTCAATTTGCCGTCTGCAATGAGTTTATCGGGTGAACCTTTGATCCACATCCGCAACAAATTCGAGCGGACAACAATTTTTTCGACAAGATAGATCGCAACTGCCCATACGACGAGAGAGAATAAAAACATTTGAATGGTGATTTTTGAATCATATAGTGTTTCTTCTAGTATTCCCCCGAATATGAGAAGATAGATGATGTCGTAAGGAGTCATTTCAGCAAGATGTTTCTTTCCCAACATTCGGAGCACAATGATAAAAGCCACCAATCCGATAATCAATTTCGCCCCATTTGTGAGATATTCCAAATCCCATACCTCCTCTACGTAGATAGTATCTATCTCTGATTTACCCCGATTCATAACTCATCAATCTGGCAAAAGATTGTAAGAGTGTTCTATGTGAAGCATTGTTTATGGGAGAAGGTCGGAAGGTAGACGAAGCAGTCGGAATTGCATAGGAACGGCGAGAGCTAGTAGTATTGCGTGAGAAGTATGATCGCTGGAAGTAGAGTTTAAGCGGTTCTCTGGAAATATGAACGCGTGGCGGAAGTTATGGGCGGTTGTTGGAAGTTATGATCGCGTGCAAGAAAGTATGAGCGTATGTGAGAAGTTATGATCGCGTGGCAATAGATATGAGCGCTTAGCGGAAGTTATGATCGTTTCTTGAGAGTTATGATCGCTTGCGAAGAAGTATAATCGCTTGAACAAAATTACGAGCGAAGCGTTGGAAAAAAAACAGGTTCCCATTTCACTACAAACCAAAAATAGCTGAAAGCGACGCTGATCCGCTTTCAGCTATTTCCTTTTGTGATTGGTTATCGATGGATTGTACGCTACCCGTTATCATAGTAGCATTGTCCGCCTTTGCGGCCCGCTATTTATTGCTACATTAGCGGTTGTTGTCATTATCGCTTTGGCGAGCACGGGCTTCTCCGCCTTTACGGCCAATCTCTTCGTAGAAATCACGGTCATGGTTTCTTGCTGTCGCTTCTCCGCCTTTGCGGCCGATTTCTTCATAGAACTCCTGGCCATGTTTCTCGGAAGTGGCTTCTCCTCCTTTGCGGCCGATCTCTTCATAGAAAGAACGATCATGATTTCTTGCTGTCGCTTCTCCACCTTTACGACCTGCTTCTTCTAGTGACATTTTCCCACGGTTTTGTTTGTCATTGTTATTTCGTGCCATACTATGAATCTCTCCTTTGTTTGTTATTTTGTATTACACTCTCTATTTATCCCGGAATGCCTGAGTTAAACACCATTTGTCAATTCGTAACACTTGTAACAATCATATTATTTTTGTAAAAGAAAAAATCAGCCACGCTAAAGCGGCTGATTTTGACGTCAATAATATGGGGATATCATAATATACACGAGCACACCGGTGAAACTGACATACAACCAAAGCGGCATCGTCCAACGTGCAATTTTCCTGTGTCGTTCATGTTCCTGGTTCCAAGCGCGAGCGACACTCGTCAAGGCCAATGGTACGATTGCTGCGGCCAATAAGATGTGGGTAATTAACACAAAATAATAGATGGCTGCCAATATCCCTTCTCCGCCATAAGGAGTAGAAGAGGCTAAATAATGGAACGCGACATACGTGACAAGAAAAAGAGTGGTCGTCCCAAATGCGGCGTAAATAAAACGGCGATGAACCGTAATATTCCGTTTTTTGATCGCAATCAATGCGGCAACGAGGAATAAAAAAGTGAAACTATTAAAAATGGCGTTCAGTAACGGTAAAATGGTGACATCGAACGCATCAAAGTCTTCAACGCCAGGCATGCCGGACAGCACACCGATGGCACCGATCAATAGGATCGAGACCGTGACGATGAACGGTTTATAATTCCGTTTCTTGAACGGTTTTTCATTTAAGTTGGAATTGATCATCAATTTACACTCCTTCTACTCAGTCCATCCACAAGTTTATCATATCCGGACGAAGGAAAAGATGTATAAATTTCAACTTTTTTCAGAACTCGAACACCTACCGTCGTACGAGACGTCCGCCATTCATAGATAATTGGATAGCTGCTCAACGGCTTGTTCGCCGATTTCCGCCCATTTCGTTTTATCATGAATTTGGCCATCGGGATCGACCGGCTCTTGGAATTGATTGAATGTGGCGGTCAGCAAAGAGCTTTCATCATGGTCTAAACCGACATTGACGACATGCTTAATGAGATAAGGCGTTTGAAAAGCGATCGTGGCCGCATGATCATCGAGTCGGCCTTCCTCTACGGCAAACGGAATCCGCAAATAAATCGTTTCGCCTTCTTCGCGATTCAATACGGAGTCAAAACTACCTTTTTCAAAATCCCAATTGCCACCGAGCTCATAGCCATCCTTACTGAATAATTCCTGGATGTCTCCATAACGTGCCCTTTTGCCTTCTAAACTGGTTTGCAGTTTCAACATATTTCATCCGCTCCTTTCTAAATACTCCTCTTACATTATTCACCATTCGCGGATGAAACATACTTAGGCTTTTTGCGTATTTCCCCACCGGTTGTCGAAAAGCAGGTGGTCCAATGACTCCCGACTTCTCCAGTTCGCCAACTCGAGGATCGGCCTTTCCGGATAATCCTCGGTGTATCCGATGGACAGCAACGCAACGGGATCGATATGGGGCGGGATGTCCAAAATGTCCCGGATATCATTTTTCTTATAAAAACTGACCCATCCCAAGGCCAACCCTTCCGCACATGCAGCTAACCACATATTCTGTATGGCGCAAGCAGTGGAAAGAATATCCGTTTCCGGAATTGAGTTCCTTCCCAACACATGCGAACCACCTCTTGTCGGGTCGCAAGTTACACAAATAGTGAGCGGCGCTTCTTTTAGTCCCTCCACTTTGAGTCCGAGAAATTTTGTTTCTTTTTCCCCTTCATAATGAATGGCCAGTGCACGTCTTTCTTTGTCGGCTGCCCAAGCCAACTTCTCTTTGACCGCCGGATCATCAATCAAAATGAAGTTCCACGGCTGCATGAATCCGACAGAAGGCGCATGGTGCGCCGCATTAAGAATACGGTGGATTTTTTCTTCCGGAACCGGTGTCGGCAAAAAAGTCCGGATATCCCTTCTCTGGTAAATGGCCTTATAAACGGCTTCTCTCTCTTCATTGGAAAACATGGAATTCCCCCTTTTCAACACTCCTCATTATACCAATAAGCGATGCGCAGAGATAATGAATTCAAGCCCACCTGTTTCCTTATATCCTATAATATAAAAAATCTGCCAGCTATTTATGACTGGCAGATTCGAAAATGATTAATAATGTAAGCTTTCCATATGCTTGCATTTAGTGCAAACCCGATGGGCGCTTTCTTCTATATAAATGTGCACACAGTTTTTCTGGACAACTTTCAATTGCTGTTTCAATAAATACAGCTGTTGTTTCCCCTCAGCAATTTCATGGATCAGTCGGTCCGCGTCCATCATGAAACCCCCTCCTCTATAATGGAAATTCAACGATAAATGGAACCGCCCGCTTCTTGGAATTCCTTCGCCTTTTCCTGAAGTCCTTGCTCGATCGCCAATTTTTCTTCCAAACTGTTCTCATCTGCAAATTTCCGGATGTCATGGGAAATCCGCATACTACAGAATTTCGGACCGCACATGGAACAGAAATGAGCGACTTTCGCACCTTCGGCAGGAAGCGTTTCGTCGTGATATTCCATGGCACGCTCCGGATCGAGGCTTAGATTGAATTGGTCTCTCCAGCGGAACTCAAAGCGCGCTTTCGACAAGGCATCATCCCGTTTCTGTGCGTTTGGATGTCCCTTCGCCAGATCTGCAGCGTGAGCCGCTATCTTATAGGCGATGACCCCTTCACGGACATCGTCTTTATTCGGCAAGCCGAGATGTTCTTTCGGTGTGACATAGCACAGCATTGCGGTGCCGAACCAGCCAATCATCGCCGCCCCGATGGCCGAGGTAATGTGGTCGTAGGCAGGTGCAATATCTGTAGTCAGAGGCCCTAATGTATAGAAAGGCGCTTCCTGACAAATTTCCATTTGCTTATCGACGTTTTCTTTAATCAAGTGCATCGGGACATGCCCTGGACCTTCAATAATCACTTGCACATCGTGCTTCCATGCAATTTTCGTCAATTCTCCAAGCGTTTCCAGCTCAGCAAATTGCGCTTCGTCATTCGCATCGGCAATGGAGCCCGGACGCAAGCCGTCCCCCAAGGAGAAGGACACGTCATACGTTTTCATAATTTCGCAAATCTCTTCGAAATGGGTATACAAGAAGCTTTCTTGATGATGAATCATGCACCATTGCGCCATGATCGAACCGCCCCTGGATACGATTCCCGTCATTCGGTTGACCGTCAACGGGATATAGCGCAGCAACACACCTGCGTGGATCGTGAAATAATCGACTCCTTGTTCTGCTTGTTCAATCAAGGTGTCGCGAAACACTTCCCATGACAGGTCTTCCACTTTTCCATTGACCTTCTCCAATGCCTGGTAGATCGGGACCGTACCCACCGGCACCGGTGAATTGCGGATGATCCATTCCCGTGTCGTATGGATGTTTTTTCCCGTGGACAAGTCCATGATCGTGTCGGCACCCCACCGAGTCGCCCATGTCATCTTCTCGACTTCTTCTCCGATCGAGGAAGAAACCGCCGAGTTACCAATATTCGCATTAATTTTTACATGGAAATTCCGGCCGATGATCATCGGTTCTGCCTCAGGATGGTTAATGTTGGACGGGATGATTGCCCGTCCCCGCGCCACTTCACTGCGGACAAACTCCGGGTCCAGCCCTTCCCGAATGGCAATGAACTCCATCTCCGGCGTGATGATCCCTTTTCGGGCGTAGTGCATCTGTGTCACATTTTTTCCTTTTTTCGCACGCAACGGTTTCCGTTTCAGAAGGGGGAACTGTTCATCCTCTTTCACTTTCACAGCTATATAGCCGTTGTCCTCTGGCTTTACTTCACGCCCTTCATATTCCTCAACATCACCACGTTCCAAAATCCAGCTTTTCCGAATTTCCGGTAGCCCTTTTCGGATGTCCACTTCATAGCCCGGTTCGGTATACTTCCCGCTTGTGTCATACACACGGAACGGTTCATTCGGAAATTCACCGTCTTCCGTGATGGTCGGCGATAGCTCAATCTCCCGCATCGGTACCCGGATATCGTCCTGTCTCCCTTGGATATACACCTTTTTGCTCGCCGGAAAACAGGAATGGATGTGAATCGGTGTTTCTTCTGCCGCTTTACTCATTGGTCATCGTCCCCTCATCATTTTTTCGGGTGCACCAATGACTCTTGCCATGAGGGAAAGGCGTGCATGAACGCAAAGAGACCGGATCCAATTTGAATCGGACCCGGTCTCCAAAACATACGTCATGTATGCTTTATTAATAAATCGAAACTTCCCCACGCTGGTACGAGCCAGATCAGGTCCAAAGAGTTAGGAAAACTTCAACGCTTTTCCCTCTCAGTCCGGACTCACCGGACACCCCTAGTTCAACACTATGAAATTGTTCGAACAACTCCAGTTTAGCGAAGAATCGGAAAAAGTCAACAACGACTTTGGAATCAATCCTTGTACGGATCGAACTCGTTGGCTCCCGCCATACAGACGCCTATCGGCTTCAACACATGCCTTATATCAATCGTATCTTCATGAGCATCGAGTACGGTTTGCAGTCTCCGGTAGACAAACGGGCTCTCATCGGTGCCGCCACCACGGAGTTCGACGCCAAACCGTTTCACCGCTTTGTCCATCATGTCCTGGGAAATCTGCCCGCCCGTCCGGGTCCGCTTTTTCCAATTCATCTTTCCGGCCGCTTGCGTCCGGCTCATGATCCGACCCGCTCCGTGGACAGTGCTATAGAAGGCGTTTTTATTTTCTGCATTGTCCTTGCCTTGCACAATGACGGAAATGTCCCCCATGCTGCCTCCGATAAATCCAAGTTGTCCCGGTGCGGAAGGCGTCGCCCCTTTCCGGACCACGATGCGCTCTTTGCCGTCATGGATTTCTTTCCATGCGAAATTATGATGGTTATGCACCTCGAACTCGGAGGCTGCTCCGAGGATGGACAGCACTTCATCCATCACATAGTCGCGACCGGCATACGCATATTTCCCGGCAAGTGTCATCGCCCGGTAATACAAATCACCCAATTCACTATCCAGATCGATCAATGTCGGTGCCTGCTCCATGCTTTCACCAGGTGCCCGGTCCGAAAATGCCCGCCCGTTCGCCAAATTTAGAAAGCCGCTTGCGGTCTTATGGCCAAAGCCGCGGCTGCCGAAATGGTTGGCGACCCATACGTCACCGGTCTCCTCTTCAATGAGGATATCGACGAAATGATTGCCGGCTCCCACGGTCCCGAGCTGGTCGACTGCCAGTTTTTTCAACTTGTCGTGCTCCTGCTGGCCAATTTGGCGGAAGACATTCCAATCCGGGTCATCAAACAGTTCATGGTCGACCCGCTCCTTATTCTTCCGGCCGATGCCAAATGAAATTCGGGAAGCAATCTCGTCCATGATCCGGGGAATGTCGTTTTTAATGTCATCAAAGTGCAGATTAGTTTTCACCGCTTTATTGCCGCAGGCGATGTCATAACCGACGCCGGAGGGCGAGATTTGATTATCATAGACGATCACTCCCCCGACTGGTTGGCTGTATCCATAGTGGCCATCCGCGCACAATACGCCGCCCACCACATTTCCCGCTTCCAAACAATTATCGAATTGGCGCAACGTATTCGTATCGTGTTCGCCAAATACTATTTTCCGCATGAAGTGTTCTCCTCCCTGCCAATCTATCATCTATTATTATTTCATAGGGGGAGGGAGAAATCCAAATTCTCACTTCACAACATTTTTCCCAGCCAATCGGACGATTGCGCTCATAGGTGGAAGGGATTATAATAAGAATACAAGTTTCCTCGGGTCCCAGTAGCTCAGTAGGATAGAGCGACAGCCTCCTAAGCTGTAGGTCGCAGGTTCGATTCCTGCCTGGGACGTATTTATAATTTACATTGTACGACCCGATAATTGACAAAATAAAAGAACGACACCTCGGTAATATACCAAGTAGTCGTTCAAAATTGTCATAATTGCCTATTTGATTAGTGGTTCGTCAGCAAGACACCTCTTAATATCAAACCAACCAATTATTTTAGCACAAAAACATCTTTACTCGTTCGCCGTTTTGAACGTGATCGTTCGATTCATCTCGTCCAACTGGCTGACATAGTATGTTTTACCCGCTTCGATCGGGGTTTGTTCCCTCGTTTCCATATGGTACCGGGTTGTGCTACCGGTGTCTTTGTCCATCCCATAGAGCAGCTTGACCGTTTCAAAAAATACCGATTCTCTGCCCGCTTCCTTCCGGATTTTCAAGTTGGAATCCAGTGTGATATCCAGTTCTTCCGCTTCGAAGGAATAATCCTTTCTCCCCTCTCCATTTTCAACCGTCATTTTAATATTTGTCTGATAAGTCATTCTGATTTCCCCTTTCACATTATAATAAACCAAACTAAACTCTTATATTCCCCAAATCCACGGTTTCTAATCTTTTTCTATAAATGTCGGAATTTTTAGCATATAATATAATGCAATAAGAAAGGAGCGGTTCACATGCAGAAGTATGGCAAGGATTTCATTCTATTTCCGGACGTTCTCGTTATGGGTGTTATTTGGATAGGTTGTACTATTTTCACGGTTCTTCATCTCTTACAATTCAGCACCTGGGTTGCGATTGCGTTTGGCATGTTGACTTATGCTACGAATGAATATGTGATTCACCGTTTTTTATTCCACATGAAACCCCCGCGACATCCATCCTTGTTGAAATTGCTTCGTCGACTGCACTATGACCATCATGTGTACCCTGATAATTTGAAATTACTGTTTCTGCCGCTTTGGTTCAGTTTGCCCGGTTTTATTCTGTACTCTTTCATTGTCTATGGAATTACAGGCAACATTTCAGTGACTATCGCATTTGCCACCGGCTTGCTTGGACACTTCCTCTTCTATGAATGGAAGCACTACGTTGCCCATCGGCCGATCACTCCACGGACACAGCACGGGAAGAAGATTAAAAAACACCATCTCCTTCATCATTTTAAGAACGAAAACTATTGGTTCGGCGTCACACACATGACATATGATAAGGCCCTTGGTACGTATCCGGATAACCGATCTGTTGAAAAAAGCCCGACCGCCAAAAATTTAGAGAAGCGTGCACGAACATGAAATTTTCCTACCTTCTCAAATTCGACAAAAAGAGACGTTTTTCGCGTTTTAAAGGACTTTACGACTATGGTAAAAAAGACTTGAATCTATTATATTTAAGTTACTAGCTTGTTGTAAAAATTTTCGGATATTTATACAGAAAACGGATTGCGAGGGGGGCATTACATGAGAAAATTTAAACAGCAAAGAATAATCCTGACTATCGCCATCTGTAGTCTTTGTGTATGGTTTTTAGTAGGCTATACGAACCAATCGACACGACCTGACATAACCACAAATCTCCTTAACGTTGCACACCGAGGTGCCTCTGGTTTCGCACCGGAGAATACGCAGGCTTCCTTCCGAAAAGGCATTGAAATGGGGGCTGACTTCCTGGAGTTTGACGTTCATCTATCCAAAGACGGCGAACCTGTGATCATCCATGATGAGCGGGTAGACCGTACAACGAACGGCAAAGGATTCGTTAAAGATTTAACACTTGCAGAATTGAAAGAATTGGATGTCGGAGGTTCATTCGACCCCAATTTTACTGGCGAAACAATTATGACCCTCGCCGAGTTGCTGGAGGAATTTTATGGAGAAGTCGGACTGCTAATCGAGATCAAAAAACCTGAACTGTATCCAGGCATCGAAGAAAAAGTTGTTGAGGCATTAACTGTCTATCAAGATGTAAGCGGTATCATTATCCAATCTTTTGACATTGATTCTATGCGGAAAGTGCATTCGCTTCTACCCGAAGTTCAAGTGGCCATCCTCATGAATCCCTCACCTTTTCTACCATCCTCCAAAACGCTTAAAGAGTTGACCTCTTTCGCTAGTTACATCAATTTTAATGTATCCTACGTGAATAAAAGAGTGGTTGATCAAGTTCATAAGCATGATGGAAAAGTACTCGTATGGTCAAAAAAGGATACCCAGCTATTTGCCAAGGCAAAGCGATTCGGCGTGGACGGCGTCATTTCCGACTTCTCGAAATTGCCGATGGACGAACCCGCTTTCCTGGCAACGAAATAAGTCACTCCTGTTTAAAGAACCATCGGCTGTCCGGACGGTCGCGCGGCGTAATATTCATAATGAAATAGCCGATGATCAACACCAAGATCACTAGCGAATAGAGCAGTGTATTCACGGGGTGTCCGTGATCCACAATGATCAAACGGACCATCGCTGTTATGCCGATATACAGGAAATATCGCAAAGGAAAATGATAGTCTTCCTTGAAATACTTGACGATCATAGTAATGAATTCGAAATAGAGAAAGAATATGAGAATATGTGCCAAGAATAATTTATAGTCATTGCTTTCTTGTGCCATCATTATTTCAATGAAGATAAAGAGTTCTTTCCCTAACAAGATCGATAGGACAATCGCTAATAACACAAGGGAAACATTCAGCATACCTTGAAGTGCCTTCGGAAAATGGGTTAAGAAGGTGATGGAAAACTTTTTAAACTTCATGCGCACTCCCCTGGCCGTTCTTCACTGGACGGCCTTTTTCTATGATATTAATAATCAAGTAGCTTTACATTGTCCATGTAACCATTCAGCTGAATAATTTCAATCCCACGGCGCCGCTTATGATCAACAATAAGAAAATCAGCCGTTTCCAATTCCCTGGTTCTTTAAAAATGAGGATTCCCATTAATACTGTCCCAGCGGCCCCTAATCCGGTCCATACCGCATACGCGGTTCCCATGGGGATTTCCCGCATGGCGAGCCAGAGGAACAGAAAGCCGAAGCCGAATGTGACGACAATCCAGAGAAGTCGTAACATCGATCTTTTTTGGTTGAATAGATTGATAGCCAGGACACCAAAAATCTCTCCGAAACTGGCAATCACCAAATAGAGCCAAGCCATTAGCTGCCACCCCCAGCCGTCGCTTCCGGTTCATCTATAGGAGGATCTGCCATTTTTAAACCGACGACCCCTAATATGATCAACCCAACACATCCAGCTTGGACCCAAGAAAAAGCAGATTGGAAGACGACAACATCGATGATGAAAATCGCGGCGGCTCCAGATCCTGTAAACACCGCATACACCGTGCCGGAAGGCAATTTCTCACAAGCTTTGATGATGAAATAAAAACTGAACACAATCGCAATGATTGTCAAGCTCCAATCCAATAAAGAATCGGAATAGCGAAGACCAATTACCCAAAACAACTCAATAATCGCGGCAAATAATACATACAGCCAAGCCAAATGCGGATTGCTCCTTTCCCACCTCTTTTTCAAATGGTAGTACGTGCTAAGTAATTCCATCATAACGCATCCGATTTTGCCTGTCCAAAATTGATTCCTAGAAAAAAGAGCAGGAAATTGTCCTGCCCGCGGTATGTTATATTCGCTGAATCACTTTCTGTCCCTTCATGAAGACCGCTTTGATTTGCCTGGGATCCGTGATGTCCAAACCTGGGATTCCTTCCGCCACCAGAAAATTGGCGTCCATTCCAGGTGCCAACTTCCCGAACCGATCCCCTTTTCCGAGTATTTCAGCCGGATGAGAGGTGAGTAAAGCGAGAATTTCATTTTCATCCATTTGGCGGAATTGTAAAAGGACCATCGCCGGATGCGCAATTCGCATCAATTCTTCCGGTCCGCGGGGGGTTTGGTTGTTATATGGAAGCCACGGAACCCCTGGGTAAGGCGGAAGATAAGCATCTGTCGAAATGGAAACACGCATCCCTTTCTCTATAAATCGCATGATTTCATGCGGAGAATTAGGTGGCAAATGAGTGCCTCCGAGAGGGGTGGCCACAATGCGAACTTTTTGTTTGACCGCTTGCTCGAGCAGCTCCTCCGTGATGCCGTGCGCATGATGAAGGACATCTATACCTGCCCGAAGCGCTTTGCGAATGCCCTCCTCCCCTGCCACATGGGCACCGATCCGCTTGCCGACTTTATGGTAAATGGAGGTAATCAACTTTAATTCTTCCAACGTATAAATGATTTCTCCTGCTCGCGGGACCACTTCTTGTATAAAGTTGGCGGGCGTCGCATTGATGAAGATATTCTCACCGGGAAAATCGCTTTCAGTTGCGATTCTCTGGATTAATTGCGGATCGATCAGATCGCTTTTGCGGATGGCATTCGTTTGAGTGATTGCGCTATAGTGGGCCAGCTCCGGGAAACCTATGGAAATGCTTGTCGTGGCAAATGAAATATCCATTGGAATATCCGACACGGCATTCCGGTAGTCTGCCACTGAGAAATCACAGAGCGGGTGGCCGCAAATCTGCTCGCCAAGCGCAGTGATTCCTGAACGTAATGCCTTGAACAGGATGGCCCTTCCAGCATGGAAATGGGTTTCCGGTGTAACCGGATACAACATCGTCGGTGCGAATTCAAGCAAATGGGTATGACAATCGACCAAGGAAGGTGTAATGACACACTCTCCGTAGTCCAGTATTCGGTCGGTCGGAAATTGTTCTGTCAGCTTCACGGCAGGTCCGATTTCTGTGATTTTTCCATCTTTGATGCGCATGGCTCCGTCCTTCACCGTTCCGATAGGGGTGACGGTCACGAACTTTTTCCCTTTGACGAGGTAGGTTTGATTCATCCCTCTAACCCAGCAGGAATGGCGTCAGGAAAGTGGCTAAAATCCAAGCCGTCGCTAGGCGGATCACCATTCCGACAATCGCCGCCATCAACGCTTCCCTTTCATTCAAACTTGAAATTTCAGCCCAAGTGACCGGCACTTGGCCGAAAATGACGGATAATGGCAAGCCGGAATTGGCGAGGACGAACGATCCGACAATCAGTTTTGGATCCACCGTGGCAGCCAAATCTGCGAGTTGTGCGACTGCCAGGGTCGGTGCGGCTAAAATGGATACGATGCCTGTCGCGGGTTCGATGTTCATGAACGTCAGCGCCGATGTCAAAGCCGCTTCGATCGTACCCCAGAGGCCGAAGAATTTAAATGCGCCAATGAAGAAAAAGACCGCCGCTACCGCTGGGATGATGAGTAAGAAAAGCAGTTCTGCCCCCTCTTTTGCAGAAGCGAATATGGTATGAAGAAATCGGGTTTTGGGAGTGAAACGCGGAAGTTCTTGGAGTTCCACTTTTTTTGTATCTCGATAGATTGTTTTGGATAAGAGGATTGGGACGATTATAATTGGTAGAAAAATGGAGAGGACGATGAGCGGAAATGCTTGGATGCCGAATACAGATAGGGCAATGAGGCCTAACACCAAGGTCGCGAACGATTGTGGCGATTGAACCATCGTCGCAATGGCGATTTTCTGCTCCGCCTTCGTCGCTTTGGCTTTGACGAGAATCGGGCCGGCAATTTTTCCGGCTGCGTTAATGTCACCGAGAATGTTGTAAACACTTGGCACGATGACAGAGGGATTGATACGGAACCATTTCATGACCGGAACAAACAGACGGATCAACCCGTCCGTAAAACCGAGACGCTCCAACAACCGCCCAAAAATGACACTGATGATGATGGCGATCCCCACTTCACTCGTCAGGAAAATATCGACGACAATCGGTTTCACTTCACCGATGACCGTATTGAAAAATGTTGACAGGGAATCCGGAACGGCGAGCAAGATAACTAACGAGGCAAAAACCAATAAAATTCCGATCACTTCAAACAGATGCCATTTCGCCCGGGCTGATTTCGGCTTCCGCGGAGACGCTTGTTCTTTTTCCATGACTAACCTCCTTGCTTTGCTTTAGTTTATGTGCGTTTTCATTATTTGGTGTTTGAGGTAAGGGTGGTGAGGGGGCATTTTCGGGCTCAAGGGAGAAGCTGTTGTGGCGCGGGGTAACTCTCATGGCAATCAGGCGAACTGTAAGGGCTATTCCCGAAACTGTCAGGGCGCAGGGAAACTCTCGTGGCAATTGATCCAACTGTAGTAGGAGTATTTGGTAATCAAGTAAATAAATGCCCAAAAACAGCTCCACAGAGAATCGTCTCATTAGGAGCTGTTCGTTCTACACCATTTTCAATAATGCCTCTTCCCCGCTCATCCCTTTGCGTATCCCAAGCCGTTCCGCTTCGATCGTGACCGATTCAAGCGGCGCTTTCAACAATTGTTCGATTGTTTTAACCCCCACCGCACGGCCCGCAATGATTTGGCGATCGATCAGCAGGGTGTTGAGCAGTTCCACGTCGAGTGCGCCGCACATAATATAGCCCACGTCGTTTGAAACTGTCAGCAACGTGGTTTTCGGTAGACGGACCGTCGTGGCGGTGAACGCGTGGCCGTCCAGGAATATCGGTGTCAATGAAACCATTTCCTCTGCCTCCTCCCCTCCTATGTATATGAACCGGCACCTGGTTGCGTGACGGAGATTCCCTTTGATACCCCAAGGATTTCCATAGGCGCAGTTGACCTTCCAATCCATCTATGTTTATAATGGGGCAATCCAACTTCATAAGATTCACCGCTAGGGGTGCTCGCACAGAGCTGAGAGAGGCATTGGCCTTAACCCTTATAACTTGAACCGGATCATGCCGGCGTAAGGAAGAGGTGTTGAGCAGTTACATTCTGCCGGTCTGTGTCCGGTTGTGCTTTCGAATGTCTTTCATCCACTTCTTCTTCAAGAGGTGGATTTTTATTTTGGGCAAATAGAAAGGGGATATCAGACATGAAGTTCACAGACCGTTTGCACGAGAAGACGTTGCCGATATGGAGGCAGAATCACGCACATCCGTTTGTCCGAGGAATCGGAGACGGCACGTTGGATCCGGATAAGTTCCGTTTTTATATGGTGCAGGACTATTTATATTTGATAGATTATGCGAAAGTGTTTGCGATCGGGGCAGTGAAGGCGACTGATTTACAGACGATGGGACGATTCGCTTCTTTACTGGATGGGACCCTGAATACGGAGATGGAACTGCATAGAAGTTATGCCAAACGATTCGGCATTTCCGAGGAAGAGCTGGAGTCGGCACAGCCTTCGCCAATCGTGCTCGCGTACACCCATTACATGCTGCATGTCTGCCAGAACGGCACCGTGGCGGAAGTCGTCGCGGCACTGCTGCCATGCGCTTGGAGCTATTGGGAGATCGGGAAAGAGCTAAGCGCCATTCCGGGGGCAGCGGATCATCCGTTGTACGGAGATTGGATCCGCATGTACGCTTCCGAAGAATTCGGTGAACTGGCGTCTTGGTGCATCGAACTGATGGATCAGTATGCGGAAGGCAAACCGGAGCATGAGTTGCAAAGGCTGGAGGAAATTTTCTTGAACACGACTCGTTTTGAATACATGTTCTGGGACATGGCGAATTCGAAACAGATGTGGCCAGGAGCCGAAAACCACCATGCTCAAGTTTGATGGTGTGTCATACAGTTATGATGGTCAGACCAACATCCTGGATCGCTTGAGCTTTCAAGTATATCCAGAGGAATTCATCTCGATTGTCGGGGCGAGCGGTTCAGGGAAAAGCACGCTATTCCGACTCGCGACAGGGCTGGCATCTCCATCAGCGGGCCGGATCGTTTTCAATGGAAAAATAGACGAGCCGCTTCTCGGAAATGTCGGCTATATGCCGCAACAAGATTTGTTGTTGCCATGGCGTACCATTATTGAAAATGCTTGCCTTCCGCTTGAAGTGAAGGGAATGAAAAAACGGGCCGCCCGGGAACGGGTTGTGCCTTTATTGGATCAGTTCGGCCTTGGGGGAACGGGTGAAAAATATCCCGCAGAATTATCAGGCGGCATGAAGCAGCGGGTCGCCTTTTTGCGAGCCGTTCTCTCCGGAAGTCCGCTACTATTACTAGATGAGCCGTTTTCCGCCCTCGATGCGATTACTCGCCTGTCGATGCAGGAATGGCTGCTCCGGCAATGGGACCTTCAGAAATCGACGATCCTTTTCATCACCCATGACGTGGAAGAAGCACTCTTCCTGTCAGATAGGATTTTCGTCGTGCAAAACTCACCTGTCACTTCATTGGAAGAAATGGTAGTGCCGCTTCCGAGACCCCGGACGCGAAAAGATTTGCATGCACCCGCCATCTTGGCGCTGAAGGAGCAATTGCTGGAAACACTGAAATCCGAGGTGAGGATATGAGAAACCCCTCTTCTGTTGCCATCGTTGCCATCCTACTCGGTGTTTGGGAAGCCGGCGCCCGATTATTGAATAAAACCTTCATCCTGCCCTCGCCTGTGCAAATCGTCATCCGGCTGTGGGAGTTGAAGGAGGTGCTGCTCCTCAAGCATTTGCCTGTCACGTTTACGGTCATTGTCATTGGGTTGTGCTTATCCATCGGTATGGGAACAGCCGTAGCGGTTTGGATGCATGCCAAGCCGGCTGTGCGAAAAGCGGTCTATCCACTGCTCATCGCTTCGCAGATGATTCCGGTCATTGCCCTTGCCCCCATTTTCGTTCTGTGGTTTGGCTATACAATTTGGAGTAAAGTGGCCGTCACAGTCCTCATTACGTTTTTTCCGATTACGGTGAACACTTTCGACGGCTTATCGGCGGGTCAAAAAGATGCCCGGGAATTACTACGGACAATGGGCGCCACCCCGCGCGATATTTTTTGGAAGTATTCCGTGCCGGCTGCGCTGCCCCATTTCTTTTCGGGATTGAAGATTGCGGTGACGATGAGTGTCATCGGTGCTGCCATCGGGGAATGGCTCGGAGCACAAGCGGGACTCGGTTATTTCAGCAGGCGCATGATGACGCAATTTGACGGAGCGGCTGTGTTTGCGCCGATTCTCGTGTTGACTGGAATTGGCATCCTTTTATTTTTATGTGTTGCATTGATTGAAAAACGATTGTTCAAGTGGAGGTCTCAAAATTGAAGAAACTAGTGGTTTTACTGGCGAGTGCCGTGCTGCTGCTTATAGTAAGTGCATGCAGCCAAACGGAAGAAGAACAAAATCAAAAGGTGAGCATCATGCTGGATTGGTATCCGAACGCGGTGCACAGCTTTTTATATGTAGCGCAAGAAAAAGGCTATTTCGAAGAGGAAGGAATTGAAGTGGATATTCAATTCCCAGCAAATCCATCAGATCCGATCAACTTGGCGGCAGCCAGCAAAGTGACGCTCGGTATTACCTACCAGCCGGATGTGCTCATTGCGAAGACGGAACAAGGAATCGGAATCAAATCTGTGGGCACGCTTGTCCGTTCCCCTTTGAATCATGTGGCATTTTTACAGAGCAGCGGCATTGCCAGTCCAAAGGATTTAGAAGGCAAAACGGTCGGTTTTACGGGAATTCCATTGAATGAAGCAATGCTAGAGACGATGATGGAAACCGATGGCGCCGACTACAGTAAAGTGGAAATGGTGGATGTCGGGTTTGAGCTCACTTCCTCTTTAGTTTCCGAAAAGACAGACGCGGTCATCGGCGCGTATATTAATCATGAAGTGCCCCTTCTGGAGCACGAGGGCTTTCCAACGGGCCATATCGATCCGACTGAGTACGGCGTTCCTTCTTTTTATGAGCTTGTGGTCGTAACGAGCGATGATACATGGGAGAAGGAGCATGAAAATATCCGAGCTTTTTGGCGGGCGGCCGGAAAAGCGTTTGCCGATATGGAAAATGACCCGGACGAAGCCTTATCGACTTTATTGAAACATCAAGATGAAGCCAACTTCCCGCTTGTTGAGGAAGTGGAAAAAGAATCTCTTTCCATCCTTCTTCCGAAAATGAAAGCCCCAAATGCGTTCGGGGAGCAGGATGCAGAGACGTGGAAAGTGACGGCGGAGTGGATGTTGGAGACGGGGCTGTTAACCAAAGAGCCTGATTTGGATGGGATATTTGTAGAGATGTAAAGATGTACAGGAATACTGTCAGAGTTAACCGAAATAGCCAGTGGCGGGAGTTCCCGTCAACTGGCTATTTATATCATGGTTTTCACGCTTCCTTCGTCCGACGATATACTTTCCGACCGTCATATGAGTAGACGATCGGTTTTTCATTGACGTACGTCTCCAGATGGACGATCCGTCCCCAAAGTTGATGAAGATAAGGAAGCACGTTTTCTAAATAAGGCAAATCGAGTTCGGTTCCTTCATAGTGATGCTTCAAATACAATTCCCCGTTGCGAAGATAGTCTCCGTCTTCAACAACGATGTACGGGAATCCCCCGTTAACGCGCATGGACACCAACCGATCTCGGATTTCTTCGAAGTCCTTTGTGCTGATTTTATATTCCGCGCCTTGTTTCTGGAAAATATATAAGTCCTCTTGCTCGATCAATTCCTTCGTCAAATAATTCCGGATGAACGAGCTATCCGACTCGACTTCCCGGACGTCAAATAGCATGCTCCGTCCTGTTCCCGGCTGAACCCCGAATTTGCGCATTTCTTCTGTCGGATTGTCATAACGCCTTTCAATGTCTTCGAAAATTTTTAGACCCAAGTAATATGGGTTAATGGACGTAGGCGACGGTTGAATGACGTTGGCGTTCAGTTTGGCAAATTCCAACGTTTCCGATGGCGTCATGTCCATTTCCCGCAAAATCCGCTGATGCCAATACGTCGCCCAACCTTCATTCATTATTTTCGTTTCCATCTGCGGCCAGAAATACAACATTTCCTCCCGCAACATCGTCAGAATATCCCGCTGCCATTCATCGAGCTCCCGGCTATGCTCCAAAATGAAGAGCAATATATCTTTTTCCGGCTCCAATGGGATTTTAGGCCTTTTGGAAGCAGTCGATTTCTTTTCCTTTTCTGTCCCGTTCAAATTCCAAAGATCATCGTATTGCGTTTTCCGTGGAGCTGCCTCTTCCTCAGGAACATCATTTTGTTGGCTCCGCCTCATGAGCGTCGGATCGACATGTTCTTGAATCGCCAACACCGCATCCAGAAAGCGTTCGACTTTCTCCTTGCCATGGATCAATTCATAATCCGCGATCCGCTCCGCCGTTGCTGTCATGCTTTCCACCATATCCCGTCTCGTGTTGGAGAAACGAGCATTGTTCTTAAAGAAGTCGCAGTGGGCTAATACGTGGGCGACAATCATTTTATTTTGAATCAAACTATTCGTGTCTAACAAGAAGGCGTAGCACGGATCGGAGTTGATGACCAATTCATAGATTTTGCTCAACCCAAGGTCGTATTGGAGTTTCATCTTGTGGAATTGCTTCCCGAAACTCCAATGGGTGAACCGCGTGGGCATGCCGTATGCGCCGAATGTGTAGATGATATCTGCGGGGCAAATTTCATAACGCATCGGGTAGAAATCGAGGCCGAACCCCGTCGCAATTTCCGTTATTTCATCAATGGCGCGCAACAATTCTCCTTGGTCCGTCAATCCGTTCCCCCCTCTGACTGCTTTTTGAAGAAACTTTTTAACGCATGGTAGACATCCTGCTTTTCCTTCAAAATATAATGGCGGAATTTCGAATGTTCGATCGTCTTGAAAGCGGACATCATCGTCGAATAGCGCCGGTGCTCATTCACTTCCCCATAGCCGAACATATTGCATATGGACATCAGTTCGTGGACGAGCTCCAGGCAAAGCTTGTTGTCATTTGACATATTCTCGCCATCGGAAAAATGGAAAGGGTAAATATTATAACGGGACGGATTGTATTTTTCGCCGATGAGCTCCAATGCCTTCAGATAGGCGGACGAACATTTCGTCCCGCCGCTTTGCCCTTTTGTAAAAAACTGCTCTTCCGTCACGACGCTCGCTTCAATGTGGTGGGCAATAAATTCAATTTCCACCGACTGGTATTGGGACCGTAAAAACTTGGTCATCCAATAAAAGAAGCTGCGGGCGATGTTTTTTTCGAAATTACCCATCGAACCACTTGTGTCCATCATCGCAAGAACGACCGCTTTCGATTCCGGTTTCTGTATTTCATCCCAAGTCTTGAAACGCAAATCGTCATTATGAATCGGCGAGATGACGGCACTGCCATGCAACGCATTGCGCTTGATGGCAGACAAGATCGTCCGCTTCTTATCGATATTGCCGATCAACCCTTTTTTCCGGATATCATTAAACTCAATTTTTTCTGTTGTGCTATCCGCCTGTTCCCGTTCTTCCAGATTAGGCAACGCCATTTCATCGAATAAAATTTGTTCCAACTCTGCAATGGAAATCTCGGCTTCATAATAATCCTGCCCTGGACGATCTCCTGCTTCTTTTCCTTCCCCCGAACCTTCTTTCCCTTTCGAACCATCCTTCGCGACGACATCTCCGACTTGACTGTCGCCGGTCCCTTGCCCCACATGTTTCGATTTATCGTGATTATAGCGTATTTTATATTCATCCAATGAGCGGATCGGGATTTTGATAATACCGCTGCCATCCGACATGATGATGCTTTCTTCACTGATCAAATCCGGCAAATTCTTTTGAATCGCTTCCTTCACTTTGTCCATATGCCTTTTTTGATCTTGATAACCTTTCCGATGGAGGGACCAGTTTTCCTGTGAGACGACAAAACGGCCATTGTGCTTTTCATCCATTTTATCCACACCCATCTATCATCCGATTGTATTTTGTATTTGTCTCTATTCTATGCACCGTAGAAACGTTTCTTGACGGCCTTCCTCATTTTGATTATGAAAAAACAAGACCTCGGGACAAACAGTCTTGTTTTTTCATCCATTATCGGTTTAGGAGGCTTCCCACATAACGAAGCAACTCATTGGCAGACGTTGAATTGTAGCCGTGTTCATCGATGAGCCGAACGACAACCTCATTGATTTTCTTCAATTGTGATTCATCCGGCGTAGCGGTGGAGGTCGTAATCTTGACGACGTCCTTTAAATCGGCGAACAATTTTTTCTGGATCGCTTCCCGCAACCGGTCATGCGAACGGTAATCAAACCGCTGCCCTTTTCTCGCGTATGCGGAGATCCGGATGAGGATTTCTTCCCGGAACGACTTTTTCGCATTTTCGGATACTCCGATTTGTTCTTCGATGGACCGCATAAGCTTTTCGTCCGGGTTCATCTCTTCACCAGTCAACGGATCCCGTATTTTATTTTTATTGCAGAATGCTTCTACATTATCCAAATAATTATCCATGAGCGTCTTGGCAGATTCTTCGTAGGAGTAGACGAACGCCTTCTGGACTTCTTTTTTCGCCATTTCATCGTACTCCCGGCGAGCGATGCCGATATAGTTCATATAATTCTCGCGGTCTTCCTTCGAAATGGAAGCGTGCTGGTCGAGCCCATCCTTCAAGGAGCGAAGTACGTCGAGCGCATTGATGGACGGCACTTCTTTACGAATGATGGCCGATGAAATCCGGTTGATGACATAGCGTGGATCGATGCCGCTCATTCCTTCATCCTGGAACTCCTTCTTCAGCTCCTCGACATCGACCCGGTTGAAGCCTTCCACATTTTCACCGTCATACAAACGCATTTTCTTCAAAATATCGATACCTTGCTTCTTCGACACTTTCAATCGGGTGAGCACAGAGAAAATGGCAGCCACCCGCAGTGCATGAGGAGCGATATGGACATGGGCCATGTCGCTGTCGCTGATCATCTTTTCATAAATGCGCTCTTCCTGGCTCACTTTCAGATTGTACGGGATCGGAATGACGATGATCCGCGAATGAAGCGCTTCGTTCTTTTTATTGGCAATAAAGGAACGGTACTCCGTCTCATTCGTATGCGCCACAATCAATTCATCTGCGCTGATCAAGGCAAAACGGCCCGCCTTGAAATTCCCTTCTTGGGTCAATGAAAGCAAGTGCCAGAGAAACTTTTCATCCAGCTTCAACATTTCCTGGAACTCCATGATGCCCCGATTCGCTTTATTCAACTCGCCGTCGAACCGGTAGGCACGCGGATCCGATTCCGAACCGAATTCGGCAATGGTAGAGAAATCGATGCTGCCCGTCAAATCAGCAATATCCTGTGACTTCGGATCGGACGGGGTGAACGTTCCGATGCCGACGCGCCGATCCTCCGAGAAGAGAATCCGCTCGATCATGACATTTTCAATTCGGCCGTCGTACTCTTTTTCCAATCGCATCGTATTCAATGGGGATAGACTGCCTTCGATCCGGATACCATATTCCTCGTAAAAGTCATCCCTTAATTCCGGGGGAATCAAATGCAGCGGGTCTTCATGCATCGGGCAGCCTTTGATGGCATACACTGCCCCTTCGTCCGTCTTGGAGTATTGCTCCAAACCACGTTTCAATAACGTCACAATCGTCGATTTCCCGCCACTTACCGGGCCCATGAGCAATAAAATCCGTTTCCGTACATCCAGTCGCTTGGCCGCCGGGTGGAAATACTCTTCCACGAGCCGGTCGATTGCCTCTTCTAGCCCAAAAATTTCTCCACCAAAAAAATGATGCACCTTTTGCCCGTCTTTTTCCGACGCTCCCGCACTTTTGATCATATGATAGACTCGCGAGTGAGCAGTTTGGGCAACTTCTTTCCGTGCTTTCACGATGTCCAAATACTCAGCGAACGTCCCTTCCCACTTTAAGCTGTTCTCTTCTTCCCGATAACTTCTCAGTTTGTGTAAGATGTCCAATATGAGGTCCCCTCCATTCAGGGTTTGATTTATACAAGGTATGCGCGGAGGGGGTTAGTGATACCGAAAAATAAAAGATGACTATGCAAAGTCCTCTTTGCGATAGACGAATCGCCTTCATTTTCAACTGAAAAATCGGGTGATTTTATCGAGAAACACACGGATGGCCGGGGCCATGTAGCGATTTTTCATATACGTCAAGTACACGGTGCGTTCCAATGAAGGGGAAGAAATGACCTTATGAACGAGGCGCTTCTCGTGACGGTCCGCTAAATAATTCTCCGGCATGAGCGATACTCCGAGATTTTCAAGTATGAGGCTCAACGCTGTTTCAAACCGTTCGACTTCATATTTTATTTGCAGTTGGAGCTGTTCTGACGCGAACGCCGATAAGACATCCTCTCTCGTTTGAAACCCTGCACTGGTGATGATGAACGGCTCATGCTGCAAATCCTGCAGTCCAATAGAATCTTTGGCCGCTAACGGGTGACTCTCATGGAGGACGAGAACGAGTTTTTCCTTATACAGCGGGATGCTCACAATATCCGATTCATCAATTAACTGGTTCGTGATGATGAAATGAGTCTTATATTGGCGTAAAGAACGTTTCACGTTCTCCCCGCTCAGCACTTCCGTTAACAACAACTGCATATCGGAAAATTCATCCTCATATTGACGGATCACTTTGGGGATCCAATGCTTGGCCGATTCAATCATGCCGATCCGGAGTTCCCCATTTCCGATCATCCTCACTTCCTGCATTTCCTTTTCCACAATCTTCATTTCCAATAAAATTCGGACCGCCCTCTTGTAGAGGATATGCCCCGACTCCGTCAACTCGATATTCCGCGTACTTCGTTCCAAAATTCGAAAGCCGACCTCTTCTTCCAGATTTTTGATGGCATTACTAAGAGATGGTTGGGAAATATGAAGTATATGAGCCGCTTTTGAAAAGCTCATCTGCTCGACAACTGTGACAAAGTACGTTAATTGCTTTAAGTCCATGTTAATTCCATCTTTCCATTTATAGTTTCAAACTATCGTTTCATAATAATTATATATTAGAAATTATAAATGTACCCCCTTATAATAAATTTAGTAGCAATTTACGTGCTCTTCTGCTCAAAGCAAACGCTTTCTGCGGATGGGCAGGGAAACTTTACCACTACCGAAGCCTATGGGTCAGCGTTTTTTTCAGTTCATTTTATACATTATATTTTCCGTTTTTTCAGAAAGGATGTTGATTGTAATGCTACGTAAAGTAGATCAAACTATTTGGTCAGGTCGGACGGATCATCATACTAATCGATCCAGTTTCCGCTATCACCAAATCATCGAATTTGGAGAGCTTCAACAAAAAGCCGTTCCCTCTTCAACTTGTGCATTAATCGGATTCGAATGCGAAGAAGGCGTCCGCCGGAACAAAGGACGACTTGGTGCCGCTGCAGGTCCTGACGCAATACGGGAGGAACTCGCAAAATTACCATGGAAGATGAGTGAAGAAAAAAGAGTTGTCGACCTCGGAAACCTCCGATGTGAAGGGAATCAATTGGAAGAAGCCCAACGTGACTTAGGGGATGTCGTGGCAGGAGTGTTATCTACTGGCACCACTCCAATCATTTTGGGTGGGGGACATGAAACGGCGTATGGCCATTATTTGGGTGTACGCAAGTTCATCGGCAACGAGGCAACGCTTGGAATCATTAATATCGATGCCCATTTCGATATGCGTTCTTATGACGAACAACCGTCTTCCGGGACGATGTTCAGACAGATTTTAGAGAAAGACAACCATACGGATTATTTTGTACTGGGTATCCAACGATACGGCAACACACAAGAACTTTTCGATAAAGCGGACGAGCTCGGAGCCACCTATTTATATGAAGAAGATTTGACTGTGGGTCCGATGGAGAATGCCGTACAAGCGATTGAAGCGTTCATCGCCAATCATGATTACATCATGCTTACACTTTGCACGGATGTATTGAATGCCGCATTTGCTCCTGGCGTCAGTGCCCCTTCCCCGTTCGGATTGGATCCTTCCATTGTCCGTACGATCATTCGCACCGTCACCTCCAAAGAGAATACGCTTTCATTCGATATTTCGGAAGTGAATCCATCGGTGGATGAAAACAATCGCACAGTTAAACTAGGGGCATATCTGACGAATGAAGCCATCACCACTTTTTTAGGGGGGACTAAATAATGACGATCGAACTAAATCAGATCACGACCATCTTCTTGGCCATCGCCTTATTGGTGCTGGGAAGATACTTAGTGAGAAATGTAGGGGTCCTGAAGAAATTCTGTATACCCGCGCCCGTTGTCGGCGGTCTGCTTTTCGCCATTTTCGCCACCATTGGCAAATCGCTCGGCTTTTTGAATTTCACATTGGATACATCGCTACAAAGTTTGTTCATGCTCACCTTCTTTACGACAGTCGGTCTCGGGGCAAGTTTCAAACTGGTGAAACTAGGCGGGAAATTACTCGTCATCTATTGGCTGGCTTGTGGATTTTTGGCCCTGGCCCAAAATGCCATCGGGGTATCGATGGCTTCCCTCTTTGATATTCATCCACTAATCGGGATGATGGCCGGAGCAGTATCGATGGAAGGCGGACATGGGGCTGCAACGGCTTTCGGTCAAACTGTCGAAGACCTCGGTATCGATTCTGCACTTTCCATCGGGATTGCGGCTGCAACATTCGGTCTCGTCGCAGGCGGTCTCGTCGGTGGCCCGGTCGTCAAATTCCTCGTTTCAAAATATGATTTGAAACCGACCGAAACCGAAGAAGTTGAAGGCTTTTCCGTTGAGAAAGATGAGCTGGAAATCGAAACAAACACCTTTTTTACACAAATTTTGCTTATTACACTCTGTATGGCTTTAGGCACATACTTGGGCGAACTATTCTCCGAAGCGACCGGCTTTGTCCTCCCTGGGTATGTAGGCGCGATGTTCGTGGCGGTCATTGTCCGGAATATCGTGGATAAATTCAATCCGCGGGCCATCCATATGAAGAGCATCGGCTTGATCGGCGATATTACATTGGGCATTTTCCTATCAATGGCTTTAATGAGCATCAAGCTTTGGGAAGTTGCTGGACTTGCCCTTCCATTGCTCGTCATCGTTTTTGTCCAAGTTCTCTTCATCGTTCTATTCGGCATTTTCGTCTTGTTCCGCCTCCTCGGCAAGGACTACGATGCTGCCGTCATGGTTGCGGGCTTCACCGGACATGGATTAGGTGCTACACCAAACGCCATGGCAAATATGGCCGCGGTGACGGAACGTTTCGGACCGTCAAGAAAAGCCTATCTCATCGTCCCGATCGTCGGTGCGTTCCTAATCGATGTGTTCGCCATGCCGATCATCATCACAACCATCAATTTATTTCAATAAAAATATGGTGCCCTGTTTTTGAAAACAGGGCACCTTTTTTCTAATTAAAACTCTTTATTCCAAACAGGCGCGAACAATTTGACGCCCCGCCGATTCATCGGCAAGATTCTCATATCCGCAACTAAATGACTCGCATAACCTGCCATTCCTGCCAAATACAAGCCTTCCAACTGCAGATCCGTCTGAGCCAATTGTAAAATGAGCGAGAAAAATCCTAGGCCCAATAGAGAATGGGTGTAGGAGCGATGTGGGAGGAAGGAAGCGAGGATGACGAAGATACCAAGTAATACAAGCCATGTCCGATCGAGCGCCACTCCCCCCATCACAATGCCGACACCTGTTAACGTCAGCATCCGCTTCTGGGTGATGACAGCCGATAAGATGACCATTCCGACCCCTATCCCGAGCTGTTTGAAAAGCATGGCGTCCGTTCCCTGAATGAATTGATAGAACGCATAAATGACAACTCCGATGCCCATGAGCAAAAGCGGGGTTTTCACCTTCTTTTTGGATAAGGTGACCGTGTTGCTGGCCAAGCCGTTTGTATCCAAATCGGGCATGACACCCGATAAGCCTCCAACAGCGGCACAAATGACAAGCGTCAGCGGATCTGCATTGAGATAAAGACCAGCACACGCTCCTGCAGCCGTGCCGATCACTAAATGCGAAGTGCCTTTCATGTTGATCTATTCCTCTCTAAGTTGCGACTTCTTGTATAGTGTAACGAAAATCGGGCAATCGGGCATCTTTTTCATGTTTATCAATAGAATAATAGGGTAAAGGATATGGAGAGTACATGACGAGGAGTTGAAGGATAAATGACATTGAGCAAAGAACTTCAAGCCTTACAAGATTTTCAGTGTGATGATCGATGTGTGCTAAGTGTGTATTTGAATACGAATCCGGCCGATCCCGAGCAGGCGAACGGTGCTTGGAAAATCCAGCTGAAGAATGGATTGAAACGGATTCAGGAGTATTTGCAGGCCTCCAAGAACGAAGTTGAATTAAAGGCCTATAAAAAACTCCGGGAGAAAGTGGAAAAAGAAATCGGGAACAACCAAAACGGCTTACATAAGGGAGTCGTTATTTTTGCGTCGGCGAACCCCGAGTTGTGGTCCGTCCATTATGTCCAAGTTCCGGTCAAGACGAATTTCTATTGGGAGAAGCATCCCGAGACGGAACAATTGGAATACATGTTGAAAGCTTATCCAGAAGCGGGAATTGTCTTGCCGAGTTTCGGGGAAGTCCGCATCTTGGATACAGCGATGGGGTTCATTCACGAAGAAAAGACGTTTGAATTCGATTCCGGATTGCAAGTATGGCGGGAGCAGAAAGGCCTGAACCCTTCAGGGAACCGTGGAACCGGCGGCAGCCATGTCGATGATCTCGACCAACGGCTGAAGCAAAACTTGGAACGTTTCTTCAAAGAAATGGGTCCGGTTATCGAGAAAATGAAAAAAGACCGCGGCTGGAAGGAAGTCCATATCGCCGGCGAAGCGGAATGGGCGAATTCCTTCTCGAAAGTATTGCGTGAAAAACCGCAAAGCTGCATTTATAAAAATTTGATCAATATGGAGCCGACTAAAGTGCTCCATCAAGTGTTTGAACGATAAAAGAGATCAGGAACCCGGACGGTGACACAAAAATGTGTCCTGTCCGGGATTTTGTTTGTTTAGTGTAGGAGCTTCGGGGAATCCTCAATAGAAAGACCTGAAAGGAGCTGCACCTCATGAAGCACAACATCGGAACGGTCAACGCATTATTGAGGATTACGGGCGGTTTGACGTTACTCGCTTGGTCCACCGCCAATATGGCTTGGGAAAAACCATCCGGCAAACAAATATTTTGGTCCATGGTTGGCGCGATGAAAGTCGCGGAAGGCATGACCCGCTATTGCCCGATGATAGATATGTTGGGATTGGAGCAGAAGAGATATTGAGGAATAGAAGTATGACCCGGACGCTGCGGCGGACCGGGTCTTCATTTTTGCTGTAGAGGTTGGAGGTTGGAGGTTGGAGGTTGGGCTTATGAGCGGTTGAGCAGAAATATGGTCGGTTCTGGAGAATTATGATCGGTTCTCCTGGAATATGAGCGACCGTGGGGAAATATGATCGTTTCCACGGAAGTATGAGCGCCCCTGGAAATTTATGATCGCTTCTCCAAAAGTATGAGCGCGCCTCAACAGCCATCCTTAGTTTAAATAATAAATTACTAGAGGTTTCCAATAAATAAGGGTACTCATGGCAAACTAGTAGGAGTTTTCATTTACATAACAATAAAACCTTAGTTGATTGGCCTTATTTTCGTTAAATTAAGATTAACAAACTAGGTTACGGGTATAGGTGTAGATAGGGCGTCTGCTCTTTTATTTATCTTACTTCTACTATTTTTAGAGGAGGACTACTATAATATGTCAATTAATTCCAAAAAATCTCGTAAATTCATGGTGGGTGTCGCAACAGCGGCCTTGACGGCTACGGCGGTCGCACCAATTGCAAGTGCGGCCGGTTTTCCCGATACGGTCGGCAATACACATGAGAAAGCGATCGATGCACTCGTCGAAGCAGGCATCATCGGCGGCTATCCGGATGGCACGTTCCAGCCGAACCGCACGTTAACACGTTCCGATGTCGTAAAAATGATGGGGAAATGGCTCGTTTCCCTTGGATATGATGTTCCGTCCGACTACAAGACGAACCCCCGTTTTACCGACTTGACGAGCAAGACCAATGACGAATTATTAAGGTATGCGGCACTCGTCAAAGACAACCGTGTATTCGGCGGTTATGAGGACGGTTCATTGGGGCCAGGCAAAGACATCACCCGCGAAAACATGGCGATCGTCCTTGTGCGTGCTTATAATGCCATCCATAAAACAGATCTAATTTCATACGTATCGGAACAGGACTTTAAAGGAGATGTGACGGACCTCGCGAAAGCGAAAGCGGAAGCACGATCTTCCATCCATGTGCTCGATTACTTCAATATTACCGGAGTGACCAACTTCCGTCCGAAAGAATCGACGACCCGCGGCCAATTCGCATCCTTCTTATACAAGGCCTCCACTTTGGAAGCACCGGACCAGAATGTGGACAAGGAAGCACCGAAGCTGAACTATACAGGTGAGAAAATTATCGAGCTGGCAAAAGGTGCAGCTTTTACAATGCCAACTGTGACAGCGACAGATAACGTAGACAAAGAAGTAAAGGTCGAAACAGTCATCACGAACGAAGCTGGCGAACGTCTGACAGCCATTGATACCGATGTACCAGGAACTTATAAAATAACTTACAATGCTGAAGACCAAGCGGGTAATTCTGCGGAAGAATTGGTCATTACGGTCATGGTCAAAGCACCAGCGACACCAGCCGTCGACAAAGTGACTGCTTTGAACGCGAAAAAAGTCCAAGTCCAGTTCAACACGGAAGTGGATAAAGAGGAAGCAGAAAAAACAGGAACGTACGGGTTTGTCGGGTTGCCGGAGGGAACGACCTTCAAACCTCAATTGCAAGAGGACAATAAGACAGCCGTCCTGACACTGAATAACGCACTACCGAATAACTCGGAGTTCAGCATTACAGTTCGCGCGGTTCCAACGAAAGCGGATAAGAATGTCAGCACTGCACTTTATACGCAGACGGTTGCATTCAGTGACACCGTGCGGCCGACCTACCAGAACGTAACGTATCCACAAGCCGGCGTGGCGGTACTGAACTTCTCGGAAGAGATAAGCACAATGGGCAATGTGAAGATTTACCAAGGCAATACGGAGGCAACCGCCGTCAAAGCGGAGTTGACATCGGACAACACCGGTATCCGCCTCTCCGGCTTACAGGCCAACCGCGATTATCGCGTCGTCATCACTGGAGCAGCCGATTGGAGCGGCAATATCATCAATCCGAACCCTACGGAAGTGACCGTACACTCGAACGTCACGGACACGGCAAAACCGGAAGTTGTTTCGATGCAAGCGGTTGGGTTGAATACGTTGAAGGTGAAGTTTAGTGAAGCGTTGCAAGAGATTGCGACAGATAAATACGTTAATTTAGAAGGCGTCACACAAGCGCAAAACTCGAAACAAGTGTGGGATGCGGCGACAAATACAGTGACGATTACCATTCAGCCTATCACGAACGGCGGCGTGCGCAATGTCACGGTATCCGATTACAAGGATCTGGTAGGAAATGTCGGAAATCGTATTTCGAATAACGTGACATTTACGGACATCGTTCCAGCTATCGAACGGACGGAAGTGGAACGGGATAACAATGAAACCTACGTGAAATGGACGTTTAACCGAGATATGACTGCTGCGGATTTGGCAGGTATCGAAATAATAGGAACGGTCATTACGCCAGAAAATGTCCGGAAAGATGTAACAATCACGGGCACCAACAATTTATCAGTCGATAGCAATAATAATAAAGTCGTACGGTTAAAAATGACCGGAAAGGATATGGGTACGTATAATTTGACGTTGCCTAAAGCTACGTTTGACCCGGCATTGGCCAATGACTTGAATGTCAACTTTACGCTCACTCCAGCGGAGGATACAACCGTACCAACAGTTAGCGGAACCCCTACTGTTACGAATCGAACGGTGACTGTAACATATGACCGGGATATGGGTCAATCAGCACTTACCCTCGGTAATTACACTGTTGACGGAAGACAGGTATTTGAGGATGCCATCTTCAATGGAAACAAGCGCGAAGTATTATTGACATTAAGAGAAGGCACCATTACAGCCAATGGACAACACCAACTGGAGATCAGTTCCAACGTCAAGGGTGAAAATGGTATAGCCATGCAGCCTTACCGCATCACGTTGCCCTTCATTGAGAATATCGCACCAACCTTACAATCAGCTTCCTTCAATGGAGATAATTTGATCGAATTAACATTCAACGAAAATATTAAAGCTGCGGATGGAATCACAGGTCTAGAAGTCCTGGTGAACAATCGGGTAGTTGATGTCACAGTCGCCTCTACATTGGGCACGGATAACATTGTGGCCATCAAAAAGAGTGATAGTACGGCTTTTGTATCGCCAAGTGAATACGATGCCGCAAACGTAGTGGTAAACATTAAGGATGGAAATAAGATTACAGATGTAAATGGCAATCCTTTTAAAGGCAGCACAAGTATAACTGTCAACAAGCAAAGACAGTAATCGGATCAACCCCTCTCCCACTCACCCGGGAGAGGGGTTTTCTTGCACTCATCCCTAGTTTCATTGCACAAAACCCAAGTTTAATTGCACACAAAGCAGGTTTGCTAGCACTCGTGGGCGAGTTCCTTGCACTCTTGCCCTACTTTCTTGCAATTCAGGACTTTCCTACCTCGTTACTGGACCGCTTTTTACCAGTTTCATGGGCACACAAAACAGTTTGCTTGCACCCCGTATGTAATCCCACCCTATTTCCTTGTAACTCGCGGCTTTCCACTCCACCCATTCAAACCGGCCTCCCCTTCCCGGGCCTTTTCCGTGCTATACTAATCTCACTTGTTCAAAAAAGGAGTCAATCACATGCCATATGATTTGTTTTTATTTGACCTAGATGACACGTTATTTGATTTTGCAGAAACGGAGAAACATGCGTTACATCACACATTCCAGTTTTACGATTTGCCGAATGGATTTAATGAATATCGGGAGAGCTACCGGGCGATCAGTTCGGTGTTATGGGATGATTTGGAGCAGGATCGGACAACGTTGGAAGAATTGAAAGTGGAGCGGTTCCGCCGGTTGTTCGCAGAGCACCAGCTGGAGTTGGATGCGATGCAGTTCGGGGAGTTGTACATAGAGAATTTGGGGAAAGAATCGCATCTTATTGAAGGTGTGGAAGAGATGTTGGCAGGGTTAGCGGATTACCGGCTGGCCGTGTTGACGAACGGTTTTACGTTGGCGCAGCATGCGCGTGTGGCAGGATCATCATTGCGCAACACATTCGAAGCGATTATTGCATCTGAAGAAACCGGCTTTAAGAAGCCCCAAGTCGAGATTTTCGATTATACCTTTGAAAAGCTGGGAATCACCGACAAATCCCGCGTGCTGATGGTCGGCGATTCTCTTACCTCGGATATCCAGGGCGGCTGCAATGCCGGGATTGACACTTGCTGGTTCAATCCAAGCGGTCGCATCAATAATTCCGCCATTCAGCCATCCTATGAAATCCGTTCTTGGGCCGAGTTCAGTTTTGGACGCCAGGTTGTACAACTTTGAGTTGCACAACCTGGTTTTTCATTTGACCGTCTTGAATGTCGCCGTACTGAATCCGATCAATTCTCCGCCCTCGTCGAATAGTCGCCCTTCCACAAGCGCGGTTGTCCGGCTTTGGCTGATCAACGCGGCGGTTGCCGTAATATCCCCTTCGATGACAGGCTTCAGAAATTGGGTGTTCATCTGAATCGTAATGACATCGTTGAAACCGAGCGACCGGCAGAACATGCCCATCGTCGTGTCGAGGACCGCCATGTAAATGCCGCCATGGACGGTATCCCGAACATTATCGAACTCCTTCTTATACGGCAGGCCGAGCTTAATTCGCCCTTCCCCGAACTCGAGCAGTTCCAGCCCGATGAACTTCCAAAATTCACTTGTCGTAAAATGTTTTTCAACCTCTTTTAAATGTGTTTCTTCCATTGTCCGGTTCATCTTCCCACTCCTCTGGATGCGCAGTTTGTCGTTCGCTTTTTCATTATACCCAACATTCGATCTCCTTGCCGACCGAAAACTCTGGTAAAATGAAATCGGGGAGGGGTAGAAATGGGAGAAACTAGATTGGATAAAGGGCTGGACACGATCCGGCACTATGTCAGTGAAGAAGAGGCAGATCGCATGATGACAGCGGATGCGCTGCGCGAATTGGCACCGGATTTACGGCGGTTCATTGTGGAATTTGCCTACGGGGAAATCTACTCGCGGTCGGGTTTGGATAGTAAACAGCGGCAGCTAGTGACGATCGCGTCGCTCGTCACACAAGGGGCGGAACCGCAAATCGCCACACATATTAAGCGGGGCTTGACTGTCGGGCTGATGAAAACGGAGATTGTGGAATGCATCATGCAGCTCATTCCATATACAGGCTTTCCGCGCGTTCAAAATGCGCTAATGATCGCAAAAAAAATCTACTCCGAATGGGATTCGGAATAGATCGATTTTGGAACCGGTTTCATTTTCAGAGAAGCCGGTTTTTTATTTATCTAAAATCATGACCGAGGAAACAACGTCCCCCACTTTTTTCTCGTTCTGGGACAATTCCGCGACGACATAAGCAACTTTCCGTCCCATCCGCTCCACGCGCGCCTGCACTTCCACTTGCCCCGGGAACACTGGCCGATGGAACGTCGTATGTAAGTCGATGGACGCGAAGGTCTGACCCGGCTGCAGTTTGGATACGACCGCATACGCCATCATAATGTCCGCTGCGGACGCCAAATAGCCCCCCATCGAGACACCATTGCCGTTAATGAACTTCTCATCCACTGTCCATACGCCGCGGGATACCCCGTCTTCCGCGAACGTCGTTTCAATTTGCAACGTCAAATCACAATTCGGCGGCGTAGCCCCTTCCCGCACGACTTCCATTAAATCCACTTTCTTCAGTTCTACCATGATGCATCACTCCTTTGTCTATTTCCACTATCCAATATGCGAGAGTTGATTGCAAGAGAAATCTGTCAATGGCCAGCGTCCTTTGCCACGCGCTGGGATTTCCACCAACCCGGACTTTCCAGTTTCCAGTTGACAAGGAAAATCCCAAGGAAAATGGCGGCACCCCCGACCCAGATCGTCCAATGCAGCTGCTCGTCCAAAATGAGCCACCCCGACAGGATGCTGAAAAACGGCGCTAAGAACAAAAATGCGCTTGTGCGCTCCGGATCCCCCTTCTTGAGCAAATAAAACCACACCGTAAATTGCACGATCGAGGCCGCCAGCGTCAGCCAGATGATGAGGAGAAGCGAATATGTATGGATGATGAAAAACGGTTCCTCGAGCAGGAAGCTTGCCAAAAACAGGAACAGTCCTCCAAACAGCATCTGGTACGCACTTACCACCCATGTATCATACCGGTGCCCCTTCGTTTTCATCAACAAAGTGGCGATTGCCCAGGTGACGGCGGATAACAAACCGAAAACGGTACCGATGCGAAATTCCAAATGCGCGCCCATCGTGATGAAGACCCCGATGAAGCCGAATAGCACGCCGACCCACTGTTGCAGCCGGTAGCGGACACGCAGGCAGACGGTCCCGAAAACGATGACGAGCAATGGGTTGATGAACGTCAAAATTGCCGTCTCCCCTGCCGTTACGGTACGAAGTGCGAGGAAGATAAAGCCCATTGCGCACGTCGTCTGGAAAAACCCGATGGCGGCCATCCACCCCCAGTCTGTCCGCTTAATCGGATGCGGTTTTCGCGTCCCCTTCACGAACACCGCCAGGATCAATCCCGCCAGTGTGAACCGGCTGGCGATGAGCAACAGCGGGGACGCATACACCATCCCCCATTTCCCGATAGCGAACGTCGATCCCATTAAAAATGTCGTCAAGATGACCAGTGAAAAAAATACAATCCGATTCATCCATTCCCCCCTTACCCGGTACATATTCCCATTTTACCGGAAGGGTTTTGATTTTGGAATGGCTGTGTTAAATAACAATGTTGATGTCTCGTTAATAAAGAACAGGACCGATTTACAGTCCAAGCTAACGCATCCGTTTGCAATCCTTTATAAATCGACATGACTAATCGTTTTTCATAATTTGTTTGGACATTATATCCAAATCTTTGCCGATAAGTTTTGTCGCTTCATATATCACGCCATTCTCATAACTTTTGATGTCAAAATAGCCATTATAATAATCCCATACATCTGATTGATTTGAGTATTGCACAATACTATCTATAATTTTGTTAAATAAAATTATAGCTTCTTCTTCTGTCAGATTTTCTTCAACCATAAGCCTAAACTTAACATCATTTTCTCCATCAAATGAAGCCGCAGTTGTCTCTATTTCATCTAATCCCCTAAACGTTTCCCCTGATTGACCTAAAACTTCACTCATCTCAAGGGTTGGTTTTTGATTACAACCACTTATTAACAACAATAGAACGAACACTGTACTAATAAAATATATCTGTTTTATTTAAATCCCCTCCAAATCAGTGTTTCATTATAGGCAAAGAAAAAACCGTGTCCCACCCGGAGACACGGTTTTCCTCATTACGCTTCATATTTAGCAATCCGTCTTTTATCAAACAAATACACACCTACGGAAATAGCAGCGATGAGTCCAATAGAAGTAAGTCCCATCATGGCCCCTTCCCTGTGCGGACCGTCAGATAGCGTTCCGATGCCCACTCCCGATGTGATGCCAACGATAAATGCCATTACGATTACCCGTATCAAACTCCTCATCCTTCCTAGATGTGTATCTCGTATTTCACTTTTCTCATTATCAATGATAATCCTTCTCAACCCATCTTACTGCAAATGATAATCTTTATCAACCCTAAATTGTAAAAGTGCCTGGCACCGTTACAAACAATCCATCCGGCTCCTTTCGTGTATAATGAATCTAAGAATCTTTTGGATGTGAGCATGTGACTACAAATGAAACTGATCAACAGCAAGACGAGGAATTGACAGATGAAGAACTACAAGAATTGGTATTAGAAGCACAGCGGAAATATTGGGAGGAACGGGCACAGAACCAAGACAAGCCAGTCTCCCGGCGACCGTTTCCCCGATGGTTGTTTTGGTTGATGGCTACCGTTTTGCTCGTTAATACATTCGCTTTCGTATTTGAAGTATTCTCCATCCCCGCGGTGGAATTTCTGAAAACATCGTCGCGCTTGTCGGCGCAAGAAGATATCGCGACGTATAAAAAATCCGTCGTCGTCATTGAAACCGGCGACAGCAAAGGAACGGGCTTTTCTATTTCAAGCGATGGCACGATATTGACCAATTATCATGTCGTAGAAGGCAACAGCCAAGTGATGGTCTCCTTCCCGGATGATGGCCGCTTTGCCGCAAAAGTGACGGAGACGTACCCTTCTATCGATCTCGCGGTGCTCGAGGCGGATGGCAAGGACCTCCCCTACTTAAAATTAGCGGAACAGCCGGACTACCCGAAGGATGAGCCGATTTATTTCATCGGCAATCCACTCAGTTTCTCCGGCATTGCGAATGAAGGCACGATACTCGATCATACGCAACTGAAAGACTGGGAAGAACCGGTTGTCATGATCCAAGCTCCGGTGTACCGGGGCAATAGCGGCAGTCCGGTTTTGAATGAAGACGGGAAAGTCATCGGTGTCATATTCGCGACCTTGCAACATGATGACTACGGGCACGTCGGGTTATTTGTGCCCATTGAAGCGTATAAAAGGGCGCGATAACATGTAAGAAAAGGAGGGAAAAGCAATGGAGCTGGCTTGGACTTTTGGCAAGATCCTATTGGGGATTGCCATCATTAGCGTAATCGTCAACTATAGATTTCATTTGAAAGATAAAAAGATCTTGTATTCCAAAAAATTGATTCCGCCGATCTGGGCGGACCGGGAAACAAAACAATTGTTTCAACAGTTCAATCGGGCATGGTCATACAAGATAGAAAAAAATGTCAATGTCCGGATCCACAAATCGAAGCACTCCTTGACCGATCAGGAGTTGCGGGAACGCTGGTATGAATTGAAAAAGTTTCTGCTCCTCGCAAGTGTGTCAAAAGGGTTGCCGATGTTCTCGAAGAAAGTCGATGACATCTGGCACTTCTTCTTGGAAGAGCAAGTGTTATATGAGGAATTTTGTTACCGATTCATAGGGGAGCCGATCGAACACCACCCTCATGAGAAACCGAAGCATCTTCCAAAAGAGCGGGCTTGGTTCGATCTCTTATACCTCTCCTTTTTCCCTGTTTCCTCCCACTCCCATCTTTGGGGCGACTTCTTGCAGGAGAAGGAAGAGCACGGGAAATGGATTGTCCAGATCATCAACGGAACTGAAGATATAAAAAATACTCACGGCAGGCACCGGGCGAGTGCGCCGACAGTGGAAACGCTGGATGCTTTCCTGCAGTTTGCGAAAGAGCAAGTAGACCAACCGAATCCAAACTTGAAAAAACGGATACAACAGACCGACGGCTATTGGTACGGTCCCGCCATTTTAGGAGTGGGCGTCTATGAAGGGCATAATTTCTACGAGGACCAGAAAAAGAGACAAGATGGATTCGGCGGCGATGGCGGTGCATCGGGCTATTCAGCAGGTTCCGACGAACGGAATGACGAGCGGATTGATGCTTGGAATGAAACCGCAAGCGACGTCAATACGTTCGAAGCCGGCTCCGGAGGCATACCCTCCAACTCAGGCGGCTGGACCGGATCCGACTCGGGAAGCGGCTGCAGTTCCTGCAGTTCGTGTAGTGGGTGTTCATCTTAATAATAGAGAAAAACCATCAAGCACATATTTGATGGTTTTTCTTTATTATTGAACAATCATTTTGTTTTTATTTCGTAAACTCAACACAACGGATAGAATGATGAAAAGCGTTAAGATTACACTAATCGGGGACGTCACGAAAGTTTTCAGGAAAACGAGTGGGTCGTCTCCCGCCGCCATCATTCCTCCCCTGAATGATTTACTGATCAATGGACCTAAAATCATACCGAGTACAAATGGAGCAATGGGGAACTGATGGATTCGAAAAACAAATCCAAGCAACCCGAAAAATGCCATCCAATATACGTCCGTTACACTGTTGTTAATGGAATATGCACCAATTATCGTAATTAAAGTAATGGCAGGATACAAAATTCCTTTATGGACAGAAACTATTTTTTGAAACATGCGAATTCCCGTTAATCCGAAAATTAATAAAAATAGGTTGGCCATAAGCAAAGCGCCCGTAATTACCCAAAACAACTCTGGAGTATTGACCATAAGCATCGGACCCGGATTTAGCCCATGGATGACCAATGCCCCAATAATAACAGCAGTGACCGCATCGCCAGGTATTCCCAGCGTTAACATTGGAATCAAAGCTCCGCCGATTGCCGCATTATTGGCCGCTTCAGGAGCGACCACCCCTTCATACGCACCCTCCCCGAATTTCCGAGAAGGTTTCTTCACCGTTCGTTTTGCATGATCATACCCCAGCAAAGCGGCAATTTCACCCCCAACGCCCGGCAATGCCCCGGTTAATACACCAATAACAGAAACTCGAAGAGAGAGCGGCAGCAACTTAAGCAGGACCGACAGTTTCGGAATAATTTTACCTACTTGTTTAATGGGATCCGCCCGAAACGATTTTGTCAGTTGAATCAACACTTCGGAGAAGCCAAATAACCCGAGAATTGCTACGACGACATTAATGCCCGTAGTTAATTCCAAACTGCCGAATGTCAGGATCGGAATACCTGTAATCGCATCAAGGCCGATCAGTCCAATATTGACTCCAAAGAATGCAGTGAAAAGGGACTTGGTGAAATCCCCTTTTGATAAAGAGCCAATTAAGAGTAAGCCCATTACGCCCAATAGAAAATAATCGATATGTGACACTTTAATCGCGATTTGCGATATGAAGGGCGTTGTAAATGCGAGAAATAGAACCCCGATGAGTCCCCCGACCGCCGACATGATAGTTGCCAATCCAATTCCATAGCCTGCCTCCCCTTTTAATGCTAGTGGATACCCATCAAAGGTCGTCGCAATGGAAGATGGCGCCCCAGGAATGTTTAGAAGCATTGCGGACCGAGAACCGCCGTACACTCCCCCTACATATATGCCCATAATCAAAGCTAAAGCCGCCAACGTGTCCCATGTATACGTTAAAGATAAAAGAAGTGCAGTCGCCATAGTAACCGACAGGCCAGGAATGGCTCCAATATAAATACCTGCAAATGTTCCGATCGCAACCAAGGACAACAATTTCAAATCCAATATCGGTATTAGAAAGTTAGAAAACTGTTCCATAGACTACTCCTTACTTTCATTTATTTAGTCAGGGTAATAGAATGCCAAATAACATTTCGAAAACTAGCCCCAATGCGATTATTAGACCAACTGAAATTCCAATGCATTTCACCCATGATCCCACTCGGAACAGTCGAAATGTCGTAAGTAAAAAGGCAAAAGAAAGTATGTAAAAATGGACGATTTTCATTAGTAATAAAAACAATAAAAGGATGGCTGAAAACATGACAAACGGTTTCATGAGACCGAATTCTGCTTGCTCACGTTGTTTGTGTTCCTTGTTCAAAATGACAAGAGATAAAATAATCATGCAGATGGAGGAAAACATCGGGATGACGACCGGTGACGAGAATAAGGCTATATTCCGGCTTTCCGGTACATCGATCATCCATGAACCGATTAAAAATAAGATACTAAAGGCAAATAGAATGAGATTAAAAACATTCGTTTGTAACGTCATCGTCACTCCTCCTTCGTAAGAGAATAGAGGGAGAGATCGTCTCCCCCCCTGCTGCTTTATGGTTTTGGAATATCATATTTGGATGGATCTTCCGCAACGCCTACATCAAATAATAGCCAGTTCGTTTGGGATTCCCAAGTTTGTTGAAAATCTAGCGCTTCTGAACCGGTGTATCCCATCGGAACTGTTGCATTCTTTTTTAGAAATTCTTGAAATTCTTCTTCCTTATACCCTTTGGTAAATGAGTCAACGAGCTTATCTACAATAGGTTGCGGCGTATCCTTTTTTACATAGACACCATAATACGGCCCCCATGGCAAATGTTTATTATACTCCGGCCGTTCTTCTCCTAACGCTGGCCAGTCTGGGAAGTCATCGAGTTTCGTTTCATTGACAACACCCAACACTTTTACCTTTCCGGATTCCGCATATTCGCGTGCAGCAGATAAACCGATGATTCCCACGTCTACATGCTCCCCAATCACTCCCGCTATACCTGCTCCAGCGGAATCATATGGAACCGTAAGAAATTCACGGTCCAACATGGCGGTGACAATTCCTGAAACGCCAACGGGTCCAGTGCTCATAATCTTTATTTCTCCCGGACGTTGTTCAGCTTCATCCAATAGATCCGAAATGCTATTCCAATTGGATTTCGGTTGTGTGACAACTACTGGAACATCCCTTCCCAATTGAATAATGGGAATAAAATCATTAAAGCTCGCTTCCGAAATACCGGTAGTTCGGTACAAGTTCTGATTTTCAGCAGCAATTAACAAAGTATAGCCATCTGCGGGTTTAGAGAGGACATTTTGAGTCGCTACTGCACCCGTTCCGCCTGGATTATTTTGCAAAACAATGGACTTTCCTAAATGCTTTTCTGCTTGAGGTGCAATCATTCGGGCAACGGTATCCGATGAGCCCCCTGCTCCAAATGGAATGATGGCTGTTAAGCTTCGTTCCGGAAAGGGCGTTTCAGCTTCTTCACTTGCATTCGACTTATCAGAAGAACAACCTACTACTGACACAAGCATGATTGAAAAAATGAATAAACTCCATGTTTTTCTCATGTTCTTTCCCCCTCAATTTTTGTATATATTTTTATATAATAGCTTCCTGACGAATTAACTCTTGTTGGATCGCATGGACATTTTGATTTCCATGCAATGTATAGTAAGCAGCCGCTACGCCAGCTGCGTGTCCTGTTGCAAAACCAGTTCCCATCACACGCGCGGACGCGAAAGCTGTTGGATCACAGGAGATGATTCTCCCGGCACACCATAAGTTCGATATGCTTTTTTCTTTTAATGAACGTAACGGAATTTCATAATGGGCATCGTCACGAATGGACTTGTAGATCGGGGGCTTCCCAGGCCCTGCATGAATTTCTATAGGCCATCCCCCTAGCGCCACAACATCAGAATGCTTTCTTCCCTCGATTACATCCTCCGCCGTTAGCGTATATTCGCCAAGCACATGCCGCGTTTCCCGGATTCCCAGCGAAGGTCCCGTTTGGACTAAATAAGCGCTTTCAAAACCAGGAATGTATTTTTTGAATGTCTCGATATACCTCCAAGCCTGTTCCCTCGTCACTAGCTCCGCTTCTGTTAAACTGGAAGAATCAAGCCCATTTACAGCGACATCGGCGAAAATGGCTAGGATATCATGGGAGTATGGAAGACGAATCATCGGCCCCTTTTCTTTTGTTAATTGTACTCCTTCATCTTTTGCTTTCATAATTGCTTGATGAACCAATTCAGGGTTTAAATCGACGGTTTCAGGTACACCTCCAATTCTCATCACCAATGTACCAATTTGCAGCTCTCCATCTGCATTCCCGACCTGAACATCACCGCCGGCCAATGCTGTCAAATCGGCTTCCCCGCTCGCATCAATAAACGTTTTAGCTTCTACCGTGAAGGGTCCGTTATGGTCCAAACACTCTACCGATTGAATGTTGTCTCCTGATTTCTCGACTTTGGTTACCTTCGTATGAAGCAAAGGGGTAACGTTGGATGTGCGAATGATTTCATCAAAAGCAAATTTTGCCGCTTCTGGATCGACAATAACGCCTATATTTTTTGTAGTGTTGCTTCGATATGGTCCCCGGCTCATGCCCATGGCTTTCACCATATCAAGAATTTCATTCCCCACACCTCCCACTACTCGTTCCATCGGATCTTTTCGGCTATACATTCCACAAATGGTTAACACGGAGCTATTTGTTAGCGCCCCGCCAAAATAGGGATTTTTCTCAATAATAATAGTTTTTGCACCAGATCGACTCGCACCTACTGCGGCTGCGATGCCGGCTGATCCGCCTCCTACTACCAAAACATCGTATTGGTCCTTTCGTTTCCTCATTTATCTTCAGCCTCGCTATTTTCAATATTTTCATCTTTCGAACTACTTAAAAGTATTGCACTTGCTATTTATATAGTCAATCTATATAATCGAACCATTCATTAGTAAAATCGATTAATTAAAAAAGAAGGTGCTATATGGAGATCCATCAGTTGCAATATGTAGTGAACATAGCAAAATACCAGCAATTTACTCGAGCGGCGGATGAAATTTGTGTATCCCAGTCTACATTGTCCCAACAGGTGACGAAGCTGGAGGATGAATTAGGAGTAAAATTATTTGAGCGCACGACCCGTTCCGTCAAGCTGACATCAGCTGGAAAAGAGTTTTTGCTCTATGCAAAACGAATTTTATCCGATATTGATCGAGCCAAACATGCCATGAAGGAATTCGCGGGTTTATCCAGAGGCAAGATAAAAATTGGTGCCATTAATTCCATGGGTGATCGGTTACCCTTTTTAATCGCAGATTTTCAAAAGTTATATCCGGGCATTAATGTATTAATTATGGAGGAGGGCAGTTATAAACTGTTGGAAATGCTTGAAACATATGAAATTGATATAGCAATCCTCACCCCTCCTACGGATCGGGATATCAATGAACTCATTGAGGTGCATGAATTAATTGACGATGAATTGGTGTTGATTACATCTAAAAATCATCCATTGGCAAAAAAGAACCGCATTGATTTACGTGAAGCGGCAGAAGAGAAATTCATTTTCCCCAGCCGTGGACATAGTGCATACAATCTCGTGTTGCAAGCTTGCCGCGATGCAAAATTCGAACCTGAAATTGTGTGTGAAAGCAGTAGTTTATATGCCCGCTTCGGCTTGGTAGGCAATGAGATGGGCGTGTCTCTCGTTTCATCAAAAGGCATTAAATCAAGTGATACTGAATACATTTCTATCGTTCGATTAACGGAAACAATAAAAAAGCCAACCGTCTTGGCATTATTAAAAAGCTCCCACCACTCCCCCGCTACCTTGGCATTTCGTAATTTTTTGCTACAATCCGTCTAAGCGAATAGCCGATTTTCACTTACAGAGAAGGTCCTCACATGCTATGATGAGAAAGGTTCTTAAAGAAATAGAAACAGGCATTAGTAGATCAAGGAGCGTTCAATAGTGGATAAGAAACAACAGCAGTTACTGGCATCGTATTATGAACAATTTACAAAACGGCATTTTGATGAAAAGTATTTTTATGGATTTTTACTGTTGGTTAGGGATGAAGCGACAGACATTCCGACTGTGAAAGCTCTTTGCGATTTTGTTGTAGAGCGCGGACAATGTACAGGACTGGTTAAAGATTACTTGGCGGACTGCCAACAAATCATCGCCAATTTAGGGAAAGAAAAGCGACCGAAGCGCATCGATCCGATATTTTCCTTCAAGGACATCCGGAATGGATTCAATGCGTTGTTTGCGAAATGGGGATGGGAGAAAGTATCGCCGGATGTCATCAATGATTTCATCCTATGCCTCATTTCTTTGCTGCAAGGCGTGCCGTTGATTTCTGGACAGTCGGGGAAAACAGTCGGACATCTCAGTTTTGCCGCATCCAGCAAAGAGGTGTTTTTAATGGGCAATTTAAAGACACTTCATAACGGACGGATGATCCCGGTGACGTTCCCCGTCTTATCAGTGAAAAATATATACGAAAAAATCACACCGCGGGATCAGAAAGACACTCCTTATTTGTTTGAGGAAGAGCTAATCGAAGTCGTGCATCTAGAAGGTCAAATGGTGATCACTTTTCCTACATTGGGATGAAACGCCAGTCAATCGCATAGCTCGAAGGGATGGGGGAAACTCTAAAAAACGGGAACAGTCACCCAATGGAGGAGATAGTGGAATGCAGTCAAAAGAAATTCTTCCGGATATCCGGAAAACCATTGTGTTAGATGCACCGATCGAAACTGTGTGGAAAGCCGTGGCCACGTCCGAAGGGCTCGCCGGATGGTGGATGCCTAATACGTTTGAACCGGTTGTAGGACAATCTTTCATCCTGCGCGCCGGCGGGTTTGGGGACTCCCCTTGTGTCGTGAAAGAAATTGTCCCGCTGCAGCGGATTGCCTTCGACTGGGCGAAAGATTGGCATCTGACGTTTGAATTACAAGAAGACGCTACCGGCAAAACCGAGTTCAGTTTAATACATTCCGGATGGGATGCCAACAAAGTAACCGAGTTTGGCCAACCTCATACTCAAATTCGCGAACACATGGCAGGCGGCTGGGAAAAAATCATCCACCAATCCCTTCCCGCCTACTTGAAATAGCAGTGTACATAGTGACAGTCACCCAACAATTCCGAATCACCGAAATTGCTTGGGTAACTGTCACTTTTTTTATGGTTATCATACTTTTTACATATTTCAAAATAATGCACTTGATCCGATAATAAATTGAAATGAGAAAATAAAGGACTTTTGTATTTGGCGGCGAAATCATTTAGGTATATTAGGGGGGATGAGAAGTGACTATAGGGAAGAAAATATACGGTAGTTTCGGACTAGTGCTAGCCATTCTATTGGCCTTTTTCATTTTCAGCTTGATGCAATTAAAGAAAATTGATCAAGAATATCAACATTTGCTCGATAATCGTATAAAACAAGTTCAATTATCGGAAGCCATTCAAAAAGAAGCGGCCATGCAGGGGCTGTACGTCCGCGCCTATTATTTACAGCGTGATATGGGGTCACTCACTGCTCTCGAAGAACATCAACAAGCACTGCATGCAGCTATTGATGAATTGACGCCTTTTATTAATGCGAAAGAAATGGTTTTGGCACTTGAACAAATCCATGAAAACATAGAAAAATTTGATGGGGCGGCTGCTCAAGCTGTAGATCATATTAAAAAAGGACATTACAACCGGGCTGAGCCAATCATGAATATGGAAATCAGAAGTGCCACGATTGGCATTCAACAAGCTAGTGAACGAATTCGTGATTTTCAAGAAACGTTAATTGTCCAAGATCGTGCCATGACAGAAAATGAATCGGCGGTCGCCCGACAATCTTTGATTATCGCATTCGTTCTCTTCATTGTCATGAGCTTCCTGATCGCGACGTTCATCGGCCGGAATATTTCCCGCCCCGTCAAACGGTTAGCACAAGAAGCTGCTCTCATTTCAAGCGGAGATTTGACACAAGATGACATCCAGTTACAATCAAAAGACGAACTGGGGGACCTAGCAACAGCATTCAATGAAATGAAAAGGAATTTGCAGACCCTGATTCGCACAGTGAACGATAATGCGCTTCAGGTCACCGAGTCTGCTGAGCAATTGTCCGCAAGCACGAAAGAGGTAACCCGCGCTTCCCAAGAAGTCAGCCGAAATATGGAAGCGATGTCCATTGGCACCCAAACATCCGCCGCTTCCGCCATGGAAAGTTCAGCCTCCATGGAGGAAACTGCAGTGGGCGTGCAGCGTATTGCCGAATCGGCGCAAGGTCTTCAAACGAGGGCCATAGAGACGGAAAAACTGGCGGAAAATAGTGAAACATCCGTCCAGTTAGCGAAAGAGCAAATGCAAATCATTCATAACTCTTCTTTCCAAACAAGCGAATTGATTCGTCAATTGAGCAAGCAGATCATCGAAATCGAGAATATTACGAAGGTGATCACCGATATTACCGAGCAGACGAATCTACTTGCGTTGAATGCGGCCATTGAAGCGGCTCGCGCGGGCGAACACGGGAAAGGGTTTGCCGTCGTCGCTGACGAAGTACGGAAGCTGGCAGAACAGTCCAAAACATCCGCCATCCAAATCGTCAAACTGACAACGACAATTCAGCAGGATACGAAAAATGTAGAGCATGCAGTTGCTGACAGTCTGAAGAACGTCGAGCAAGGTGTGGAAGTGATCGACGAAGCAGGCCGTGCATTCTCTTCCATCGGTTCGGCCATCCAGCGCATGAGTGGGCAAATCGTTGAAATCTCAGCCGCCACAGAAGAGATTTCGGCTAGCGCTGAGGAAGTAACCGCGTCCGTCCAAGAAATTGCCAACCAATCATCTCAAGCTTCCAATCAAACCGAACAGAACACCGCTGCTGTCGAAGAACAGCTGGCGACTTTGGAAGAGATCCACTCTGTCGCCTATCACTTAAGCCAGCAGGCGCTGCAACTTCAGGAAGCGATCCAGGAATTTAGAGTGTAAAAAACAGGTGCCAGCCTCCCTTGGATTTTCGGGGTACACTGGCACCTATCACCTATAATCAGGGATACTTGAAGGAATAGAACCAGGACAAAACGAATTGAATCAGCGGGTGGGGAATATCGATACGGTGTTAAAAGATTTCCGTACTGAAACGAAAACAGCCCTTCAAATTATTCAAACTGGCCAACAAGGAGCACGTGAAGAGATGACGCAACGCTTTAAAGAAACCAAAAGTGATTTGCAAGTTTTGAAAAAAGACATCGAATTCACTTACCAAAAGACGGCCATGCTTGAATTGAAATTTAACCGTTTAGAGAGTGGCTTGACTGAATAACAGCCCTGCTTCTCAAGAGTGTTTTACAACAGGAAAATGCAGAACCGCCTCTACACTTTTTAAAGAGAGAGGCTGTTTTTTTATTCACTGTCGGGGGCTTTCCCCTTTACCAACCCTTTATATTCTTCATGGCCCGAACAATCATGACGGCGACTTCTTCCCGGGTGGCGGACCGCCTTGGATCAGCACCATTTGTGATTCCAAGATCCACTGCTTCTTGAAATTCCTTGACCAACCATCTGGAAGGCGTCGTTTCTCTTTCATCCAAATTCGGCTTTTCCCCGGCTTCCTTCCCAACCGAACTCTCCCGAAGTCCAAAATAAGCAGCCACCCCGTCGGCAATCGCCTCACCTTGCGTCTCCAGTTTTTCCACGGAACGCAACGCCCGGATATCAATGGTAGAATCCATGAAACCGCCTTCCGTCAAAATGGCGGGCATCGCCGTCTCGCGCAACACATGGAAATTTGCCCGCTTTACGCCTCGATCCGTCAGTCCCATCGCACGCACCATCCGTGGTTGGATGAAGTGCGCTAATTCCACGGATATCGGATTGGCATGCGGATGTTCATAAGTATAGGTCTCCACCCCGCTCCACTGTCCCCATTTCCCGCTATGGGCATTGTGATGGACAGCCACGTAAAAATCGGCCTTCCAGTGGTTTGCCCGATCCGTACGCTCGCGCAACGGAACGTCCCTCTCACCTGTCGGATCATCCACCCGTAAAATCTCGACCCCTTTATAAGACTTCAACTTCCTGATACACGCCAAGACGACTTGGTTATTAAAACTCCATTCCCGCTCTCCGTCCGGCGATCGCTTGCCCGGCGTATGCAGTCCGTGCCCCGCGTCCAACACAATTTTCACCATACGCATTCCCCCTCCTTGCTCAAAGTTCTCCGTCTTTCACTTCCTATATAGAATACTTCTTCTCCACCGGATACATACAAACACGATTGTTCGAATAATCATCCTTTTCTACTGCAACCGATCTGGTACTTGCGGATCTTGCCCTTCCCGAATTCCAGTAAAAAAAGGCGACTCGTCCTGTGAAACGGACGGCGGGCGAACGGTGTTGCTTCCGTCCAACTTTGCCAATGCTTCGTCCAATTTTCGCAACAGGCGATCCACGTCTTCCTTCGTCGCAGGCTTTTTATTCTCCATCAAGGTATAATCTCTCCATGTTACATTCAAGTCCATTGCTAATCCTCCTCGCTCTTTCTCATCAGTATCACTCAGAGGGACCCTCAGCTATTCATTTGCCTATTTCTGCAAGGAAGTGAAAGCGTAAAAAAAGAGTACCTTAGAGGAAAACCACATTCCCATAAGGTACTCGATTTTAATTGGATTCAAAAACCTTCAGTGCCAGCAAACCAACGTTTACTGCTCAATTACACCACAAACAATACGATCTCCCGAATCTCCGGATGGTTGTGTTTTACCATCATCCGCTTCCGCATGGATGACCAACGCTGTGCCACCCTCTTTTAAGAGAGAATGGGGTTCGCCGCTTGCCAAGGTGACATGCTCCGCCAACACTTCTGTTTCCACCGTGCCGTCTTCACCGACTTCCAGATTCGGCAAATCTCCGGCATGCGGGCCTTCCTCATGTTCCAATCCATGGCTCTTGCCGTCCGGATTAAAGTGCCCTCCCGCCGATTCAAAGTCTGGCGCTTCACAAACACCCGTTTCATGAAAATGAAAACCGTGTTCCCCCGGCGTCAGATTTTCGGCGACCACTTTCACTTTCACTCCGTTCTCTTCTTCGGTCAATGTGGCCGTCCCTACCGATTGACCGTCCGTATCCAGCAAGTCCACTTCCACTTCATTCACCGCCGCCCCGGTTTCCGAATCCTCTTCCACCGGTCCCGTCTCCGAAGCTTCCGGATCCTCTGCGGAATTATCCTCTACAGGTGTTTCCACATCCTCCAATTCCGTTTCCAATTCAACCCCTTCTGCTTCCGGCGTCTCCGATTCATTGCCGCAAGCCGCAAGGACGATTAGTAAAATAAATGCAGCTACCAACCAAAACCATCTTTTCAACCACAACTTCCCCTTTCAACAATACTCACTCCTATACATAGCACGAAACATAACCTCGTAAACATAAAATAGTTAGAAAGCGAAGAAAGGAGCAGTCTTCCATAGGTCAACAAGACCAAAAAAAAGCCCCGAATTCCCATTTCAGGGAACCGGGACGCTTGGTTTACTCTTCGTAACGGCCGATACAGCGTTCACATTCATACAACATGGACTCGCGCTGCTCCTCAATTTTAGCGCCACATTCTTTGCAAATTTTTTCTGTATGATTTTCTTTCTTCATCCTAATCTCCTCCTAATTAATTATATTTTCAAGTGACACTGTTTTGTAACAGTAGTATTTAATTACCCCTAGTATATAACAGATAAAACATTTTGTCACTCCATTCTGACAAAACAGTCTATTCTCCGACCAACTACAGTATGGCCGGACCAAGCAAAGAAATACTGACTTTTTCGAATAAAACCACCGGTATTGTTCATAGTAGAACGGAAAGGAGGTTGTCAAATGGGACGAGATGAACATAAAACAGGCAGCAATAATTCGGGTGCAATGCCACAAACACCGAAACAACAAAAGATTCAGCCATCTGAAATGATGGAGGAAATCGCCAACGAGTTCGCCGAATTACGTAAATCGAAAGAGGCGAAACAGCAAAAAGGCCAACGTAAATGATTTACGTAGCCCTGACAAAAGGCCGGCGCAGCGCCCGGCCTTCTTTTAATCATCTTTCATCAAATGATGCCGTCTTTGATAATCCTGTAAGGCTTTCCGAAATTGTGTTTTTCCCAGCAGGTGGACGAAGTAAAACAGCACAAACCCGAATGGTGGCAAAAGGGTCAGGAGGAACCACCAAGGGCTCTCCCGAAATCCGAGGATCATGCCTCCGACGACGCCGGCTATCGCATATACCAACGAGACATAACAAAGTGCAGCATATACCAGTAAAAATCCAATATTCATATACAGCAGGACGAGCACTTTCCGTTTCCGGGATTTGTCCTGAACTTGACGATAAAGAACCCATGACTCACGGATGTCCAGGACCGATTGCTTGAACATGGAAGCAATCTCCCTCCAAAATGAACTCATATCGATCCGCCACGCAGTTTCAGAAAGCGGTCCTGTACCCAACGATAACCGCGTCCGTTCCAATAGAAAAAGTGGCTCATCGCGCCTCCTCGCTTCAACACTTTCTTCGCTAGCGGCTTCACATCTCTCTGCCCATCCACTTTCCGATCGGATAAATAGATCCCTAACAACCCCCGGATGATCATCTTATGGAACTTGGGATCGGGCAGATCGATGGCATACGTATCCGCTCTATTAAAGAAATAGAGCAAGCGTCCAAACAGCTCTTCCACATTTTCATAATAAAAACAGAAATTCAGATCGCCGCCTTCCCGATCCTCTTCCTGATCGATCAAGTAATCCAAGAGGATATGCAGCCCTTGAATGAAAGGAAAATACCCTCGATAAATCAAATCCGGATAATCGTCCCGGAAATCCGGCCGCATGGCATACGAGACAAGGCAAAAAATTCCGAGCGTCGATCCCGCACACGCTGAAAACTCATGCCAACCCATCTCCGGCAATCCGCTCCGATAACCGGCAAACCATGTTTGCAAACGGTCCACCCGCTCGTCCTGCCTTACATGCTTGTGTATTTGCAAATCCGAATACACATGGCACAACTCTAGTAAATAAGGTCTTATCATTTCGTAATATGCCATCGACCCGAGAACGGACTGGCACACCTGCACCAACTCCGCCAAATACCCGCCGTCGTCCCGGTCGTCACGGAAACGATAATACACACGGACCGGAGCCTCAACAGTCACCGCATCCGCCATCGCTTCATGCAGGGCTGTGAAATCTTCCGGATCCAATGATGTGCTCCGATCACACAGATTGTCCAAGTAATCGCTGATCGTCTGATACGCGACGATGAAACGGATGGCCTCATTCTTTCGCTCCAACGCAGTCAATGCCAAAATCGCTCCGCCTTCGCAATGGAACGTCTTGTGTTCAATACTCGTCAGCGCTTGCTGCCGCAACTCTGCATTCGGAATCGTCTGGGCGCGCCGCTTCCAATAACGCAATTCCTCATGAACAATGGGCATGATGTCACGATATACGCGGCTCATCAAAGTTAATGGCTGTAAAGGCACGGACATCTTCGCAACACCTCAATCTCTGGTCGACTTCCCACCAGCATCCACCAGATTCCTCATTTCCCACCATTTTACCATTGCCAGAGATTAAACAAAAGTCATGTATTTACTGGAGTTGCCGAGAAAGGATGAAAACGTGTTAAGCGGTTCTACGGATGTATGAGTGCCTGACTAGGAGTCCGAGTTTCTAAGAGTGTCAGGGCTTTGGTTCGGGTTTCATTCATATTGCTGAAGAAGAGCTTTTAAAATGAAATTCAACCAGGCTGTCATCCAAAGACCGGATTCGCCTCCAATCTCTGTAAACCCATCTATCTACCTCCAAGAAATTCATTATTCTGGCAATAACTCTAAAATCTATATTTGTTTCCGAGAAATAAAACATAAGAATTAGAACCTTTTGTGACATCGAGGTTTTCTAATTGTTTTTCGCTCCAAACAGGAATATTATTTGTTACACAAGGCGAGAAAATGACTTTAAATGTAAAAATAAGTTATATAAATAAAATAATTTCTCGCAATCTCAATGGAAATGAGGGAGCATAAATTGAAGTTAAAATGGCTGTTTCTGTCACTGACCCTTGCCCTTTCCACCGTTTTGGCCGGCTGCGAACAATCACTATTAATCCTCGACCCAAAAGGGCCACAAGCCAAAACGCTGTCCGATACCATCATATTTTCCATTCTCATGATGACTGGCATCCTTTTGGTCGTCTATGTCCTTTACACATACATGCTCGTCAAATATCGTGCTTCCAAATTGGATGACGATTATGAACCTCCACATGAGGAAGGCAATAAATGGCTGGAACTCATTTGGACGCTCATTCCAGTCGTCATCGTCATCGTTCTATCGGTTGTTACCGTACGTACGACAAGCGACGTAGAAAGCACTCCGAGCGCGTATGCGAATGAAAAAGCGCTCGTCATCTACGCTTCTTCTTCCAACTGGAAATGGCACTTCAGCTATCCGGAAGAAGGAATCGAAACCGTCAACTATGTCAATATCCCGACGGACCGCCCGATTGAATTCCGGCTCTATTCCTATGGGCCGATCACCAGTTTCTGGATTCCGCAGCTCGCGGGACAGAAATATGCGATGAGCGATATGGTAACGACGATCCATCTCGCTGCGGATACACCTGGCTCATACATCGGGAAAAACTCCAACTTCAGCGGTGAAGGTTTCGCCCATATGGAGTTTGAAGCGCAAGCCATGACAACCAAGGACTATGAGGAGTGGGTGCAAGACGTCAAGGCCACGGCGCCGCAATTGACCAAAACCGAGTTTGACGAACTGCTCACGACGCCACATGTCGGACGTAAAACATACACATCCACCCATTTGGAATTCAGCCCGGCTCCGGAAGGCGAACACGCCGGACACCAACACGGAACCAACTCAGCGGAAATTGAACATGCAAAACAGGAGCGCAGCACCGATGCTCCGAACGACACCGTACACGCCCACGCACAGTAATACCAAATCCCAACCACCCGAAAGGAGTTTACATCTATGAAATGGGATGAATTTTTCGTAACTGGCGAACCGATGATTTACACCGCCATGGCCATGATTGCCCTTGTATCCATCGCGATTCCTGTTGGGCTCACCTATTTTAAGAAATGGGGATACCTTTGGCGTGAATGGCTCACAACTGTCGACCATAAGAAAATCGGCGTCATGTATATTATTGCCGCCTTGCTCATGTTGTTCCGTGGAGGCGTCGACGCTCTCCTCATGAGAGCACAAACCGCCGTCCCGGATAATGGGCTGTTGGATGGCCAGCACTATAATGAAATCTTTACCACCCACGGGATCATCATGATCTTGTTCATGGCGATGCCCTTTGTCATTGGATTGATGAACGTCGTTGTGCCTCTTCAAATCGGAGCCCGGGACGTAGCGTTTCCACGGTTGAATGCCATCAGCTTTTGGCTTTTCTTCTTCGGGGCGATGCTTCTCAATATTTCCTTCATCATCGGGGGATCCCCGGATGCGGGTTGGACCGCGTATTTCCCTTTATCCAGTCTGGAATTCAGTCCGACTGTCGGGAACAACTATTACTCGCTCTCCCTCCAAATCGCAGGGATTGGGACATTGATGACCGGAATCAACTTCCTCGTCACCATCTTCAAAATGCGCGCATCCGGAATGACATTGATGAAAATGCCGATGTTTACTTGGTCCATCTTAATTACAAACGTCATTATCGTCTTCGCCTTCCCTGTATTGACCGTCGCGCTAGCGTTAATGATGCTCGACCGACAATTCGGCACGCAATTTTTCACGATGCAAAATGGCGGGATGGACATGCTCTGGGCCAACCTTTTCTGGGTATGGGGCCATCCGGAAGTATATATCGTCATTTTGCCGGCGTTCGGGATCTTTAGTGAAATCATTTCGACATTTGCTCGTAAAAACCTATACGGCTATAAATCAATGGTCGTGAGCATGATTGTGATTTCACTGTTGTCGTTCGTCGTCTGGGTCCACCACTTCTACACAATGGGCCACGGCGTCATGGTCAATAGCGTATTCTCTATTACGACAATGGCGATTGCTGTACCGACGGGTGTGAAAATCTTCAACTGGCTCTTCACTTTGCGAAAAGGGAAAATCAGCTTCACTACGCCAATGTTGTATGCCCTCGCCTTCATCCCGATCTTTACGATTGGCGGGGTGACCGGGGTCATGCTCGCGATGGCCAGCGCCGACTATCAATATCATAATACGATGTTCCTGGTCGCCCACTTCCACTATGTCTTGATTCCAGGAACAGTCTTCGGGGTCATCGCTGGATTCCACTTCTGGTTCCCGAAAGTGTTCGGCTTCAGATTAAATGAAAAACTCGGCAAAATCGCGTTCTGGTTCATTGCCATCAGCTTCAACGTAACCTTCTTCCCGCTCTTTATTCTTGGATTGAATGGTATGACGCGCCGCATGTACACGTATTCCGAGAGTACAGGGTTTGGACCGTTGAACATGTTATCGATGGTCGGCGCGGTCGGTCTGGCAATTGGATTTGCCATTCTTGTCTATAACATTTACTGGAGTACACGGTATAGCCCACGGGATACAACAGGCGATCCATGGGATGCAAGATCGTTGGAATGGAGTACGCATAGCCCCGTTCCGGAATACAACTTCGCGAAATTGCCGGTCATCCGTGAATTGGATGCGTACTGGTTTGCGAAGAAAAACGGCACGCCGCTTGTGGAGGAAGGTCCTTATGAACCGATCCATATGCCGAATAACAGCGGACAGCCATTCATCATGGGGGTTGCATTCTTCTTCTTCGGATTCTTCATGGTCTTCAGCTGGTGGACACCTGCCATCATCTCAGGGCTCGTCATTTTAGGAACGATGGCGTATCGTACATTCGAAAACGATCATGGCCGCTATATCTCCGTGGAAGAAATTGAACGGACGGAAAACAAATTGCGAGGTGAAAGAAATTGAAAATCGATCACTCCTTGCCATTGGAATACAGCACGGAAGAGAACAAACTGAAAATCCTTGGCTTTTGGATTTTCCTCGGGGCGGAAATCGCCCTATTCTCGACCCTGTTCGCAGTCTACTTCACATTGCATAACCGAATCGGGAATGGCCCGAGCGGCAGCCATATTTTCGAATTAACTCCCGTGATGATTGAAACAATCATCTTGCTGACGAGCAGTTTCACCGTTGGACTGGCCATCCATGCGATGCGCTTAGGTTTGAAAAAAGCGATGATGACATTCTTCGCCATTACACTGCTACTCGGCGCTGGCTTCCTCAGCGTGGAAATCTTCGAGTTCGTTACCTATGTAGGAGAAGGAGCGACGATGCAAACGAGCGCCTTCCTATCAAGTTTGTTCACGTTGCTCGGCACGCACGGAGCCCACGTCACATTCGGTCTACTCTGGGGCGGCGCGATCTTGTGGCAAATTAAGAAACGGGGATTCACGCCGGAAACCGCCAATAAATCCTTTATCTTTTCACTATACTGGCACTTCCTGGACGTCGTCTGGATCTTCATCTTCAGCTTCGTCTATCTGAAAGGAATGATGTGAGATGATAAAACAACTCTTTCCCGTCCCGCATGTCATGGGATTCGTCTTCTCCCTCCTCCTTTCGCTCATCGCCTTGGTCGTCGTCAAGTTCGACCTGACCTTCACGGCGGGTATGACAATCCTGGTCGTCACTGCCATCGTGCAAGCTAGCTTACAACTGTTCCTGTTTATGCACGTCAAAGAAAACGCCGACAGCAAAACGCTCTATACGAACATCGGCTACGCCCTATTCGTCGGACTCGTGACGATTTTCGGGACGTTGTTCGCTATGGTTTGGGGATATTGATAGAAACCGGATCCGCCTCTGTCGCGGATCCGGTTTTTCATTTCCCAATGAATTCAGAGACAACGTCGGGATGTATCCCGACAATATCTTTTTTAAATATTCTTATGTTCTTTGGTTATTGGTGGGGACATATTGACCCGATGACATGAGGCCATTTTGCCCTCTACAATAGGGACAGATTGCCCTGCTCCATCGGGACATTCTGCACCAACCGGGACCGCAGAATGATTATGATTGCGGCTGACACATTTCGTAATCAATCCGATACCATTTCGTCCGGTCAATTTTCAACTTGTTATGAGCTGATGTCGATATGATATATCCTTTCTCTTCCAGTTTCCGGATTGTCCGCTTAATCGTCCTTTCCGACCAGAATGGAAACTCCTCATGCCACTCCTCGTATGTCTTGTACACCCACACATGACCGTCCTTCCGATTTTTGGAGATGAGCGAACGGAAATGCAGTTGCTGTAAAATGACCGCTTCGTTCAGTCCCAATTTTGTCGCCAAGGAAGGCAAGACAAGCAACGGAGAATCGTTGATTAATAATTTCATGCTAACCCTCTCCTATTTGATATAGTTTCACTTAGTAGATAGGTACTATTTCGGGAAAAGGATACGGAGTAAGAGAAGATATTTTGCGGGAAGGGAAAAGCTTTGCCTGATCGAGGTTTTTCATTATTACAATTAGAAAGAAACGGGTTATGTGGCGTAACAAAACTCAATTTATTTTCCTGGATAACCTTCCCTTCCAATTCATGGTATCCTAGTTAAAAAGAAACGGGAGGAATCCCCATGCCAACCTACCAAAAACTCGTCCATGATCGCATACCAGAAATCATCCAAACAGCTGGGAAGTCATTCAATTCCCGGATATTAAGTGAAGCTGAATTTATCGACGAAGTGAATAAAAAGATGCACGAGGAATTGGCCGAATATGAACATGCCAATTCGGCAGAAGAAGCGATCGAGGAGTTAGCGGATTTGCTGGAGCTAATCCATGCAGCCATTACGCATTATGGCGTTTCGTTTGATGAATTGGATACCGTTCGGAAGGACAAGGTCCACAAACGCGGCGGCTTCGAACAGCGAATTTTCTTGGAGGATGTGGAAGATGACTGATATCCGGCTAATTACGAGCAATTTAATAAAAGAAATCAAACACCTGACGAAACAGGCGGATACACTTTATTGGATTGCCGCCTTCGCCATGAGGTCCGGCTTTACACTCGTCCTGCCCCATTTGAAAGAAGCGGCGGCACGCGGTGCGGAAATCAAAATCTTGGTGGGCGACTATTTATTCATCACCCAACCGGAAGCACTTCGCCTGCTCGTGGACGAATTGCCCGAGGCTGAAATCCGGCTCTATATTAGCAAAGGTACTGCGTTCCACCCGAAAGCGTATCTGTTCCGGATGACGGATCACTCACACGTCATCGTCGGGTCGTCCAATCTGTCCGCCTCCGCCATGACGGGTGGCATCGAATGGAATGTCCATGCGCCCGTTTCCCGGAATGAGCAATTGTTCGAGCAAGCGGCAGCCGAGTTCATGAAGCAGTTCATTTCCCCCGACACCATCGCCTTGAATCCGGAAACGGTCACCTTGTATCAAACAGCTTACGACAAAGCGAACCGCAGTCATTCGATCAGCGATGCGTGGGAATCGAACGAAGAGATCGAAATGATGTTCGGCCCACCAAATTCTCAAGAATACATAGGAGAATCTCCGGTTCCCTACACAACCGAGCAACAACTATTGGAACCGCGCCCGGCGCAACGACTGGCTTTGGATGCTCTGAATCAAACCCGGAAAGATGGTTGGGACAAGGCGATGGCCGTACTGGCGACAGGGCTCGGGAAAACCTATCTCGCCGCCTTTTTCGCTGCGGATTTCAAGCGCGTGCTGTTCATTGCCCACCGGGAGGAGATATTATTGCAAGCGCAGCAATCGTTCCGGCATGTTCATCCGGACCGTTCGAGCGGTATATTTAACGGATTCACTAAAGAAAGGGATGTGGATTTCGTCTTCGACTCCGTGTTCACATTGGCCTCCCGTTATCATCTGGAGACATTCCGGCCGGATGAATTCGACCTGATTGTCATAGACGAATTCCACCATGCCGCTTCGCCGACCTATGAACGGATTTTGCAATATTTTTTACCTGATTTCCTGCTCGGTATCACAGCGACGCCGCACCGTATGGACAATAAGGATGTCTATTCCCTATGCGACGGCAACGAGGCAATTTCCATTGATTTTTTGGATGCTATCCGACACAATTGGCTGTCGCCTTTCATCTACTACGGCGTGTACGATGAAATCGACTATAGTGGGCTGAAATGGCGCAACGGTTATTATGACGAGAAGGACCTGCTCCGCTTCCAGTTGCGAGAAAGCTATGCCGAAGCGGTTTTGGGTGCGTGGAAAGAACATAGACAGACGAGGACGATCGGCTTCTGTTCCAGCGTCAAGCAGGCGACATTCCTGAATAATCACTTTCGGGAAGCGGGCTATCGTACCATCGTCCTCCATGCACAATCCGACCGCAGCACACGCCATCGCGCCAGAAAACGGTTGATCGACGGCGAACTGGATGTCATTTTCACTGTCGACCTGTTCAATGAAGGCGTCGATATCCCGAACGTCGACACATTATTATTCGCCCGGCCGACCGAATCGCTTACAGTTTTCACCCAGCAGATCGGCCGTGGATTGCGTCTTGCTGACGGGAAAACCCATTGCGTCGTCATCGATTTGATCGGGAACTACCGGAAGGCTGACTTGAAACTGAGCGTCTTTTCAAAAACGGAAGAACTGCCGAATGCGTTGACCTCGGCGGCACTCGACCTGCCGCCCTCCTGTGAAATTCATCTCGATCTTCAAGTGATTGATTTGCTGGAAGCAATGAGACGGAAACGGCAGCCGCGGAAACAGATACTCCTCGATTCCTATTTTCAACTAAAAATCGAACTTGGACACCGTCCGACTTATTTGGATTATCATTTGAAAACGGCAACAGATACAAAGGCTGTCCGCGATGAGTTCGGCTCCTATCCCGGTATGTTGGATTATGCAAATGAAATGAATGAACTAGAAGTCGCAGTTTTTCAGAAATACCAGGCGTGGTTCAAGGAAGTGGAACACACTAGTATGACAAAAAGTTTTAAAATGGTCTTACTAAAGTTTCTATTGTCTCGCGGAGCGGACAACTGGTATGAGTCAACCACACCCACTGACGCAGCGCTGTTTTTTCAACACTATTTCACATCAAAGGAATATCGTTTGAACAAAGATATTTCGGAGAAAATGAATGATATCTATATAACTTCCAATCAAAAAGAGATTGCCAATCACATTGCCGGGACATCTATGAAATATTGGGACCGGCCCGAAACCGGTTTTACTTCATTCCAAAACAAAATCTTCACCGTCCATCTGAACCCATCCCCTGCCCACCGGGAAATCCTCTACGAGTGGACAAAACAGATTTGTTACTATCGCTTGCACGCCTATTTCGAGAGAAACCCGTGAAAAAACCAGACTCCCAAAGTCTGGTTTTTCCTTTCCCTTATTTCACCTTCTCCACAGCAATTGTATTAATACTAAGCGGGTGGATTTCGCGGATTACTCCGTCGTAAGTCACTTTCACCCGATTCCCGACCTCAAACGTCTCTTCTTCATTCACCGACAGGTCAACAGTCACTTCTGAACCGGAGCGACGGATTTCTTCCCCTTCGTCTGCGACAACCGTTGCGGATGGCCCGTGGATGTCCAGGATGGTTCCCGTAAAGGTGACGTTTGGGTCCGGATGGCCACATGCCGTCAATAAGGCGATCAATGCCAGCGCAATCACCGCATTTCGAATCTTGCTCACAGAACCCCCTCCTTCACTTATTGGACGTCCCTTCCGCCCAGTCCGTTACAACTTCTGTCCCCTCCCGGTTTGCTCGCCCCCCAGATAGGTAATACTTATGGAAAACAACTTGGTAGGTGAGATAACGAAATGGCTTCCAAAACGATCCATTGGGAAAATCGGTCCGCATTCGCACAGCGGAATTTGTGGGCGGGCATTTTGTTTGGGCTAGGGTTTGTCGCGTTCATTGATGAAACGGTGTTTCACCAATTGCTGCATTGGCATAAGTTCTATGATAAATCCACGGTGGCGGTCGGACTTGTGTCGGATGGCTTGTTCCACGCATTCAGCTGGTTTGCGACGGTCGGGGGCTTGTACCTTGCCGCCGATCTAGCCCGGCGGCAAGCGTTCTGGCATAAGATGTTTTGGGGAGGCAAGCTGGTTGGCGGGGGCGCGTTCCAGCTCTATGACGGAACGATCCAACATAAACTGATGAGAATCCATCAAATCCGTTATAATGTTGATATTCTTCCTTATGATTTGGTCTGGAATATCTCCGCTGTTCTAATGATTCTAATCGGGGTACTCCTTATCTCCTCCGCACGCCGCAACGAACGGGTAGCGAAGGGAGCGGTGATCAATGCCTCATGATCCTTTCACTTGGACGTTCACCGATTGGTTTTTCGGCATACCCGCCATGCTTGCGATGGTCCTATATGTGGCAGCTGTTTACACGAGCAATCGGCGCGGACGGCTCCGCCCCTGGCCATGGCACCGAACACTGTTCTGGTTCCTCGGCGTGCTGACCGCTGCAGTTGCGCTCGTCGGCCCGCTCTCCCATCGATCACATGAGAACTTCGTCGCACATATGGTCGGACATCTGCTCGTCGGGATGCTCGGACCCCTGCTGATTGTGCTCGCCGCCCCAATGACGTTGTTGCTCCGGACCTTGCCCGTCCGTGCAGCGAGGAACGTGAGCCGGCTATTGAAAAGTCCAGTCGCCCGCTTGTTCACTCATCCGATTGTCGCGTCGCTCTTGAACATCGGGGGCCTTTGGCTGCTCTATGTGACACCTCTATATCACGCTATGCACAGTCATGTATGGCTTCATATCCTGATCCATATCCATGTTTTTGCGGCGGGCTATCTCTTTACGATTTCCATGCTTTATATCGACCCTGTCGCACACCGGCTCAGCTATCGATACCGCACCATTGTCTTCATTTTCGCCTTGGCAGGGCACGGCATCTTATCGAAATTCATCTATGCCTACCCGCCCGTAGGTGTCCCGGTCGAACATGCTCGCCCCGGCGCGATGTTCATGTATTACGGGGGCGACGCGGTCGATTTGATCATCATCATCCTGCTCTTCCATCAATGGTATCGGTCGATCCGTTTCCCGCGTACAGTTCCCGCGACTCTACAATAAACGGCTCCCCCTTCCTTCACGAGGAAGAGGGAGCCCTTCCGTCATTTCATGGCAGATTCCTTTATTTTATTTAAAAATAATAAAAAACGCCACTAAAGCAGGAACATTCACTACACCGGCCTGTTCAGTTGTACATAAGGTACAACGAAGGAGGTGTATCGAATGACCAAATGCGACAGCAAAGTGTCCCTATTGTTCTTTGGGATTTTAGCAGCTTATGCGCTTCTCGGTTTACTGATCCTCGTTCCTGGATTGCTTGCAGGCGCTTCCACGCTATTTCTCATTGCTATCGTGCTTCTTGTTGTGGTGATTGTCCTATTCGCTCTCACCATCATCTTCAAAGCCTTGCGCCGTCTCTTCCATCATTAGAGACAATGAAAAACAGCAGCCCACCCCCGGCTGCTGTTTTCCTCATTTCACATAAAATCCGATCCCCATCGTTTAATCAATGGCATTCTTTAAATCATCAATCTTATTTTGAATGACAAAATGATGATAAACGGTTAAAGCGATGATGATCACACTGAGGGAGCTGGACAAGATAGCACTTCCTATCACGTAACGGTTTATTCTGGAGTAAAACATTTTGATCACCACTTTTTTTACTTACTATGGCTGATCCAGAAACATTTATGCACTACTAGTGGAATGTTGAGACCAGTAAAAACAATGAATGGATTACTATCCTTGAGAAATACTAACCGTAGCCAAAAAATAAATCACGGAGGGACGATACATGAAAGGGAGATTTTTAGCCATACCCTTAGCGGCACTATTAGTATTGAGCGCTTGTGGAGGAGAGAGGGACGCGGAGCATTTCAAAGTGGATGACCCCACATTTGAGGACGACGGGCAGAATGATGTAGGTACTTGATTTTGACAAACGTTCGGAACGTCCACCCGGGCGTTCTTTTTTTGGGCAAAGAAAAAACGCCAAGGCTCACCCGGCGTCCAACTGACTCTTCTTTTTATAATCCACCCACAGCCACGCATTGAGGACAGCTAAAGAGATGACCATCACCAGCGGAATCCGCCATAACGATTCACTCCCGCCCTCCCAGCCGACAACGATCAGCGTCACAGCCATCACGGGTGCCATCACATAATAAGCTTTCGTGTTATACACCCAACCGTACGGGAAAAAATGTGCACCCGTGACGATTGCGAAGAACAATACCAGCTGCTCCGGACTTTTCAGAAATGCCCATGCCAAGATGGGAAAATACATAAGTTGCGCCAAATTTGCAATAAACCCCAATTGGCCGATCGGATTATCGGACGCCTTCCACTCTGCTTGGATCAGTTTTGAAAATAGGATGGCCACCGGGAACATCAACCCTGTCGCCCACAATGTCCCGATATTTTTCACCGTAATATCCAGAGACGACATGAATAGAGCCAGTATGATCATCCAAATGACGGTCGCCGACAATAGGAACCCCACTCCATTTTTGCACACTACTGACAAACGATTTCGCATTCCTCTCAGGTCCACCAAACATTCCCTCTTCCCCCGGAATTTATTTTTATCGTAACACACTCCTTTTTCGGGTGGAATAAAAAATTGAAAAACACATAGACTACTAGTCACAGAGTCGCGGCACGCTCTGTCCTGCACAGGGGCACTTTCGGCAGAAGGTGGAAAAGAAAACTTTGCACTCCGGCCGGGAGAGACGATTCTTGGCAGTGCCGCATCATTCTAGCCCGGACAACCGTTTCATCTCCAATTTCTCCAAACGTTCCTCCAGCTCCTTATTCCGCTTAATTCCCTCGAGTGCATATAACATCGACAACAACGCGAGAAGAAACGAAGCGTACATAAACCATTCCATACCATCCTCCTCCTTTCGAATCCAGTCCTTTATACGTTATCTTCCCCAAATGAAGGGATGAAGAAACGTTGGGATGCTGTATTAAAGAGGCCTCTTTATGGGTATTTTCTTACTATATCCTATACTCAAAGAGGTGAAAATAGTCGTGTCCCCTACCGATCACCGTAAAATTGGCCGACTCGTCATCTTTGTCATACCTATAATCATCCTTCTCGGCCTCGCCATCCCACCCGCTGTCGCTTGGATATACGGCGCCAAGGTCGTCCTACAAGCAACCGCTCAACCACAACATGAGGACAAGTCTTTCGTATTACTGCAATATACGATTGAAAAGGTGCCTGCACCCTTGCTATCCGATACTTTGCGTAAAACAATCGCAACCGGAGCGGCTTCCGGACCGGTCAAAGTGTTCGGGAAACTGGCCAAACAAGGAAATTATCATGTTTTGACCGAATTGACAGACCGCAAACCTGACGGCGGCACCTACTTATCCGGGAGATTGCAAAACGCCGAACTGGACACCGATTACACTGTCGATTTCGGCCTGGCCCGCTTCCATTTACTTGATCCGGAAAACGAACATGCCCCAGATCCATGGGTTGCCCAAGTTAACATCAAGTCCGGTTACGGCATTGTGACAAAAATTAATTCAAACCGGCTATCCGATTAGGCTTTCCACACTTAGGGCATGATACGTTTGAGGAGGTGGAATGATTATGGGTCAACGAATTCTTTGCGAAGTCAATAACTGCACCTACTGGGGCGAGGGCAATAAATGCCGCGCCGACGTAATCTACGTTGTCAGCCAAACCGGCAAACAAGCCGCCGACAGCGAAGAGACCGACTGCAAAACCTTCAAACCGGAAATCTGACATCCTCCTGGAACCTGCCAAGCGCTGAACCTAACGTTCAGCCTTGGCTTTTTTGAGTCGGCGAAGACCTTCATCGTAAGTCGACCATGATTAGGCGGATTCCTTTATCGCTTCGACGTAATTCTCCGCAATTTCGTCGTAATCCTCCGCCCCTTTATCTGAATTCTCCCAGTGGTCGTACTCCTCAGTCGGTTTGTCGTAATTCTTCATCATTTTGGCGGAGTCCTCACCACATTTGTCGTAATCCTCCACTTCGTCCAACCCAACACGCCGCCAACTCTACTAACCTCCCTCTTCTTGACAACGGTCTTTATTAAATAGATAATTACAATAGTTGGACCAATTTAAATAATTAAGGGGAGAATTTGGTTCTACGAAAAAGGGGGATTATGTATGAACGCAGAAACACAAACGACATATGATTGGAAAGGAATTGTAGCCGAGCTCAATCAATACCTACGGCTCAAAACGACACCGATTGGGATGAAAATGTATGCTACGACGGAAGAAATGGAAGCGGTTCCAAAAATCCGCCGACCGCAGCAACGCCACCTGCTTGACCAAATTGTCGCACAATCAGCGCGCCTAGGTTGGACTGTAGGTATTACGGGGAATGATTTGGCGATGAAGCAATGCGGAGCCATCGCGGGACTCCTGCCTCAAGATGAGGACTGGCTATCGGGGGAAGCCATGGAAGGAGTCTGGTTTGGCACGCGCGAAGATTCGGCAGCTCACCAAGAAAGCTTGGATGTCGTCAAGTTCGGAGCGTATAAAGCACTTGCTGTTTCACCATTAGAAGTGGGTCGAATCGACAATCCGGATATTTGTCTCATTTACGCAACGCCCGGACAAATGATTTTATTAATTAACGGCTTACAGTGGGAAGGGTTCAAGAAGTTCGAATGGAGCGTGGCGGGCGAAAGTTCATGCGCAGATTCATGGGGACGCGCCCTATCAACCGGGACGCCGAGCTTATCCATCCCATGTTATGCAGAACGCCGATATGGTGGCGTGCTAGATGATGAATTGCTAATGGCCATCCCGCCTGCTGATTTAGTTAAGGGGATTGAAGGCTTGAAAAAACTATCGAAAAACGGGCTCCGTTATCCAATTCCGCAATATGGAATCCAAATCGATCCAACGGAAAGCCTTGAGCCGATCTATCCGAAATGGGTACGGCCGACGATTTGACTTCTACCTGCTTGGTCTATATATCAAAAAGGTGCCGAGGGAATTTCCCCCAGCACCTTTTTTCATTCTACAACTTCGCCTTCTTTCCGGAAAAAGCCGAAAATGCCAACCGTTTGCACGATGTTCGTAAAGGCTTTCGGATCCACTTCCGTAATGATTTTTTCCAAATCGTATAATTCGTAACGAGTGATCACGACGTACAACATATGCCTATCTTCTTTCGAATAAGCCCCTTTGGCGGGTAGAATCGTGATGCCCCGTACCATTTTCTGATGGATTGCCTGCTGCAGCTCATCCGCATGAAGTGTCACAATCATCGCTGTCAGTTTTTCATGCCGCGTATGGAGCGCATCAATAACAGCGGTTGTGACGTACAAGGTCAACATCGTATAGAGCGCATTTTCCGGTTTATATAAAATGCCAGCCATGACAATAATAATGCCATTTAAAACAAGAAAATAGGTCCCGATTGGTTTGTCATTAATTCGGGAGAGCAACATGGCAATAATGTCCAACCCGCCCGTCGATGCCCCCAGTTTCAACGTATAGCCGACGCCGACCCCCATGATGACGCCCCCTGCGACCGCATTCAAGATGATGTCGTCAGACACCGATAAAATCGGCAGCATCTCCAGAAACAGTGTCATAAATGCGACCGATACGATGCTGTAAATGGTAAACCCCTTACCGACCTTGAACCAGCCGAGAATGACAACCGGAATATTCATTACTAGCAACAGAATTCCTGTACTCAACGTGATGCCGAAGTAATCATACAACACACTCGACACCAGCTGGGCAACCCCTGAAAATCCACTCGCATAAACATTAGCATTGATCAGAAAAAAATTTAAAGAAAGCGCAACTAAGAACGACCCGAAAATGACGGCAAAAATGCGCTTGACTTCAATAAAGAACATGGGCGAGTGACCTCCTAAGCGATAAAAATGACGATTAAAGCATTGCATTCGTATGTACCATCATACTATATAACCGCTTATACGTGCATCCCGAATTAGTCGCAAATCACAGGTTTCTACGCCATGGAAAGGAATCACTTCGCTGGGGACCAAATTAGATGATCATGTATAACTTTTCCGTTTCACTCACACAGTACGATAGAGATCGTAAATTTGAAACAGGAGTGAGGGCAATGGAACAACAATTCGAAAACCAAATTGCGAATTATTATGATGAATCCATTTTAGAGTACAAGGAAGGTAGCAGTCGCCTGCAAGAACGTCTCCCGAAAGTGGCACAAGGGTACTTTGATTTCACCCAAGCTTGCTTTACGGATGGAGCACTCAGTGCCAAGCAGAAGCAACTAACCGCACTCGGTATCAGCATCTATGCCCGGGACGAGTATTGCATCATGTTCCACACGAAAGAGGCAGTCAGCCTTGGTGCATCGGAAGAGGAGATCATGGAAACAATAGCAGTCAGCTCTGCGCTCGGCGGTGGTTCCGCCTTTTCGCAAGGCGTTACGCTTGCGATGGACTCCTTCGATTATTATAGTCAGACGTTGCACTAAGACTCGCAGCTGCTAATGGAACAAAAATACCCCTTTCGCTCAAACGTCGAAAGGAGGTATTTTTCTTATTCTTTCTTATTGTCATCTGGATTTTGATTCATTCCATGCATGCGAGTCACATCATGTTCTTCTCCGAATTCCGTATTCAGATTGGGATTGGTGAATCGTGGATCTCTTCGTGCTTCAACCCGTTCCTGTCCTTCGTCTTCCCATTGCTTGAATAATAATCCCAAACAAACTAGACCACTAATACCGACTAACCCATAAACGACGCGGGACCAAAACGCATCTTGCCCACCAAACAGCGAAGCGACCAGATCAAATTGAAATAGGCTGATCAATCCCCAATTCAACGCCCCGATAATGACCAAGGCCAAGGCGATCCGTTGTAATGTTCTCATGACTTGCCTCCTTTCCATATAGGATTATCATTTGCTATTTGAGGATTTTCATACATATAAAGAGCTGGCTCATTTGAAATTTGGCACTTCAAGGCAGCATCTACATTTTGAAAACTCAAGCAAACGCTTCCTGTCTTGATGTTGCTCATATACCTAACAGGAAAAAATACTTATTATTCACACTTTTTCGCATTAAGTCTATACGCCTACTCATAGTTGGTTTATAATGGAATATATATAGAAAAAATGGGGTGATGGGATGCGTTTGACTGTGGGTCGTAAGTTGTGGGGAGGATTCCTGACAGTTCTCATATTTTTAATCATTGTCGGGTTAGCAGGCTATTGGTCACTATCGCAAATGGACAAACAGTACCGGTTTTTAATTGATGATCGGATTGAGAAGGTTTTATTGTTGGAGGAATTGGGAGCCATCCAAAGTAAAATGACCGGCGAGATGCGTGGGTTTCTTCTCTTAAAAGACGGTGTGCATTTAATGAGCCGAATGGAATTAAGTGAGCGATTCGAACATATCCAGCAGCAATTGACTACTATGATGACTAGTAAAAGCAACCTTGATATTCTGGCGGACATCAGTGAGGCCAATCAAGATTATACAGCCGTCCTTGATATGGTTTTAGTTGATGCCAGCAACGGAAAATATGATACCGCTTTAGCTAATTTGCCGAACGCGACCGAATATGAACAGCAAATTGCCGAAAAAATATCTGAACTTATCCAGATTCAGAAAAACGAGATGGAAGTGTCGGAGGGGGCGTTGAAAACGCAACTTTCCCAGACAAACACTCTCATCGTAGTGGTAATCGGCATTGCTATTTTAACGAGCATTTTCGTCGCCTTCTTTATCGGCCGCAGCATCGCACGTCCAGTCGGACAGATGACCGATGCCATTTCTGAAATCGCAAAGGGGAATTTAGCGGCGGAGCCTGTCATCATCCGGAATCGTGATGAAATTGGGGATATGGCCAAAGCGTATAATGAGATGACGGAAGATTTGCGCAACGTTATTATGCGCGCACGGGATACATCCGTCCAACTGGCGGTCCAAGCGGAACAACTCTCTGCAAGTTCCGAAGAAAGTTTGGCCGCATCTGAAATGGTAGCGGATATTTCGGAACGCAATTTGGCCGGAAGCGATGAGCAAGTGACCATTGTCAGTGATACGACTGCGTCCATGGAAGAAATGGTCTCAGGTATCGATCGTATCACCGCGAACAATGAAACGATGCTACGTTCTTCCGAAGATGTAGCACGCCTCGTTACACAAGGTTCGGGATACATGCAGAATGTAACCGATCAGATGAATCGCATCCACGCGGCAATTGATCATACCGCAGATTGGATGAAAGAAATGGAAGAACACTCTAAAAACATTCGCAACGTGACGAGCCTCATTACCGCCATCGCCGACCAAACAAACTTGCTCGCCTTGAACGCCGCTATCGAAGCGGCACGAGCCGGCGAACACGGCAAAGGTTTTGCGGTCGTTGCAGAAGAAGTGCGCCACCTCGCGGAACAATCCCGTACCTCTGCTGCTGAAATTGGCCAGACAGTGAATACGATGATCGAGGACGTAGCCCGGGTCGTCGAGAGTACGGTAGAAAGCAACGAGCGAGTTCAAGAAGGATTGGCAGTCACCAAGCAGACAAGGGAAATCTTCACTGAGATTGAACACGCCGAGCGGGATGTAGGTGAAAAAGTCGCCACCGTCTCAGCCGCCATCGAACAAATTCGGGCGATGACGAACCAAGTCGCGGAAGGAGCCGCGAAAGTGCAAGAACTCGCCCATCGCGCAACTACCGAAGCCCAATCCACCAGTGCCGCCACGGAACAACAACTGGCCGCCAACCAAGAAATCTCATCGAACGCACAAATCCTTGCCGAACTTGCCGAGAAACTGCAGTTGGACATGGAGCATTTCACCATCTAGGGGGATGTGAATTTATAAGCGGTTATGAGCGCTTGACAAGAGTTATGAGCGGTGCGCAGACAGTATAAGCGCCTGACGAGAGTTATGGGCGGTGCGCTAACATTATAAGCGCCTGACAAGATTTTTGGGCGGTGCGCAGACTTTATGAGCGCTTGACGCGAACTATGAGCGCGCCGCAGACACTAGGAGCGTCCGGAAAAAATCCGATTTCCATCACAATAAAAACCCATCCTTTCCTATTAAATAGGAGGGACGGGTTTTCATTTACACGGCTAGCTCCGGGCGCCAAAGGCTCGGGCTTTTGTCCTTACAACACAGCCAAGGATTCGTCGCGGATATCGCTGATGAACATGCAGCCGGGCGCGTGGGTGATCATGATGGCCGGCTTGCTTTCCATGGCGACCGCTTGGGGCGTGACGCCGCATGCCCAGAATACAGGGACTTCCCCTTCTTTGATCGGAACCGCATCGCCGAAATCCGGTTTGTTGATGTCCATGATTCCGATTTGACTCGGATCCCCAATATGAAGCGGTGATCCATGAACTGCGGGAAATCTGGTTGTGATCTGGACAGCGCGGATAGCGTCTTCGGGTGTCATCGGTCGCATGCTCACCACAGTCGGCCCTTCGAATACTCCTGCTTTTTCACAAGGAATATTCGTCTTATACATTGGGACATTGCATTTTTCCTCGATATGCCGGATCGGAATGCCCGCTTCCAAAAGCGGCGTCTCAAACGTAAAACTACAGCCTAAGAGGAACCCGACCATATCATCTTCCCAGTAATCGGTAATATCCATCACTTCCTCTGTGTATACTCCATTTTTGTAAATGCGGTATTTTGGAATGTCCGTCAGCAGACTCGCCTCTTTTGCAATCTTGCTTGGGCGGAAGGAACCTGGCTCCGTAACATCCAATAATGGGCAAGCCTTCGGGTTCCGTTGGCAGAACAGCAGGAAATCAAACGCATGCTCTTTTTTCAAAATGACGAGATTCGCTTGGGTATAGCCTTTTGACATCCCAGCAGTCGGTCCCGTAATTTCTTGTTTCCGGATCAATTCCCTTATTTCGGTCGGTGTCATCGTTTCAAACGCACTCAATTGCCTCTCCTCCTTGGGTATTTTATTTAAACAGCAATGGAATTTGTTCGATTAATGTAATGATTCCTAAAACTCCCATGATGATAACGACGAAGGCACCCGGGATGGTCAACCAAATCGGTTGTTTGTAGGAACCGACGATTTCTTTTTTATACGCAGCCACGAGGATCGTACCGAGAGCTAACGGCAAGATCAATGCGTTTAGTGCACCAACCAACAGTAGAATATTAACTGGACGACCAACAAACGCGAAGGTTAACGTTGAAACTAAGATGAATAAAATGATCACCCAGTTATGATACTTTTCAATGGCCGGATGGAAGGAACGGATGAACGAAACCGACGTGTACGCCGCTCCGACAACAGAAGTGATCGCTGCCGCCCACATAATGACACCGAACATCCGAAACCCGATATCGCCCGCAGCCAGTTGGAAGACCGATGCCGGCGGATTATCCGGATCGATGGCGAGCCCTTGGGAGACGACGCCAAGCACCGCCAGAAACAGTGCCACCCGCATGATACCGGTTACAACAATACCCGTGACCGAACTTTTCGTCACTTCCGGCAAAGATTCAATCCCTTTTACACCTGCATCCAATAATCGGTGACCTCCCGCGAAGGTGATATAACCGCCAACTGTGCCACCGACAAGCGTCACAATTGCGAAAATGCTGATCTGCTCTGGCCAGACAGTATTGACAATGGCTTCACCAACTGGAGGCGATGTCGTAAAAGCGACATACAACATGAGAAGGATCATGATAAATCCTGCCGCCTGAGCCACTTTATCCATCACTTTCCCCGCCTCTTTGACGATGAATATGAAAATGGCAAAAGCGGCACTGATAATGGCGCCTGTAATCGGTTCCACACCGAGCATCGCGTTCAAGCCGAGTCCAGCTCCGGCGACGTTCCCGATATTAAAGGCGAGTCCGCCCATGACGATTAGGACTGCTAACACGATGCCGAGCCCCGGCAGAACTTTATTCGCGATTTCCTGTCCGCGTAATCCGGACACCGCGATAATGCGCCAGACGTTGATTTGCGCAAATACATCCAAGACCAATGAAATCAATATGACAAAAGCGAAACTCGCAGCTAACTGTTGTGTAAAGACAGTCGTCTGCGTCAGAAAACCAGGACCGATGGAGGAGGTCGCCATGAGGAATGCCGCGCCGAGCAAGACGCTCCGACTTACTTTCCTCGTCCCTTGGTTCTGTTCCAGTTTTTCCTTATTCATTCAAAAACCTCCTCTATTATCAATTTCGTATGAGCGTAATCGAATTCTTTACATACTTTTATCGGTGGTGGCTTGTTAGAAAGCAACCACTTGAACCGCATTGGCTTCCAATTGGGATTTTACAAACTTTGCAAAATCAAGCGCGTGCGCCCCGTCCCCATGGATACAAATAGTATCAGCCTGCAACTCTACTTCAGTACCCTGCTGGGACGTTACTTTCCCTTCCGTCACCATCCGCACGACTTGTGCTGCCGCTTTGTCTGTATCCGTAATAAGCGCATCGGCCTGAATTCGTGAAGTGAGTGAACCATCAGTTTGATACGTCCTGTCTGCAAATACTTCATGAGCGGTACGCAAACCGACTTTCTCCCCTGCTTTTGCCAATTCACTCGAAGCTAGTCCAAATAAAACGAGCGATGGATTGACGTCATACACGGCCTGAGCAATTGCTTCAGCCAGTTCGCGGTCACGTGCCGCCATATTATATAGGGCTCCATGAGGTTTTACATGCTGCATCGTTTCATTGAAGGTCGACAGGACCCCTTGCAACGCGCCAATCTGGTAAACGACCATGTCATAACCTTCCTGTGGCGTAATTTTCATTTCCCTGCGCCCAAAGCCGTTCAAGTCTGGCAAACCAGGATGCGCTCCTATTTTCACGCCATTCTCAATCGCTAGCTTCACGGTTTCACGCATGACGGTTGGATCACCTGCATGAAATCCGCACGCAACATTGGCCGAGGTGACATATTTCAAAATGTCTTTCTGCTCTCCAAGCTGATACCGGCCAAAACTTTCTCCCAAATCGCAGTTTAAATCGACACGAAACATTTAGATCTCCTCCAATTTTCTTTCAATAGAAAGCGTTTACAAATATTTTTGTTCCGAATTTTGGAACTAAGGTTTTGAATTTGTAAGTTAATCATATCACAAACTATTATTTTTGAATAGACAAACGAATCAATTTCTCTCTTTTCAAACTTCATGTCTTGTTTTTTAAACAGTTCCCTTTATAATAAATATAGATCCGATTTCTAGAACACCTGTACCGAATTTCGAAACAACAGGGGGTTATTATGATGCTAGAATTACAAACTAAACCATTGATCAAGCCTCTCGGAGACTCGGCTTTACACGTCCAACTCGGTGCAGGCATCGATCCAGCCATCCATGAAAAGGTGAAAAACTTGCTACGTCTTCTTAACGAGCAGCCTTTTGAAGGATGGATCGAATGTGTCCCGGCTTATAATAATATTACAGTCTATTATGATCCGACCCTAGTCCTTCAATCGCATAGCGCTGAAGCACAATCTTCATTCCAAAAGGTGAGCGCTTACATTCTAGGTTTGATTCAACAACTAGGAGAAAGCGGTTCCAGTGCAGGAAATATCGTCACCATTCCCGTTTTGTATGGCGGTGAATTCGGCCCTGATCTGGAGCATGTAGCCCAGGTGAATGGATTAACAACGGATCAAGTGATCGACATCCATTCGGGGAGTGACTATCTCGTCTATATGATCGGCTTCGCGCCGGGATTTCCGTTCATGGGTGGGATGGATGAACGTATCGCCACGCCTCGGAAAGATTCGCCGCGTTTGTCCATCCCTCCTGGATCTGTCGGAATCGCAGGGAAGCAAACCGGAATTTACCCTTTGGAAACACCGGGAGGCTGGCAAATCATTGGTCGCACGCCAGTTGACTTGTTCCTTCCTGAGCTGACGCCCCCAACCCGCTTGCAATCGGGAGATAAAATCAAGTTTACTCCCATCACTCCTGAGGAATACGACGAAATGAAGGAAGTGAAGCAATGACAATCCACGTTCTACATCCAGGCGCCCTGGCCACAATCCAAGATAAAGGGAGATATGGCTATCAACAATTTGGGGTCATTGTCAGCGGCGCCATGGATTCCTATTCCATGCGGATTGCCAATTGGCTCGTCGGCAACACGGACAACGAAGGGGCGTTGGAAGTGACAATGTTCGGAACGAGTTTACAATTTGAAAAAGACGGGGTCATCGCCATTACAGGAGCCGACTTGACTGCGTTACTCGATGGCATGCCCGCTCCAACATGGAGGCCGATACTCGTCCGAAAAGGTTCCATCCTCAAATTCAAAGCAGCCAAAAAAGGGAGCCGTGCCTATATTGCCATCGCCGGCGGATTTAATATTCCTGAAGTGATGGGCAGCAAAAGCACCTACTTAAAAGCTGGCATCGGCGGCTTTCATGGAAGAGCCATTCAAAAAGGCGATCGCTTGGCGTTCGGCTCCGCTTTTTCGCGTCAGAATCAAGCCGTCCTCGATCAACTGAAAATCAGCCCTGCGAAATGGTCTGTCCGCTATGATGAAGTGCTACGCTTCGGCAAAGAACAAAAGATCCGGGTCGTTCATGGGACCGAATTTGACCGTTTCGATGAAGCCAGCCGTCACAGGCTCGTAAATGAATCGTACACACTGACAACCGATGCGGACCGGATGGGATTCCGGTTCAAAGGGCCTTCCCTCTCCTTGGAAGATAAATTTGAATTACTCTCGGAGGGGGTCACGTATGGCACCGTTCAAATCCCGTCGAACGGACAGCCTATCATCTTGATGGCCGATCGCCAAACGACTGGCGGCTATCCGAAAATCGCACAAGTCATTTCCGCCGACTTGCCGACGCTCGCCCAACTGCAGCCGAACGCCAACGTCCGATTCCAAGCGATCTCCTTCGAAGAAGCGGAACAGGAGTTGCTGCGTCATACCCAAATTATGAAAGAAATCCATATTGGAATTCGACTTAAACAAAAATAAAGCAGACGGAGATCGGTCTCCGCCTGCTTTTCATTTTCCTATTACTCTTCTGCACTGGCGTATCCCAATCGCCATGAAATTTGACGTGCTGCCTCCTTGGCCCGCTCCCGCAAATAGTCAATTTGTTCGCTTTGGTAATTCGCTTCAATTCCGGCAATACTAATGCCCGCAACGACTTCCCCTTTATGGTTGAAAATGGGGGCCGCGACAGCGGATGTATGATTTTCCAATTCAGAATGACTTAGCGTATACCCATCGATTTTCGCTTGGCGAATCGACTCCACTAACGTTTCCTTATCCGTAATTGTACCAAGAGCAAACGGCTTCAATTCCACCGACTCCAAATACGCTTCAATTTCTTCTTCCGGCAAATGGGACAAGATAACGCGCGAGCATGCCCCTGCATAAAGCGGACTCCTCCGTCCGATTGCGGTATAGAGCCGAACTTTCTGATACATATCAATCTTTTCAACGTAAACCGCCTCGTCCCCTTCCCGGACAATGAGGTTAATTGCCTCTTTAACCTCTTTATGGAGGGCTTCCATGATCGGATAGGCAACTTTCCGGATATCTAGCCGCGCCAGCACCAAATGACCGAATTTCAAGAAAAGCAGACCCAACCGGTACTTCGCATCGGCGCCTTTCTCCAACAGACCCATCTCCTCCAACGACTGCAACATCCGATATACCGACGTCTTCGGAATCCCTGAGATATCAATGATTTCTTGAAAGGTCAACTCCGCATGATCGATGAATAAATTCAAAATATCCATGGAGCGGACGACCGTTTTATTTTTATTATTCATATTGTCTCCTTATGTACAAGCGACTCGCTCTTTTTTCCATTGTAATTAACAAAATCAATTACGCCTTGACGTAATTGCGTCCAGACTTTTTCGAGCTTGCTCCCTCTGAAAGTCTGTGACATCCGCTGGAGGCTTTATCTGAATTCAGCGAGCGTTTGAACCCCCGCTTAAGTGGAGAACACTAGTATTATCCCGACTTAATGAAGTAGGGGAATTCTGCTGAATTCAGATAAATGCTCAGGCCGACGAGCAGCAAACCAACGAGCAGCGTGTACGTCAACGGCTCCCCAAAGAATACCGTACCGATGAAAACGGCAATGATTGGAACGAGAAAAGTGAATGAACCGACCTTACTGGCCTCTCCCGCATTGACCAATGTGTAATAAATGACATAGGAAATCGGAATCCCGAAGGTCGCCCCGTAACCGATGCCAATCCATGTCGGGATCGTCCATTCAATGGCAGACCAGCTTTCCGTCATCGATCCCACCCCAAGCAACACGGATCCACCAACAATACTTTGAAGGGAGACCATCCAGAACGCATTGATATCCCGGCTCACTTTTTTTACATATACCGTCCCCAATGCCCAACAGAGGGCCGTCAATAGACCGAGCATCACACCAATGACCGAAATATGCACAAGCAGCCCGTCGATACTTACAATAATGATGCCAACAAAACCGAAAAGCAGGCCGACAATTTTCACAGGCGCCAAATACTCGCCGAGCCACAACCATGCGAACAAGCCGAGCAACACAGGCTGGAAATACACAAGTACCGAAAAAAGGCCGCCTGGCAAATATACGAGGCCGACCGTCTGCAAACCAAAAAAGAGGATCGAGTTAAATAAAGATGAAATCACGTACTTTTTCCAGTTTTCCCGCCACCGTATTTCGCTCCGCTTCGCAAAGACGAAGGCGCCTAACAGCAAACCACCTAACAAGGCGCGAATGCCCGCAAATAACACAGGTGGCATATGGAGCAACGTCATTTTATAAACCGACCAACTGGCCCCCCAGAAAAAAACTAATAATAGAAGGGCGAGGTTGGATTTCGTAAACAGATTCCTCACAACCAATTAGACTTCCTTTCAAAAGCTAGGCTCCTGCCCCCTCGCGCTAGGGCAGGCGGATACAAGGCCAAGAAGGTCTCTTCCTATACTATACAATAAAAACCGGGCATCAGGGACGACGCAAAAATAAATTGAAGAAATATTATAAAAAAGGTTTACGATGTGTGAAGACGGGTATATAACAAATACAAGGCAGAACGACCGGCGGAACACCGGGGCAGACGAGCTACCTGCACGAGGTTCCGACGTAGAAATGCACAGCCTTGGCGGAAAATTTGCTTTGCTGGCGACAGGGACACTCGTATGAAACGATGAGTCATCCGTTTCAACCACTTTGTGAACCAAGCAGTAGAGGTGAAGTTTTTTGTGGAAGTGCTACTGAGAGACTGACACCGTGAGGAATGGAAGACCGACGTCCTCGCCGGAACGGCAGACGGGTCAGATCGATCAAACTGCACTGGCGAGCGTTACAAGATCGTCAGAAAGAACAGTTTGTATGATGGAAAAATGTCGAATTTTCCGGTGCTCCCCTCTTTAGGGGTCAGAAAAGCATGGGTCCCGCGGGACCATGCTTTTTCTGTGTGCACAACAAACATGAAATTGACCTCTTTTTTCAAGTAGTGATTTTTCTTTTTCCGGACACACTACGAATAAAAGGAGGAAAGCAAATGGGAAAAAACAATCGAATTTTAGTGCCGGAAGCGCGCCCAGCTTTGGATCAATTGAAGCAAGATGTAATGAAAGCAAAAGGCTATAGGGCCGATCACCCCGATGGCGCCAAATTTGAAATCGCCGATGAACTGGGAATTCCCCTATCCCGTGGCTATAACGGAAAACTGACTGCAGAAGAAGCCGGTAAAATTGGTGGCCCGATCGGTGGCACTATGGTAAAAGAAATGATCAAGCTAGCGCAGCAACAATTGGCCCAGAAATGAATGCTACGCAAGTCCGCCTCTTCGGGGACTGGCGTTTTTGTTCTGAACGGACTTCCACTTGCTCTCCTACGCAAAAACGCACACCAGAGATAAACCCGATGTGCGTCTTTGCTTTTTTTGTAGATTAAAATTTCGATCCAAGATCCCCATATTCATCAAGCAATTCTGCAAAACTTTTATTCTTCTCCCGTTCTTTCCGTTCCCGCAAAAGCTGGGCTTGGCGCTCTTCCTCTTTCGCTGATTCGGCAGCAGAGAGTTCCTGTTTTGCCGCTTTCAGCTTGGCGAGCACATCCTCATCCAGTGCGTCCGATACCGTTACATTCCCGCCATCAACTTGTTTCTTGGGAGTAGCGGCTTGTTTTCGTTTCTTCGCCATTTCTTTTCTTCACCTGCCTACCTTCAAGGACGTTTTACAATTGTCGCGACCCCTTGGCCACCACCGATACATAATGTAGCAAGGCCCGTTTTGGCATCGCGACGCTGCATTTCATGCAGTAGCGTAACGAGAACCCGTGCACCGCTTGCCCCGATTGGGTGACCGAGCGCAATGGCACCTCCGTTGACGTTGAGTTTGGAGTGATCAAAACCGAGCTCTCGATCGACTGCGAGCGATTGGGCCGCAAACGCCTCGTTTGCCTCCACGAGGTCGATGTCCGCTAACTGCATATCCGCTTTCTTCAATACATTTTTCACCGCTTGAACCGGGCCGATTCCCATGACGGATGGATTTACGCCTGCACTCGCGTTCGCTGCGATTGTAGCGAGAGGTGTCAGGCCAAGCTCTTCCGCTTTCGCTTTGGACATGATGACGAGTGCCGCAGCTCCATCGTTAATACCTGAAGCATTACCAGCCGTGACACTGCCCTCTTTCTTGAAAGCTGGACGTAGTTTGCTCAGCTTTTCTGCTGTCGAATCTGCTTTAACATATTCATCTTCAGCGAAAAGGATCGGATCGCCTTTTCGCTGTGGAATCTCAATCGGAACGATTTCATCTTTGAAACGTCCTGCCTCGGCTGCCGCTGCGGCATTTGCTTGCGAACGGGCTGCAAATTCATCTTGCTCTTCCCGTGTAATCGAATAGCGGTCGCACAGATTCTCCGCCGTAATCCCCATATGATAATCATTGAATGCACACCATAATCCATCTGTAATCATGCTGTCAACGACTTTTTGATCTCCCATTTTAAAACCATCTCGTGCGTTCTTCATTACATAAGGCGCTTGGCTCATATTCTCCATGCCGCCTGCCACGACGATGTCCGCATCCCCTGCCACAATCGCCTGTCTTGCCAAGTGAACGGTCTTCAATCCAGATCCGCACACTTTATTGATCGTCATGGAAGGGACCGTTTCCGGAAGTCCCGCTTTCATGGCTGCTTGTCGCGCCGGATTTTGGCCAAGGCCCGCTTGAAGTACATTCCCCATAATGACTTCATCTACGCTCTCCGGTGCTACCCCTGCACGCGCTAACGCTTCTTTTATCACAATTGCCCCAAGTTCAGTTGCAGAGACATTTTTCAACGAGCCGAGGAACGACCCGATTGGAGTTCTGACCGCACTGACGATAACCACTTCTGTTGCCACATTATTTTCCCCCTTAATTTGGATAATCATTGATTCTAGTGTCATCCCTTCAGTACAATAGAATTGAGGAGGGATGGTATGTTCATTTTACCAAACAATGTGACAATTATCGAGGTTGGACCTCGAGATGGTCTGCAAAACGAGAAGAAATTTGTCGAAACAGAGGAAAAGCTGGCGTTTATCAAGGCGTTGCAGATAGCGGGCATCCAGGAAATGGAGCTCACATCGTTCGTTTCGCCGAAATGGGTCCCACAAATGGCGGATGCCAAAGAGATTGTGGCAGAATCACCGCATGTCGGACGCCAGTTCGTCTTGGCGCCGAATGCGAAAGGTGCGGAACTCGCGCTGGAAGCAAATGCGCAAAGCGTTGCTGTTTTCGTAGGGGTAAGCAATTCATTCAACCAAAAAAATATCAATCGTTCTACTGAGGAAAGCATGGGTTCGCTAGAACCGGTCATCACGAAATTGAAGCAGGACAATATTTTTGTGCGTGCCTGCATTTCCACTGCGTTTTATTGTCCATATGAGGGAAAGATGGATATGGAGGACGTCGTTTCGCTATGTAAACGGTTCGTCTCGATGGGGGCAGACGAACTGAGTGTGGCAGATACGATCGGTAGAGCGAATCCGCAAGAGAGTTATGCGTTATTTTCACGTTTGAAAGAGGAATTACCTGATGTTCTCATAACGGCCCATTTCCACGACACGCGGAAAATGGCCATTGCCAATATTTATGCGGCGTTGCAAGCAGGCGTCGACCGGTTCGATACGTCGGCGGGTGGTCTTGGAGGCTGTCCTTTCGCACCAGGAGCTACGGGCAATGTTGCGACGGAAGATGTCGTCCATATGCTTGACACGCTCGGTATTGAGACGGGTGTCGATGTAAAACAGGTTTGTGAAGCCGTGGCACTCATCGCGCCGCATGTTTCACGTCCGATCGAAACCGGCATGTATAGATTGTTTGTCAACGATCAGCTATAGGAGGTTGAATTGATTGAAACGGCGCATCCTTTATATAAGCGGCGTCATTTCAGGCGTGTTTGCTGCAATAGCGACCCTTTTTGGCGTGGTCGCGACCAATCGGTTAATGTTTATTAAAATGAAGGATTCCGAAGTGATTTTGAAAAGGGAGACACTGGCAAAACGTTTCGATGAAAAGTGGTATGAAACCGTCCGGAAAGAGGAGCTATGGATTGATTCGCCGAACGGTTATCGTCTGAGGGCCGTTCACTTGACGCCATTGGACACGGACCGCACCGTCATCATTTGCCACGGGGTGACGGAGAATAAGATCAATTCCACGAAATATGCCCGGCTCTTTGAACGGCTCGGCTTCAATTCCGTCGTCTATGATCACCGACGGCATGGGGATTCTGGTGGCAAAACGACGAGTTTCGGCTTCTATGAAAAAATTGATTTACAAGCCATCGTCCATTCCGTGCGTGAACAAATCGGCCCGGACGCATTGCTTGGCATCCATGGTGAATCGATGGGAGCTGCGACGACGATTTTATATGCCGGCACCTTTCAAGACGAAGCGGACTTCCACGTACTGGATTGCCCCTTTTCGGATTTCTCGGAGCAGATCCTACATATATTACGTCAAAACACACCGATTCGGACAACGATGGCCCTTCGGATTGCAAACCTTTTCCTTCGGATCCGCGACGGCTATACATCGAAGCTCGTGTCCCCGAGAGAAGTGGTCGGAAATATTTCCAAACCCGTCCTCTTCATACACAGCCTAGAGGACGACTTCATCCTTCCGGCCATGACCGAAGAGTTATACGAGATAAAACAAGGCGACAAAATGTTGAAACTCTTCGAAAAAGGAGCGCACGCCAAATCGTTCAATGACAACCCAGAAGCCTACGAAGAGACTGTACGTAAGTTTTTACGTCAATTCGGGTTTTTACAGGCATAAACAAAAACGCTGTTGAACATGGCTCAACAGCGTTTTTTCACATCCAGTTTGGCCAGATGCCCTGCGCTTTTTTCTTCATTCAAGTCTGAAAAAATCGCTCAATTACTTCTTTCGTGCTTTGGTCCTTCGTCGTCACGATGTAACGCGAATAAACTTCCATCCCGACCGCAATGTCGTCATCCAACAGCTCAAAGCAGTCTAGTACTTTGACAAGCTTCCAATGGACGATCTCCCCATATTGGTTCTCATAAGTCTGCTCATGGTTCTTCCCAAGTTGCAGGCCAAGGGCACAAGCTTCCTCGGTTGATGTAGCTTTCACCAAAATATGGCTCTCTTCATATGTTTTCGTCGTACCATCATAATCCTCATCGATATGTTCCGGTTGTCCTTCATGGACAGATTCATATAAAAGGGCGACAGTAAACCATGTGTAGTATTTAGTAGGCATCCGCATCTGACCTCTCCAGTTATGTAATTTCCTTAATTTGCTTCTTTTTTAAAAATCCAAGCTTCGTCTCGGAAAGTAAAATGGCACATAGGATGAAAAACGCACCAAACAGCATTTTCACCGTCAACACTTCACTCAAAATGATTATGGAAAACACCATACCCCAAAACGACTCGGTCGCCAAAATAATCGCCGCCTTCGTTTCCGAAATGAATTTCTGAGCGATTGTTTGTAATAAAAACGCAAGCGTTGTCGAGAAAACCGCCAAATATAAAAGCGGCATCGCACCGTTTGGATCCATCGAAAAGGCTGTTTCCCCACGGAACAGGACAACTCCAATTCCAATTACCGCCGCCGTCGCCATCTGAAGAAGCGTTAATAGGATAGGATCTTCATCCTTGACGAACCGCGACGTATAAAAGATATGGAATGCAAACCCGACTGCACAGCATAACGTCAGCAAGTCCCCGACATTAACCTCCGCCGAAAATTTCAAGGAGAGCAATGCGACCCCGATCAAGGCCAATACAGCGCCAAATAGTTCATACCAATCAATTTTACGCTTATAAATCAAAAAGCCGAGAAACGGAACAATGACCACGTTGACCGCCGTGAGGAATGCATTTTTCGAAGGCGTCGTAAATTGCAAACCGACCGTTTGAAGTGCAAACGCGATATAGAGGAAGAACCCGAGAATGACTCCCTTCCAAAGCGTACTTTTGCGGATCGACTTGAGCTTTTTTACAAATACCACACTTAATAAAAGAGCGCCAAGTAGAAAACGGCCTGCCAAGATTTGATAGGGCGTATAATGTTCCAATGCTACGGCACTAGCCACGAAGCCGCTGCCCCAAATAACGGCGGTGATCAAGAGTGCCATTTCCCCTACATACTTTCGCAACTTTTCGCATCCCTTCCCCGCATCCCGCTCTAATAAAAAACCACTTCTCCTGTGTGACATCCTACAGAAAAAGCGGTTCGTAGAGAATCCATATAAAAATCAAACCATGAAAGGTTTTGCTTTTCACTGAACATGTCCCACCACCCGGCAGAACGGGATTCTTTTATTTCTTATTGCTAATTTTGTTCATCTGATTCATCATCTGGTTAATCTTCTTTTGTGAAGGTTTTTGTCCCATCTGCATCATCATCATCCGTAACATCTCTTCATTAATCGGCGGGTTCTCTTTTAGATATTTCATCATATATTGTCGGGCAATGAAAAATCCGAGAGCCACACCTGCGATTAGCGCGACGATGATCAACAGGATCCACCATATTGTACTCACTCGCAAAACCTCCTTCACTTCAGCAATTCGCGTATACGCTACCATCAAGGATTATACCCCATAGTCGCCACCCATGGCAATGACCAGATTGTAAATGATGGGTTTGTCGCCCCAACAAAAAAAGGCCTATTCGCAACTTACCCGCTGGCCTCTTTTTGTTGTTCCCTATATAACTGTTCATAAAGATACCGATTCGCCCCCGATTCCAAAGTCTGCTGTTTTCACCGGTTTGAGCCAACCCCATTCCCGACGGTCGTCCATGACGGCAAAGAAACGGTTATCCGATGCGGACAGCGCAACGAACAGATCTAAATCGAGCATTCGGGATCCGTCGCAGTTCACGTGAAGCGCATGGGAAGATAAAGACAGCCAAATGGAACCTTTCATCGGGTGGGTGAGACGATACTCGCCTTCCACTTGCTCAATCGTCGCAAAACCCTTCTCCAAATTGGAAATGATAGCGCTATCAATTATTGCCTCTTCCAGCGGTTCGCAAAGGTAATGGATCTGCTGCCGGTCCACCTCACGCCGGCCATCTTTTTTCAAAAGATCATATAATTGCCGTTCTCGTCCAATAATGTAAGATTGATACCTTTCTTTCACTTTGTAAATGCCGTACGATCTCATGACATCCACCTCCTATTTGTAGCTTACACGATGAAGCATGAAAAGGTTGTCAGTTTGCGGAAAGGATTGACTCTATTATTGTCGGAAATGTTCGACAATCGAGTGTAAATAAAAAGCTGTACCGTAAACCGAAATCAGGATGGTGTACAGAACAGCCTATGAACATAATGAATTGGGAGTCGTCCGACGGATCCATTCCTGTCGATCTCCGTCGAACATCCCTACAACAAAGGTAAGAGGAGGGACCGCTAGTTTGCGGTCATCCACCAGCTACATCCTTTATTGTTGAATCAATGATTTCACTTTTGCTACAACATTTTCTTCCGTGAATCCATATTCCCGGATGACGGTTTCACCAGGCGCACTGGCACCAAATGTGTCGATTGCTAGGATATCCCCGGCATCTCCAATATATTTATGCCATCCTAATGAGGATCCCATTTCAATCGCGAGACGGGCTTTCACTTCTTTCGGAAGGACCGATTGCTTGTACGCTTCATCCTGTTGCTCGAACAGATCCCAGGACGGCATAGAAACGACAGCTGCATCGATGCCTTCTTCCTTCAGTTTCGCTTGGGCCGATACAGCCAGATTCACTTCGGAACCAGTCGCGATTAAAATAGCGTCTGCTTGGTCCTTCGTAGCTGGTGATACAACGTACGCGCCTTTTTTGACACCTTCCGTAGCGGATTCCGCTGTCGTCGGCAGGACTTTCAAATTTTGGCGAGACAATACAAGAGCAGTCGGACGGTTTTCAGATGAAATAGCCACATTCCAAGCCGCGATCGTCTCGTTCGCGTCTGCCGGTCGGATGACGGATAATCCCGGCATCGCTCGCAAGGATGCCAAGTGTTCGATTGGCTCGTGGGTCGGTCCGTCTTCCCCGACCGCTACGCTATCATGGGTGAATACATATGTCACCGGGACGCCCATTAAAGCGGACAACCGGATAGCCGGACGTACATAATCACTGAAAACGAAAAACGTTCCGCCAAATACGCGCAGTCCCCCGTGAAGAGCCATACCATTTAAAGCAGTTCCCATTGCAAATTCACGGACCCCGAACCAGATGTTCCGTCCGGAGTAATCACCTGGAAGGAAATCTCCTGATCCTTTGATCGTGGTTTTATTGGACCCAGCAAGGTCTGCACTTCCTCCGAAGAAGGATGGGAGCACTTTGGCAATTGCGTTAATGGCATCTCCGGATGAAGAGCGTGTCGCATGTGATGTACCCGCTTCGTATGATGGAAGGGATTGTTCGAATCCTTCCGGCAGTTTCCCTTCGATGGCTTCTTTCAATTGCTGCGCCAGCTCAGCGTGTTTTGCCTCATACTGCTCAAACAGCTCGTTCCACTGCTGTTCCTTTTGCATACCCAGTGTTTCAGCGGCCTCTTGGAATGTTTCATAAACACCGTCTGGAACATGAAAGTCCTCTTCAAATGTCCATTTATAATATTCCTTCGTCAGCTTCATCTCATCTTCACCAAGAGGCATACCGTGTGCATCCGATTTACCCGCCCGGTTCGGAGATCCATATCCAATGACCGTTTTCACTTCGATGATTGTCGGTCCGCCGGAGTTCTCTTTAGCTTCCTCGATCGCTTTGGAAATCAAACCAATATTATTACCGTCTTCCACGCGTAAATAATTCCAACCATACGATTCAAAACGTTTTTGGATATTTTCCGTAAACGCCATATGGAGATCACCATCGAGAGATATATCATTGCTGTCATAGAGGACAATCAGTTTGTCCAGCTGTAAATGACCAGCTAGCGAAATGGCTTCCGCTGCAACGCCTTCCATCAAATCGCCGTCTCCACAAAGGGCATACGTATAATGGTCGACAATGTCGAACCCAGGTTGATTGTAAGTAGCGGCCAAATGTTTTTCCGCCATCGCCATCCCAACAGCCATGCCGATTCCCTGTCCGAGTGGACCGGTTGTCGCTTCTACCCCGACAGTATGGCCGTACTCTGGGTGCCCAGGCGTTTTGGAACCCCATTGACGGAAGTTTTTAATCTCTTCCATTGGAAGGCCATAGCCTCCGAGATGAAGCAAGCTGTATAACAGCATGGATCCGTGCCCCGCAGAAAGGACAAAACGGTCACGGTTGAACCAGTCCGGATTTGAAGGATTATGGTGCATATGTTTCGTCCATAGTGTATAGGCCATCGGAGCCGCACCCATCGGCAAGCCAGGGTGTCCGGAGTTCGCCTTCTCGATCGCATCGATCGAAAGCGTCCGTATTGTGTCAATTGCTAATTGGTCAATCTGTTGGGTCATGCAATGTACATCCTTTCCCGTTCCATCTATTTTCTACACCTTCCATTTTAGACAAATGGCAACATAAATACAATTGACAGACTATTCCGTTTGTCAATTGAGATATTTGCCGTCACGGGCACGTTTCACTTTATCGGGCGTCACATCATTGCCATCCGGATCGATCACTTTTACATGCTCAATCGTATCTCTCATAGTGGAACGGAAGGATTCCAAATACTCTTTTCTTAACTGCGTCTGTTCCTTCGCTTCCTCGATTGAAAGTCCAATCGTCTTTGACTTTTTTGACAATTCATTAATGCGTTTAATTTTTTCTTCTGAGAGCATTACTGTTCCTCCATCCAAATATCAGCTTAAGAGAAACGTATACAAAATGGACGGAAAGTGCAATCAATTAGCCTTCCCGTCCTAGCTCGTATTCTTTATATCTGCGGTGGACCGTCGCCTTGCTAATATCATGGCCCAATCCTTTCAAGACACCTGTTATTTCTTCGTACGTCAACCCTTTTTCCCGCAGAGCCACAATTTCATCGATTGGAACTTCGATTCTTTCCCTGCCTTCTGCATTACCTCTATTTTTCAAGTTCCGCTCGGGACGATAGCCTTCCCGCACCGCACGCTGCATGCCTCTTCTGATTTTTGCGTTATGGAGCTTACGCTGATATTCTTCGACAATCGCCAAGATTTCAAGAAGCATCGTATCCATTTCATTGAGTGCAATGGGACCTTGATCATGATGTGAATAAATGGCGGTTTCTGTTTTAGCTAATAAGTGAAGAACGGCCATTCTAGCATTTCCGCGCCCCAATCTCGTCTCATCCTGGATGAGCACTGCATCAATTCCTTCATCCCGTACGTAGTCCAAGAGATTGAGCAAACCCTCCCTCTCCACGTCATACCCGCTATGCTTGTCAGTAAATGTCCTCACATGCCGGAAACCAAGTTGTGCGGCAAGGGATTGCAGTTCTTCTTCCTGCCGTTTTAACGACATTTCCTGTGTTTCCTTCTCTGTACTCACCCGACAATAACTGACGCATGTTTTGTCTCCTGTACTCATTGTCCAATCCCTGCCATTTGATGTTTTTCTATATAAGGCAGGTTCACTTCTTCAACAGGCATGCGCAGTGTATCCCCTTTAATAATTGTAGTATCCGAAAGATCGTTCATTGTGATCACTTCCCGTATCCATTGTTCCTTTGTCATGTTATCGGAAGCATATAAGGAAGCAAGCCCCCAAAGCGTGTCGCCTTCTGTTATGGTGACTTCCGTATAAGCTTGTTCTTTAGCGAGTTTATACGTACCGATCAATGTAGCGCTGATACAAATTACAAATATTAGTAAGATATAAGAGTTGTTTTTAATAAAAGCCATGTATAAATCCCCCTATTGCGAATGTTAGTTCGGAATACTTGTTCTCATTATAAGAACACTTGCTTCCATTTGTCAATCCTTTTCTCGAACTTGCGTTTGCTTATTACCCGAACACCTGTTATACTGTAAAGTAAGAAATTTAATCAATTACGCCTCGGCGTAATTGCGTCCAGATTTTTTCGAGCTTGAGGCCTGCGTGATGCAGGTCATGCAGTCGTTGCGACAGGACGTCGCGCTTTTAGACTGCCTTCCTCTTGACTCCTTTCAAAATCTGTGACATCCGCCGGAGGCATTATCTGAATTCAGCAAGCGTTTGAAAAAACCCATTGAAGTAGAATGCGCTTCATTCATAGCGTCAACCATAGAATTGGGAATCTTGCTGAATTTAGATAAATTACTAGATTGTTAGTTGAGAGGTGAATGGTTTGAAGAAGATTTCAAAGAGACAAGAGGATATTTTAACTTTTATTAAAGACGAAGTCAGGAAAAAAGGGTATCCGCCATCCGTAAGGGAAATCGGAGAAGCAGTCGGGCTTGCTTCCAGTTCCACTGTTCATGGCCATCTGGCAAGGTTAGAAAGCAAAGGGTATATTCGTAGAGACCCAACGAAACCGCGTGCGATCGAAGTTCTCGATCCAGAAGGCTTGGATGCCATGAAACCAGGCGTACTCCATGTTCCGTTAGTGGGGAAGGTGACGGCCGGACTTCCAATTACAGCAATTGAAAATATTGAGGAGTATTTCCCGTTGCCCGAATCATTCGGCACAAGTGAAGATAATTTATTCATGCTTGAAATTGTCGGGGAAAGTATGATTGACGCAGGTATCTTAAATGGAGACCATGTCGTTGTCAAACAGCAACAAACGGCTCAAAACGGTGAGATTGTCGTTGCTATGACGGACGAGGACGAAGCAACGGTCAAACGATTCTTTAAAGAAAAGGATTATTTCCGCCTTCAACCGGAGAACCCTTCGATGGACCCGATCATTGTCGATAATGTTACCATCCTTGGAAAAGTTGTTGGTGTCTACCGGATGATTCATTAATCACAAAAAGAGCTGCTTACTCGTTTTAACGTAGGCAGCTCTTTTTTGTGTGGACTCGGAGGAATTGTGTCCGGGCCATGATAGTTTTTCGGATTGCCATGACAGTTCGACCGGGCCATGACAGTTTTTCGGATTGCCATGACAATTCCCGATTTTCCCATGACAGCTCGGCCGGGCCATGATAGTTTTTCGGATTGCCATGACAGTTTCACCAATTGCCATGACAATTCCCTGTTTTCCCATGACATTTCGCCCGAGCCATAAAGCATTGCACTACTTCCTCATCCTTACTCCCCTAACAAGTCCCCGTTGACCAATTTCCAAGTAGAAGCAAGGACGGCGGCTTTGATGTGCTCATAAGTTAATCCACCTTGTACATACGCGGTGTACGGTGGACGGATTGGGCCGTCAGCAGTCAATTCGATGCTGGACCCTTGGATGAATGTGCCGGCCGCCATGATGACATCGTCTGCATAGCCTGGCATATAGGACGGCTCCGGTGCAAAATGCGCATCAATCGGAGAGTTTTCCTGGATGGTCTGGCAGAATGCGATCATCTGCTCCGCCGTCTCAAACGAAACAGATTGAATTAAGTCGGTCCGTTCCTCTGCATAATGGGGCGCGGTCTTCATTCCATAGCTCTCCAACAAGGCAGCCGTAAATAGAGCCCCTTTCAACGCTTGGCTCACCACATGGGGGGCCAGAAAGAATCCCTGGTACATTTCCAACAGCGTATCCAGAGAAGCGCCTGCCTCCGCTCCCAACCCCGGCGAAGTCATCCGATAGGCGCATTTTTCCACGAGATCGGCACGACCCGCGATATACCCCCCGGTGCGAGCCAAACCACCACCCGGATTTTTTATGAGGGAACCGGCCATCAAGTCCACTCCGATATCCGTCGGCTCCTGTTCTTCGACAAATTCGCCGTAGCAATTATCGACGAATACAATCAACTCCGGTTTGATCTCTTTTACTTTACGAACCATTTCAGCAATTTGACCGACTGTGAAGGAAGGTCGATCCGAATAGCCTTTGGACCGCTGGATGCCGATCATTTTCGTGTTCGGCTTAATATGGGCCACCACTTGTTCAAAGTCGACGGAACCGTCTTCAAGCAAGTCGATATGGCGGTAGCCGATCCCATAATCTTCAAGTGAACCGGTATCCTTGCCTTTCCCCGAAACGATGGATTCCAATGTGTCATATGGTTTCCCCGTTATATACAGCAATTCATCCCCCGGACGCAAAATACCGAATAAGCTGATGGAAATTGCGTGTGTTCCGGAGATGATCTGATTGCGGACGAGACAAGCTTCCGCACCAAACACATCGGCATACACTTGCTCCAGGACATCCCTTCCGCTGTCATCATAGCCATAACCAGTCGAGCCGGTCAGATGGAAATCGCTCACTTTATTATGGCGGAAAGCAGCAAGCACTTTCCGTTGGTTATAGAATGCCGTCCGTTCAACTTTTTTGAAATACGGAGCCAGCTTTAATTCAATGGCTTCCGCTTGTTCCCAAAGGGACTCGTCGTATCGATCCAGTTGCATTTTGATTCCTCTTTCCATCGAATAGTCACTTCCTCATCTTATCAGTCTGTTTCCAGAGGTCAAGATGCGGTTCTGTACGATTTGCAAAAGGAAAGAAAGTAAAAAAACGGAATCGGGCACCAACCAGACCCAATTCCGCTTTTCCCTTATTCAATTTCTTTCAATACGACCGGCTTAGATGGAACGTATGTGGAAATCGCATGTTTGTAGATCAATTGTTGCTTGCCGTCCGATTCTAGTAGGACCGTATAATTATCATACGATTTGATAAGGCCTTTTAATTGAAAGCCATTCAGTAAGAATACCGTTACAAATGTATTGTTTTTCCGTAACGAATTTAAAAAAACGTCCTGCATATTCCCTTGCGCCATTTGTCGAATCCTCCCGTTGTCCAGCCTATATTTCTACTACCTACCTTACTTAATTCGCTTTTCCTTTTTGAAATCCTTCATGAATTCAGATATTTTCTCAATATTTTCCGCTGTGCCTTTCCCTGCGTCAAACCAAGCAATCTCCAACTTGTTACGGAAATAGGTTAGTTGTCGTTTCGCGTAATTCCGAGTATTTTTTTTAATCTCTTCCACTGCGGCGTCCAGTGTGGATCGGCCTTCCAAATAACTGTACAACTCTTTGTATCCGATGGCCTGTACAGACTGCACCCCACGGATTCCTTGCTCCCATAGATCTTGTACTTCCTGTAACAGCCCATTCTCCATCATGACATCGACCCTCTGATTGATCCTTTCATATAATATCTCCCGATCCATATCAAGCCCGATAATGACATGTTTATATAAAGGGGCCTGTCCTGCATCATTCTCATGCTCTGCCTTCGTCTTCCCGGACACTTCTATAATTTCAAGTGCCCGGACAAGCCGGCGATGATTATTTGGATGGATTTTTTCCGCGCTCGCGGGGTCGATTTTCGCGAGCCGTTCATACAAAACCGCAGCACCTTTCTCTTCGAGTTCACGCTCCAGCCGTTCCCGCACTTGCAGATCGGCCGCTTCTTCCGTAAAGCGAAAGTCAAACAGGACCGATTGAATATATAACCCGGTCCCGCCGACAATAATCGGCATTTTTCCGCGCTTTTGCACTTCAGCGATGCAGCCTCTTACCGCCTCTTGATAGTCAGCGACAGAAAAGGGCTCATCCGGTTCTTTAATGTCGAACAGATGATGAGGCACACCATCCATTTCTTCCGGCGTAATTTTAGCGGTACCGACATCCAGTCCCTTATACACCTGCATGGAGTCCCCATTGATGATTTCCCCATCGACCCGCTTGGCCAGTTCGACGCTCAACGCCGTTTTTCCGGATGCAGTCGGACCGACGATGGCCAGGACATCCAAGTCAATTTTCATGTTTACTCATCCATTCATTCACAAAATCAAACACTTGATGACGGTTTGTTTCATGCAGCAATTCATGCCGCTTGCCTTCAAACAGCAGGACCGTCACGTCTTGTATTCCCGCCTCGTCATATTGCTTCGCTGTCTGCCAGACGCCTTTTCCGTAACTTCCGACGGGGTCATCATTTCCTGAAATTAGCAGAACCGACAATTCCTTTGGCACCTTGGCGATCTCTTCTTTTTTAGTAATGATGGCTAGCCCGTCAAACAAATCTTCGAAGAACCGGGTCGTTGGCACGATGCCGCATTTCGGGTCATTTAGATAAGCCTCCACTGCCTCCCCATCGGTGGATAACCAATCAAAGGGCGTCTTCGGACTTGAAACCGTTTTATTGTACCCGCCAAACACAAGCTTGTTCAGAAAATGATCCGGTTGATCAAATCCACTTTTTTTACCGGACAGATAGGCGACCACTTGTCCTGCAAGTCGACCCGGCCCTGGATCTCCTCCTGTCCCGGACAAGATGGCCAAATCGACTTCCTCCCCATGCAGCTGGACATACCGACGGGCGACAAACGAACCCATGCTATGGCCGAACAAAATGAAGCGGGACGACGGATATTGTGTCCGAATCGATTGAATCACTTCATAACTGTCCTGGACTGCCCGTTCAAACCCGTTTTCATCTACCAGATGACCGGTTTTTCCGTTTAAGTCGACTGTCTTGCCATGCCCCCGATGATCGTGGCCCGAAACGAGAAACCCGTGACCAGCCAAATAGGATGCAAATTCTTTATATCTGCCAATATGTTCAGCCATGCCATGGATTAAATGGACATGCCCGCGCGGCTCCTGGTCCGGTTTCAAGACAAATGCGTGAACCAAAAATCCATCGGACATGTTAATTTGCATTTCATTCAAACTATTCCCCCCTCAGTTCTGTTTCAGTCAGATGAAGTTCTAGCTCATGTAATAAACGCTGCTCCTCGTCGTCCGAATAAGACAGCAGTTGGCCCATAAACGCGGTCGCTTCTTTCATAATGGATATTACGAAGTCGATATGAAAATACATGTCCCCTTGGCGCCGGATGAAAAAGTCGGATGGCGTCAATGCCATTTCATGATGGATCGCATAGAAGATCTCCGCTTGTAATGCCACCGATAGTCCGGTTTCCCCCTTCTGGAACGCATGGGCATAAGTGAACACCGTATCGACATTGGTTCCGTAAAAAGCGGCCAGCTTCCGCCCGTCCTCTTTAGATAACCCGTAAAGAAGTGCTTCGTTTGCTTTAGATTCAATGAAATGTTGGTAATGTCCGGCATCCCGAAAGTCCCCACCTGATAAAGGAAGATGTTCCGTTACACAAGGTCCTGCCATTTTGGCATGAAGCCGTTTCACTACCAGATCCACGACGGTTTCCGCCATTTTCCGGTAGCCTGTCAACTTGCCTCCAGCTATCGTGATCAACCCGCTTGCCGCTTCCCAAATTTCATCCTTCCTTGAAATGTCCGACGGAGCCCCCTTGCCCCCCTCATAAATGAGTGGCCGCACTCCTGCCCAAGTCGATTCCACATCGGACCGTTTAATGGACGTTTCGGGAAACAGATGATGCACTGCATCTAACAGATAGTGAACATCCTCCTCTGTTGCAAGCGGGTTCATCGGATCTCCCTCATAAAAGGTGTCGGTCGTACCGATATACGCCTTGTTCCCGCGCGGAATGGCAAAAATCATCCGGCCATCCGGTGCATCGAAGTAGATTGCTTGACGCAAAGGAAACACCAAGCGGTCGATTACGATATGGACCCCCTTGGACAAACAGAGCCGCTTGTCATTGGAAAAGCCATCTTTTTCCCGTACTTCATCGACCCATGGACCAGCGGCATTCACGACCACTTTTGCGTGAACCGGAAACTTCCGGTCATTCCACTGATCGCGAACCGTCACACCGGCCACCTGTCCATCCTTATATATAAACTGTTCCGCTTTCGCGTAATTCAGACATAGTGCACTTTGTTCTGCGGCTTTTTTCAATACTTCGATGGTCAAGCGGGCGTCATCCGTCCGATATTCCACATAATGTCCACCACCCAGAAGTCCATCCCGCTTGAGCAATGGCTCCATCTGAAGCGTCTCGTCCGGGGTCAGCATGGCCCGACGTTCTTCTTTCCTTACCCCCGCAAGCAAATCATAGGCGAATAAACCCACAGAGGTCGTATATTTACCAAACGTACCGCCTTTATAAAAAGGGAGCAGCATCCGTTCCGGTTCCGTCACATGCAGGGCGTTATGATAAACGATATCCCGTTCCCGCCCGGTCTCGGCCACAATCTTCACTTCCAGTTGTTTCAAATAGCGCAGTCCGCCATGGATGAGCTTCGTCGAGCGACTCGATGTCCCGGCGGTAAAATCCTGCATGTCGACTAAGGCAACCGATAACCCACGAGTCACCGCATCCAATGCGATTCCCGCGCCAGTAATCCCCCCGCCGATTACAAGCAAGTCGAATTGATAGTCAGCCATCGATTGTATTATCTTCGGCCGCTGCACTGCTGAAAACATACGCTCACTCCTCTTTTACAGTAGAGTCACATAACGCGCTTAAACATCTTTTCAATTTCATACGTCGTGAAATGGACGAGGACAGGTCTTCCATGCGGGCATGTATACGGATTCTCCGCCTCGGACAAGTCCGCTAACAACCTTTCCATATCTGCGATTGTCAAGTAATGATTCGCCTTAATGGACCGTTTGCAGCTCATGAGGATGGCCGCCTCTTCGCGGAGCTTGCCGATATCGACTCTTCGGGTATTCAGCACCTGTTCGATGATTTCTTCAATTATAGCCGTCTCTTCCCCCGCCGGGAACCAAGCGGGATATTCCTTGACCGCATACGAGGAAGGACCGAACTCCTCCAAGAAAATACCGACATTTTCTAGGTTTTCCCGGTTTTCCTCAATTTTCATCTTCTCATCCGCCGAGTAATGAAAAATTAATGGAATTAGTAATAATTGGCGTTCTACATTCTCCGCTTTAGAAAGCTTATCCCTGAAAAATTCATACTTGATCCGCTCCTGCGCGGCATGTTGGTCGATCATGAAGAAACCGTCCTCGTTCTGCGCGACGATATACGTCCCATGTACTTGCCCGACCGGAACGAGGGACGGGAACCTTTTCACTTCATCTGTAGCAGGAGAAGGTTCAGAGAAGCCATCCTCTGTCACTTCCAAGCTGTTGACAGATTCATTTACTACCCAAGTTGTGGCCTCTTCTTCCATTTCACGGGCCACCTCCATGATGGCAGGCTCCACTACCGGCTCTACCGTCGTCGTTTCGGTTGGATTTGGGAGTGTTTGCGTAACCACCGTTGCGGGCGTAGTACGCACCGGACGGATATCATCCCATATTTTCACTTGTTCGGAATGCCTTTTTGGGACCGTCTCTTTTTTAATGGCATCCGGGACAATCACCTGTTTCTTAATTGCTTCGCGGATGGCTTCCTTCAGCAAGGCGAGCAGTTCGCCTTCCTTGCTCATGCGGATATGCTGCTTTGCCGGATGGACATTGACATCTGTCAGCAGCGGGTCCCCCTCGACATTGATGACAGCAATCGGAAAACGGCCGATTGGCAAATACGTATGAAACGCATCGAAGACGGCATGATTCACAGGATGGCTTTTCACCCATCTCCCATTGACAATCAACGTTATATAATTCCGCGAGGCTCGAGTCATTTCCGGCAGACTGACATAGCCTTGTACGTGGTAATCCGCATTACTTCCAGAAAACGGGATCATCTTCTTTGCGACTGATATGCCGTAAATATCGGACAGCACACGGCGCTGATCCCCACTACCAGATGTCCGCAGAATCACTTGACTCGAGTGCGCCAGTTTGAATGAAATACCCGGATGACTTAAGGCGAGCCGGTTGATTAAATCAATCGTATGCCCAAGCTCCGTCTGGATCGTCTTCATATATTTCAACCTAGCGGGCGTATTGAAGAACAATTGGGAAACCGTAATATCCGTCCCTTTCCGGAAAGGCGCATCACTATGCTTCGTCACGCGCCCCCCATCCATCTGGACTTCCGTTCCGGTCGTTTCTCCGTCTGAAGTGAACAGGGCCACTTTAGATACCGCGGCAATACTCGCGAGAGCTTCCCCGCGAAAGCCAAGCGTCCGGATTCGGAAGAGATCATGTTCATTATCGATCTTGCTTGTCGCATGGCGCTCGAATGCTTGGACCGCATCTTGGCGAGACATCCCTTTGCCATTATCCGTCACCCGGATGGATGTCAGTCCCGCTTCTTCCAATGTAATTTCAATGACGGTGCTTCCAGCATCAATTGCGTTTTCGACAAGCTCTTTCACGATGGACGCCGGACGTTCGACGACTTCCCCCGCCGCAATCTTATTGGAAAGCTGGTCGTCCATCACTTTGATAATGTCCATGGTTTCACCCTTTCGACGTTTGTAGCTTTTCTTTCAGTTCATACAACAAGTGCATCGCCTGCATCGGCGTCATATTCAAAATATCTGTTTGTTTGATGCCATCGAGCACGTCTTGCTCTTCAGCCGATATGGCCGGCTTTTCCTCTTGGGGCAAATCAAAGAACGTCAGTTGCTCCGGCTCGCTTTCCCGAACCGGCTCCTCGCGTTCAAAATGGTCGAGAAGATATTTTGCCCGCTCCAACAGTGGTGCAGGAAGCCCGGCAAGATCCGCGACATAGATCCCATAGCTTTTATCTGCCGCTCCAGCCATCACTTTGTGAAGGAAAACAACCTTCCCATCTTGCTCCATCGCCGCAACATGGACATTTTCCAGCCGGTCCAATTCCTTATCCAATTTGGTCAATTCATGATAGTGGGTGGAGAATAACGTATTAGCCCCGATTTCATGGTGAATATGCTCCATCATCGCTTGTGCGAGCGCCATTCCATCGTATGTCGAAGTGCCCCGTCCGATTTCATCGAACAGCAGCAGACTTTTTTCCGTCGCATTCGCAATGGCGTTCTGCGATTCCATCATTTCCATCATGAACGTACTTTGTCCGGACGCCAGATCATCGGCCGCCCCGATCCTCGTGAAAATCTGGTCGGTGACCGGCAGGAGCGCCTCTTCGCAAGGTACATAACAGCCGATCTGCGCCATGACGACCGTCAGCGCCACTTGCCGCATATACGTACTTTTCCCGGACATATTCGGCCCTGTGATCAACAGCATATTAGCTTCTTCTTTTAATTTGCAGCTATTGGGCACGTACAGGGAGTGGTCCATCATCTTTTCAACAACCGGGTGGCGGCCATTCTTGATTTCCAGTGCCTTACCATTATGGAACACCGGTTTTACGAAATTCCGTTTCTCCGACACTTCTGCAAAAGCCAGCAAGACATCCAATTCACTCAAAACGCTCGCCAACTGCTGAACCCGGCGGATATGGCGCTTCATCTCATCCCGCACTTTGGTGAACAGCGTATACTCCAGCTCTAGCCCATCCGCTTCCGCGTTCAGTATCAAATCCTCTTTCTCTTTCAGTTCAGGCGTTATGTACCGTTCGGCATTGGCGAGCGTTTGCTTGCGCTCATACCGCTCCAAATCCACTAGATGGATATTGGATTTCGTGACCTCAATAAAATACCCGAATACTCGGTTATACCCGATTTTCAACGTTTTGATACCTGTCCGGTCTCGCTCCACCCGTTCCAGGTCTGCGAGCCACTCCTTGCCGTTTCTTGAAGCGTCCCGGTACGCATCCAGTTTTTCTTGGTAGCCGTCGCGGATGACGCCGCCTTCCTTGACAGAAATCGGCGGATTCTCCGCGATGGCCGCTTCCAGTAACGCTAACGCTTCTTGGCAAGGATCAATCCGTCCGGCAAATTGGCGGAGGATCGGCTGTTCTGACTCTTGTAACTTCTGCTGGATGGCCGGTACACTCCGAAGAGAATTCCGTAATTGCGCCAAGTCACGTCCACCTGCGCTTCCCATCGAAATTCGCCCTGCCAGCCGTTCCAAGTCATACACTTCACGCAAATGGGTTTTCAGTTCCTCGCGGAGAAAGAATTCTTCTACAAGTTCCGTCACGGTATCCAACCGATTCTCAATCGCTCGTTTATCCGCAAGTGGCTGATGGATCCACATTTTCAACTTCCGGGCGCCCATCGCCGTCACCGTTTCATCCAGTAGCCAATAAAGCGTTCCTTCCTTCGTCCCATTCCGGATGGATTGGACAAGTTCCAAGTTCCGCATCGAATTGGCATCGATCGAAAGCTTCGCCTGTTTTTGAATGAATTCGAACGGTCGGATATGATCGAGCGCCGTCTTTTGCGTTCGGTTCACATACGAAAGGAGCATCTGGCACGCTTCCACCGTGTCGGGCGGGAGCTCATCAAACAGGTCCTTCGCTGACAAGTCTTCGCCGGTATACTCGACGGACAGCAGTATGTTACGCTTCGCCATACTGTCCCCCAACGTCAGATGGAGACTCTCGCCCACGACAACTTCACGCATGCCCAAGGCGCTGATTTCCCCAATCAAGGACCGCTCGTCCCCATCGACATACTCCACTTTCCCCTCGCCCGTCGCCAAATCCAAATAGGAAAGAGCATAAAGGGACTCGCTAATTTGATCTGCCGCGCCGATAAAATGGTTCGTATGCGCATCAATCGTTTTCCCTTCCGTCATCGTGCCGGGGGTGACAATTCGTACCACTTCCCGTTTCACAATCCCCTTCGCTTCCTTTGGATCCTCGGTCTGCTCACAAATTGCCACTTTATGGCCCTTCCGCACAAGCGTCTCGATATAGCCAGTCGCCGAATGATACGGAATCCCGCACATCGGTATTCGATCCTCGCTCCCCGCATCCCGGCTTGTCAGCGTAATCTCCAAGAGTTGCGAAGCCTCGATCGCATCCGTGAAAAACATTTCATAAAAATCACCTAGCCGGAAAAATAAAAAAGCATCCTCATATTCGGATTTCACTTGCAAATACTGTTGAATCATCGGTGTATAAGTCGTCATTCCGTACCCTCACTAAATAAAGCTTTTTCTTAATTATATCATCCAATGCAATGGAGGGCACGGGGTCGTTCCGTCTGAAAATAATTCTTTCATCAAAAAAAGCCGGAGATGGATTCCGGCTTAAAGTGAGGATGAATCTTTTCCTTTTTCATGATCGTCTTCCTGCTGCCCCCGGACCTCAGCATGGGAAGAGGATTCTTCCCGGAACGGCCATTGATCTTCGAAATGGCCATGTGGATGCACTGAGATGAGTACCTTGGTTTCGCCCACCACTTCCGCCAGCAACTCACGCTCCACACAAATATTAAATTTCTGCCCGCAGTCCGAAATAGTCGCTTTTGTGCAATTCGGATGCTGCAATACGGTCACTAAAATATCTTCCTGACCGGAAGTAGGCTCATCCCGATAATGCAAACGAATCCGGTCTTTGTAAGGGACCGATTCGGTGAAAACGGCTGTTTTGGAATGATCATGATGGGAATACCACACATTGACATCGAATTTCCCGGTCACCTCTATATATTTCCCATGTTTTTTTGCGTGATGGGTATGATTGATGACCCAGCAGCCCAAAATGCTTGTCGGCCCATTCGGCGGCTTGAGCACAACATCTTGCTCTGTACGTTTCTTCCCTTTTGCGATAACTGCCTTCGTCACGATCTGCCGTAAATTTTTCAGTTCGATTCCTCCTCCATTCGCTTCAATCCATCTTATGCAAATGGAGCCCAGAAAGTGAAAAAAATCGGCGTAAAAATTAATTTACGCCGATCCCTTTTATTTCCCTAATTTATCATATGTCGTGTTTTCTACATAAGATCCCGTTTCGCCACGGCGTAAATCGCCGCCTGTCGAGATGATGATTTCATTTGTCACGGTGTTTGCAATCGTGTTGGATACCAATTGCAGCAAATCGTTCACTTCATACTGGGCCTGCTTGAATTCATCGACAATCGGCACTTCATCAATTTCGTCCTGAATCTTCTCGATCTTTTGCTCAATGATTTTCAATGCTTTCTCTTTCCCATACTGCTGGAAATTAACCGCCTGCTTTTGCAATGATTTCAAACTTGCAATGCTTTCACGGATTTTTGTGTTTTCATTGATTTGCGCTTCTGCTCGTTTATAAAACTCGACTTCTTCCGTATTAGCGATCATCATCGCAATTTCTTTCGATTTTGCGATAATGTCATCCTTCGTATACTGCTTTTCCATTAGATTATCACCTTATCCTTTTCTACGACGCCAAGATATTCACCGTCGAGTGACCAAGTTTTGGCTTCCGTAATTTTTACGTACACAATTTCACCGATGACTGATCGGGGAGCCTTGAAGTTGACCAGTTTGTTTTTCTCCGTATAACCTGCCAGTACGTCCGGGTTTTTCTTGCTCTCCCCTTCCACCAACACTTTGACGGTTTTGCCTTTATATGGCTTCATCGCTTCCGCAGACATCTCATTGACTAATTGGTTCAAACGCTGCAGACGCTCCCGTTTCACTTCCATCGGAATATTGTCGACCATTTTAGCTGCCGGCGTCCCTTCCCGCGGTGAATAAATATACGTATAGGCCGTTTCAAAGCCGACTTCTTTATACAGAGAGAGCGTTTCTTCAAATTGCTCATCCGTTTCATTCGGGAAGCCGACAATGATATCCGTTGTCAACGTGACATTCGGAATCGCTTGTTTAATTTTACGGACCAATTCCAAAAATTGTTCCCGGCTATATTTCCGCGCCATGATTTTCAGGATTTCGCTGGATCCCGATTGGACAGGCAGATGGATATGATCCAACAAGTTACCGCCTTTTGCCAATACTTCAATGAGATGGTCATCGAAATCGCGTGGATGGCTTGTCGTAAAGCGGATTCTTGGAATGTCGATTTTGCGGAGCTCGTCCATCAAGTCACCGAGACGATAATTCATGTCCTCGAAATCCTTGCCATACGCGTTGACATTCTGACCGAGTAACATGATTTCCTTATAGCCTTCCGCGGCTAACTGGCGGACTTCCTGAATAATATCTTTCGGCCGTCTGCTCCGTTCCTTGCCTCGCGTATAAGGAACGATGCAATACGTACAGAACTTGTCACAACCATACATGATATTGACCCAGGCTTTGATATTGCCGTGACGGACCTTCGGAAGGTTTTCGATAATGTCCCCTTCCTTCGACCACACTTCCACGACCATCTCCTTGGATAAATACGCCTCATTCAAAATATGTGGCAGGCGATGGATATTATGGGTACCGAAAATCATATCGACCTGCTGATATGTTTTCAAGATTTTATTGACAACCGATTCTTCTTGGGACATACATCCGCAGACCCCGATTAGGATATCCGGATTTTTTTGCTTTAATGGCTTCAAATGCCCGAGTTCCCCGAACACTTTGTTTTCCGCATTTTCCCGGATAGCACAAGTGTTCAATAATATGACATTAGCCTCTTCCACATTATCGGTCGCTTCGTAGCCGAGGTTTTGGAAAATGCCAGCCATGACTTCCGTGTCATGCTCATTCATCTGGCAGCCATACGTGCGTATATAAAATTTCCGGCCCATGCCCATGCCGTGGAACCGTTCTTCGATCTCAAAATCATCGTGGTAGGAAATTTCCTCTTTCCCACGTTTTTTCGCTTCTTTTAGAGATGGCGGGGTATAGACCGTTTGGAAATATTGACTGTAGTCCTTCTCTTTCGCCGGTTTTGCTAATCCCGGCTTCACAAGCCCTGCTTGCAGGCGTTGCTCTTCATTCATTTGCAAATGTCCCCTTTCTAACCTTGCGGGATTTAGACATATCGTACCTATTATACTGAAACGAACGCCCGCTTTACAAGGTTAGGCTATTTTGTTGGCGGATTGTCACACTTACCTTGGTATATTGGATACATTCCACTACAAATAAAAAACGGTTGCTCCCGAGCTGAAGGAACAGCCCGGGGACAACCGTCTCCCTGGATTTATTTTTGCCTTTTTTCAACCAATAATTTCAACGCGGTGCGGCCTTCTCCATTGATTTGGATGTCAGTGAACGCAGGTGCGCAAACGAGATCACCCCCGCTAGGTGCTACGAATCCTCTTGCAATCGCCACTGCTTTTACCGCTTGGTTCAATGCGCCTGCCCCGATTGCCTGCATTTCCGCATAGCCTTGGTCCCGGATGACCGCGACGAGTGCCCCAGCAACTGAATTCGGATTCGAGCGGGATGATACTTTCAATGGATTCACCATTATTCCTCCTTATTTTCCTGTGTCTATGGAATGCAGTACTCCATAAACCATCCTATGAAACAAGGAGGCTAATTAGACGCGATTTCATCCGATGAACGGGCGGTTTTCATTGATGGCGATGCGTTCGATGGAGATTGCCTGTCCAGTTGAGTCATTAATTTCCACCACTAGCCCGTTCAATTGGGCCCGTCCTTTTTTCGGCACTTCGAATCGGACTGGCAAATTCGTTTTGAAACGGTAGAGGACATCCTCTTTTTTCATTCCTAGAATTTCATCATATGGTCCGGTCATGCCGGCATCCGTCAAATAAGCGGTCCCGCCGGGCAAGATCCGGTCGTCTGCAGTTTGGACATGGGTATGTGTCCCGACAACGACGGAAGCCTTGCCGTCCAAATGCCAGCCCATCGCGATTTTCTCGCTCGTCGCTTCCGCATGGAAATCGACAAACACGAGAGGCGAGATTTCCTTCGCCTGCGCCACCAGCTCATCGGCCTTTTCAAAAGGATCCCCGTGGGGCGGTAAAAAGACGCGGCCGTGCAAATTGATCACCGATAACGTCACCCCATTTTTTGTGATGGTCGTCATCCCTTTGCCCGGAGCCTCCACCGAAAAGTTCGCGGGCCGAATCAAATAATCCGTGTCATCGATGAAATCAAAGATCTCTTTATGATCCCATGTGTGATTACCCATCGTGATGACATCCACGCCAGCGCGGAGCAAGTCGTCAAAAATAGAACGGGTGATGCCCCGGCCCGAAGCCGCATTTTCTCCATTAGCAATGACGACATCCGGCGCATATTTCTTTTTCAGTCGAGGTAGGTAATCAAACACCATGTCCCGACCAGGTGATCCGACGATATCTCCTATAAATAAAACTTTCATCATAACTCCTCTTTCAATAGAAAAGAGCTTCCGAACTTTTGCACGGAAGCCCCTTTTTCTCTTATTTTGCATATTCGACGGCACGGGTTTCCCGAATGACCGTCACTTTAATATGTCCTGGATAATCCAGTTCTTCTTCAATTCGTTTCCGGATATCGCGCGCCAGCCGATGCGCGGTAATGTCATCGATCTGGTCTGGCCGGACGATGATGCGAACTTCCCGTCCTGCCTGAATGGCAAACGACTTCTCTACCCCGTCGTAAGACTCGGAAATCTCTTCGAGTTTTTGCAATCTGCGAATATAGTTTTCCAAAGTCTCACTGCGAGCTCCCGGTCGTGCAGCGGATAAGGCATCTGCCGCAGCGACGAGTACGGCGATGACAGAAGTTGGTTCCGTATCCCCGTGATGGGAAGCGATGCTGTTGATGACCACCGGATGTTCTTTATACTTTGTCGCCAGCTCGACGCCGATTTCAACGTGGCTGCCTTCGACTTCATGGTCAATCGCTTTCCCGATGTCATGAAGCAATCCGGCCCGTCTCGCGAGCGTCACATCTTCTCCTAATTCCGCTGCCAACAATCCAGCGAGATAGGCGACTTCCGTGGAATGCTTCAAGACGTTTTGACCATAGCTTGTACGGAATCGCAATCTTCCCAAGATTTTGATCAAATCAGGGTGCAAATTATGAACGCCGACATCAAAAGTCGTTTGCTCTCCAGTTTCCCGGATCAGTTCGTCCACCTCGCGCCTTGATTTGTCCACCATTTCTTCGATGCGAGCCGGATGAATACGGCCGTCTTGTACGAGTTTTTCCAGTGCAAGACGTGCAGTTTCTCGACGGATCGGATCGAACCCGGACAGTATGACTGCTTCTGGTGTATCATCAATAATCAGATCAATACCTGTCAATGTTTCAAGTGTCCGGATATTACGCCCTTCCCGGCCGATGATACGGCCTTTCATTTCGTCATTCGGCAAGTTGACCACCGAAACGGTCGTCTCTGCGACATGATCGGCAGCGAAACGTTGCAATGCAAGGGAAAGGATTTCGCGTGCTTTCTTATCAGATTCCTCTTTTGCACGCTGTTCCGATTCCTTGGTCATGACAGCGATATCTGTAGAAAGTTCTTTCTCCACTTCATCCAAGATGATGCGCTTAGCCTCATCCCGCGTCAATGAAGAGATTCTTTCGAGTTCCGCCTGTTGAAGGGTAACAAGTTCTTCCGCCTTGCGTTCCATCTGTTCAATATGCTGTTGTCTTCCGGTTAGCGCTTCTTCTTTGCGCTCCAGACCCGCTTCTCTTTTGTTGAGAGCATCATCCTTGCGGTCATGATTTTCTTCCCGTTGCAAAAGACGGTTTTCCTGTTTTTGCAGTTCCGCTCTTCTTTCACGGATTTCAGTTTCCGCTTCAATTCTCAGTTTGTGAGTTTCATCCTTCGCTTCCAGTAGTGCCTCTTTTTTCATAGCCTCCGCTTCCCGCTTCGCCTCTTCGACGATTTGTTCTGCCGAGTGTTTGGCACCCGTAACTTTTGATTCGTTCACTTTCCTATTAACAAAATAGATAACAACGGCACCGACGATGAGACCGAGCAAAGCGGAGATGATATTTTCTAACATCCTGGTCACCTCCTCCTGCTATTCTTTTCATTTTCAGTCGGCTCGTATATTAAGGTTCAACATACTGCCAATATTCATTTCAGTAATTTGAAATTATACACTACTAATTGTATCGGTGTGAAAAAGACATGTCAAGGATTGGGACATGAGTTTGGAATAATATTACGGCTTTAAAGGTATTGACAGGTTCGTATAGGAAAAAACCGAACCCCCTCATTTCGGGTGGTTCGGTTTTGGAGTGGATTATTCTTCATCTAGCAATAATTCTAGCTCGTCTTCTTCCTCTTCCTCATGAGCGGCGATGACATAGTTTGCGCTTGCCAGCCCGTACGAATCCCGGATTTTGTTGGCAATTTCGGAACGGATGGACGGGTTTTCTTTGAGGAATTGCTTCGCATTCTCTCGACCTTGTCCAAGACGCTCGCCTTCGTAAGAATACCAGGAGCCGCTCTTTTGAACGACTTCCACTTCGACGCCAAGGTCGACGATCTCCCCTTCTCTGGAAATCCCTTCCCCGTACATGATGTCAACTTCAGCCGTACGGAATGGTGGTGCCACTTTGTTTTTCACGACGCGGATCCGCGTTTTGTTCCCGACGATATCATTGCCTTGTTTGATCGCTTCACCGCGGCGGACATCCAATCGCACGGATGAATAGAATTTCAATGCACGGCCTCCTGGTGTTACTTCTGGATTACCGAACATGACACCGACTTTCTCACGGATCTGGTTGATGAACACGGCGAGTGTTTTCGATTTATTGATCGCTCCGGAAAGCTTCCGCAACGCTTGGGACATGAGACGGGCTTGGAGACCGACGTGGGAATCCCCCATCTCCCCTTCAATTTCCGCCTTTGGAACGAGGGCAGCCACCGAGTCGATGACGATAATATCAATCGCACCGCTTCGTACGAGAGCTTCCGCAATTTCAAGCGCCTGTTCTCCCGTATCCGGTTGGGATAATAGCAATTCATCGATATTGACGCCTAATTTCTGGGCGTAAACCGGATCAAGCGCATGCTCCGCATCGATGAAGGCAGCCTGTCCACCGTTAGCCTGCACTTCTGCAATAGCATGGAGGGCGACAGTCGTTTTACCGGAGCTCTCCGGACCATAGATTTCGATTACCCGTCCACGCGGGTACCCCCCCACTCCAAGAGCGGCATCGAGTGCAAGCGAACCGCTCGATGATGTGGAAATTTCACGGTCCGTCTGTTCTCCCATTTTCATAACGGAACCTTTCCCGAATTGTTTTTCTATTTGTTTTAATGCCATATCCAAAGCGGCTTTACGATCGCTCAAAATAGTTCCTCCCTTAATGTAAGTAATATGCTTTTTTCTTTCTATCTCTACTATACTCCTTTATTGAGAAATACTCAAGAAAAAAGCGAACGCTTATTCGTTTTATTTATTCATTCCCAGCTTTTAATTGAGAATGTAAAGGGAAATTTAAACTTTAATTGAGAAATCGACTTAAAACATTTTTTTCGCCTCTTTTTTTTCCATATGTTTAATTAAGTAATAGATTGCAAAAAAGGCGGCACGACGCCGGTTTGCATTCCGGGAACCGGAAAGGGACAATTTATACGTCTCCATTTCCGCATCATCCGACACGATACCGATCCATACAGTCCCGACAGGCGTGCCATCATGCGGCTCTGGACCCGCAGCTCCGGTCAGCCCGACCCCGATGCTCGATCCGAATTTCCGTTTCACACTCACCGCAAGGGCTGCTGCACATTCCGAACTGACAATGCCGAACTCATCCAATAACCCTTGGTCCACCTCGAGCTGATCGACTTTCGCCTGTTCGTTATAAACGACGACGCCGCCTTCCAATGAAACTCCGATTCCAGGCTCTTTTCCAAGCTCCGCCATGAACAATCCGGATGTCAGACTTTCGGCGGCGGCTATCGTCCAGCCATTCTGAAACAGCATTTCCGCTGCTTTCGAAGATAAAGTATCATCATCTACCCCAAAGACATATTCGCCAACAATCGCCCTGATTTCGCCCTCAACAGGTGCAATCAGTTTGTTCGCTTCATCAAGCGATTCGGCTTTTGCCGTAATGCGTAACGTTACTCCTTCAGCCGAAGCAAGAGGTGCGATTGTCGGATTCGTCTGCTTCTCCAAAATCGGCTGGATCCGGTATTCGAGTTCCGCTTCCCCGATCCCGTAAAATTTTAAAACGCGGGAGGAGATCACTTCTTTCCGCCCTGTCACACCAAGCAAATAGGGAATCGCAAAATTGGTGAACATAGGCTGCATTTCATGCGGAGGTCCAGGCAATAAAACATATTGGATACCGTCTTTTTCGACCGCCATCCCGGGTGCCATCCCATTTCGGTTGGGCAGGACAATCGCATCTTTGAAAACCAATGCCTGCTTCTTATTGTTTTCTGTCATGACCCGACCGCTTTTCTCAAAATATTGCTGAATCGTAAAAAGGGCCTCTTCATCACTGACCAAGGTCGATCCAATATGTTTCACGATCGTTTCTTTCGTCATATCGTCCTTTGTCGGTCCGAGTCCACCCGTGAAAACAAGGACATCCGCCCGTTTTTTTGCAATTCCGATCACTTCATCCAAGCGGTCCGGATTATCCCCGACCACTGTTTGGAAATGAACATCGATTCCAATTTCCGCAAGCTTCTCTGATATGAATTGTGCATTTGTATTCGTAATCTGGCCGAGCAATAACTCGGACCCGACCGCGATAATTTCCGCTTTCATCCATCCACATCCTTTTCTTTACATTGAATCTAACAGCACTCTTCTGTTTTTATAGAAATAATCAACGCCTGACCACACGGTGAAGATAAGTGCTATATAAAGCATGATTATGCCGAATGGAATACCGAGAGAGGCAAAAAATATATTATTCAAAAGAAGCGAAGCAATAGCCAAAATCTGTGCCGTTGTTTTGATCTTCCCTAGCTGATTGGCTGCGACGACCTCTCCGCCTCCTGCAAGAATCAATCGGAGTCCCGTGACAGCAAATTCACGGCTGATGATGACAATGACGATCCAGGATGGGGCGGCCCCTAATTCCACAAGAATGATCATTGCTGCTGAAACGAGGAGCTTGTCCGCTAACGGATCTAGAAATTTCCCCATATTCGTGACGAGTCCATATTTTCGGGCAATAAACCCATCCAGCCAATCGGTGACTGAGGCAAAAATGAAAATCAATCCGCCAATTAGATGTTCTACTGACAATTCGGTCCCTCCGACATGTACACGGCCAAAACCTAAATCGACTAGCATGAACACCATGAATACGGGAATGAGCAAGACACGGGAGACCGTGATTTTATTCGGCAAGTTCATACAACAAAGTTCTCCTTTCTATATATACCTCTCTTCAAAGAAAATAGTCATCCATTACAGATGACTATTGCTCTTTCTTGTATTCAATGATGATGTTTTGAGTAATTTTGGGTGAAGCGTACTCCAATAGCTCGCCATTGACGTAAATTTCCGTGCTCTGGGTGCGTCCAACACGAATCCGTACCCGGTCCGTATCTGAGACATCCAGTTCCACTTGTTCCCCGGCACTCAATGTGCGTGCGTTGGGAGTCATCCGTTCCTGTCTGGCACTATCGAGTACACCGATCCACGAATCCCCGGCTGTTTTAATTTCGAGCTGGAATGTATCGGCATTGGTCAATGTATACATGGAGTCGTCTCCATTGATGCCTTCATGCTCCAATGTTTGCTCTTGGACGGGTTCCACATCTTCAGGATCTGGCACTTCATCAGGTGTCTCTGTCCCTTCCTCTGTTTCTCCATCCGCTTGCTCATTAGGCCGCTGTTCGACTGGTTTGTTTTTCTCTACTGTTGTAATTGTTTCCTCGGGCTGTACATCGACATTCGGATTAGTCGACGCATTGGATTTATACAAAATCCAAACGACTACCACAATGACAATGATGAATAATGCCACAATCACTTTCGGAATCGCTTCATTGATCCGGCTATCCTTCAGGCCTCTTCGTCTTCTAAGCGGTGCCGCGGGCTGCACAGAATCCTCTTCCGGCAATTCGGATGGAGTCGTTTCTTTATATAATGCTAACATTTCATCAGGATCGACCCCGACCGCTTCTGCATATTGCTTGATAAATGCGCGAACATAAAAAGAACCCGGCATCATGCTATAATCTTCGTTTTCAATACCGGAAAGGTATCTTTTCTGTATTTTTGTAATGGTCTGTAAATCTTCTAACGTATATCCTTTAGCTGTTCTCGCCTCTCGGAGACGATCACCTAATCCGGTCACCAAAAACACCTGCCTAATTTAAAAATTAAATAATCCGGGCCCTCCCCCCATCGTCCCCGGGTCGGACATCATATGGTTTTTTTCCATCATCTCATATGTAATTTCTTGTTCTGGGTCAGTCCGCAATTCAATGATATAGTCAAAATCCTCAATATCATATTCCGAATGCTGAACGAACATATCCGGATGTTCCACCACTTTAATCGATGGCACCCGCATAATCTCCCTTACTAGCTGCATATGCCGCTCATCTTCTGCACGACGCGTTACAATACCATCCAGGATGAAAATATTATCATCCGAAAATTCATCGCCCATCAACTTGCTCCGTACCGTTTGCTTGATCATTGTGGAAGATAGAAAAATCCACTTTTTATTGGCACAGACGCTCGCCGCGACAACTGATTCCGTCTTGCCGACTCGCGGCATCCCTCTAATTCCAATCAGTTTATGACCTTCTTGTTTGAAAATTTCTGCCATGAAGTCGACCAGAATTCCGAGGTCTCGACGAAGGAACCGGAATGTTTTCTTTTCATCCGCGTCTCGCTGAATATACCGACCATGCCGGACGGCTAAAATATCCCGCAGTTTCGGTTCGCGGATCTTCAACACTTTAATCGTCTCCATCGTGGATGCGATGAGTTCAAAACGCTTGATCTGGTCATCGTCTTCCGTTCGCAAAAGCATACCCCGGTGTCCACCATCCACACCATTGATCGTCATGATATTCACCCGTAACATTCCGAGCAGCGAAGCAATATCCCCGAGAAGCCCGGGCCGGTTCACTTGAATTTCGTATTCCAGATACCATTCACCCATTTGGCACACTCCTTTATCAATTACGCCTCGGCGTAGTCGCGTCCAGATTTTTTCGAGCTTGAGGCCGACAGGACAAGAAATGCTTCGGCAAAGCTACATCACTCGAGACCTATTCTATAAGACGAACGTGAATCAACTAAGTTCTATAATAGCGGATTCAATTGCTTAAGAAAAGCAAAAAAGAAACACGGTCGATCCTATACTGTCGATCACATATACCATCCGCCATTGACATTCATAATTTCGCCTGTCGTATAATCTGCCTTACCACTCAGCAGATAATCCACCGCTTGTGCTACGTGGTCGGGGATTCCAGGCTTCATGAGCGGGATTTCTTCCATCGCCATTTGCTGTTCATCTTCCGGAAGATGACCGTTCATGCGTGTGTCAATCCAACCCGGAGCCACTGCATTCACCCGGATTCCCGAGAATGCTGCCTCTTTGGCATACGCTTTGACGAAAGCATGCTGAGCGCCTTTCACTGCCGAATATACAACTTCGCCCGCTGCACCCGTCATGCCCCAAATGGAACCAATCATCACAACATAAGCTGTTTTGAAACCGCGTAATTGAGGAGAGACGGCTGCGATGAATCTTGCCGGGTTCCGGACATGGACTTTCCATAATGCATCCATATCCTCCGCAGTCGTTTCCGTCAATAATTTATACATCGATTGGCCATTCGCCACAACAATTGCTTGCACATCTTTCACTTGCCGGGCAAGATCAGCGCCGTCCACCTGGCCCAAATCAGCTTGGAGCAACCGGAATTCCAATTGTGGATTCGCCGTTTGCAACTCGTCCTGTAAACGCAGGACCGTTCCCGCATTATCATTATAATGGAGATACAGCGACCAGCCGGAAGCTGCAAGAACCCGGCTGATCGATTCTCCGATGCCGCCCGATGCCCCTAGGACGACACAAAAACCTTTTTTGGTCATTGTACTTTTTCCGAAGGGATGATCGTGAATACAGTGCGACCGCTTTCAGCTGAAAATGTCTGGAATGCGTTGTGCAGATCTTCCACTGTCAATTTTTCCAATGTAGGGACGACATCGAATAAATTCATTCCATTAAAAGCATAACGGGTGAACTGGTTGGCGATATATTCGGGTGAGTTCAATGATCTCATGAATTGGCCGATCCGCTTTTTCCTCATCCGATTCAAATCGTCTTCCGTCACCGGCCATGTAGCGACTGCTTCATCCATCGTTTTCCGGATCAATGCTTCCAACTTTTCCGGTTCCTCCGTATCAGAGCCGACCATCGCAAATCCAAATCCATGTTCCAATGAGAAATCATAGCTGAACGATTCATCAATAAGCCCTTCATTATACGCTTTCGTATAAAATTCGGAAGATCTGCCGAAGAGGATATCTAATACGAGATTGGAGGACAGCTCCTGAATGAGCATCTCTTCTCCTTGCACGTCGGTCTTATTGCATTTCATGCCAATATTCAGTTTAGGCTTCAAGACATCCATCTCTAATTTCCGTTCGACTGTAGCAATTGTCGCCGGTTCTTCAGGGAAGCGGCGAACAATCGTTTCAGGATCCTTGAATGACTTCGCCGACTGGTTTTTCTTGACGAAATCGATCATTTCTGCCGGATCGACCGCTCCTACAACGAAAAACACCATATTGGATGGATGATAAAACGTTTCATAACAAGTGTATAGATGTTCAGCCGTAATATCTTGAATCGATTCCACTGTTCCCGCGATATCGATCCTCACCGGATGTTGTTGCATCAGATTTTCAATCGTACCATAATAGAGGCGCCAATCGGGTAAATCATCGTACATCGTTATTTCCTGGGCAATAATCCCCTTTTCCTTCTCCACCGTTTTCTCCGTGAAATAGGGTTCTTGCACAAAATCGAGAAGAATTTCGGCGTTTTCATACAAGTTATCAGTAGCGGAGAATAAATACGAAGTCCGGGTAAAGGAAGTGAACGCATTAGCCGAAGCACCGTGGACACTGAACTTCTGAAAAACATCCCCGTCCTCTTTTTCGAACATTTTGTGCTCCAAGAAATGCGCAATTCCATCCGGTACCGTAATTTCTTCTGTGCCCCCGCGAGGAATGAATGACTGGTCAATTGAACCATATTTAGTCGTGAAGGTCACAAAAGTCTTGGAAAACCCTTTCTTCGGCAGGACATAGACGTCCAATCCATTATCGAGCTTTTCATTGTATAAGGTTTCTTGTAGCGTATCGAATTGTATTTTCTTCATCATCAAGCGGCCTCCTTGCCAGACAGCAAATACACGATTTCCAATGTGATCTCGGATGCCATTTTTTTCACATCTTCTTTTGTGACAGCCTCCCAGCCAGTGATAAGCAGATCGGCTGTGAACTGTTCATCCAGCTCCTTATATTGGTCAAACACTTCAATTTGCCCTCTCGCCGAGTCGAATGTACTCTTGATGCTATTCGTCAGCAAAGCTTTCGTCTGTTCGAGTTCAAGATCCGTAATTTCTCCGCGCTGCATAGCGTCAAGCTGTTCATTAATCAGCTTGACCGCCTTCTCTTCGAGTTCCGCATCAATTCCAGCCATGACATAAATCAGGCCATAATGTGCAGAGTAGGAACTGGAGGCGTAATAGGCCATGCTCTCTTTTTCCCGTACATTCATGAACAGCTTGCTATGTGCAAATCCTCCGAAAACGCCATTCGTCACCTGCATTTTCAAATAATCCGGATGGGTGAATAGAATCGGAGTGCTGAATCCAAGATGCAGTTTACCTTGTTTCATCTCTTGCTTTTCACGTACATTCCGGACATCCGATTGTTGTTCGGTCACACCTGGAGCAGCCGCTTTTCCTTCATTTTTCCGAACTGTCCGTGGTTGGAATGGGAACAGTTGCTTAATTTTTTCAGTCATTGCCTGTTCATCAACATCTCCGACAATGTAAATATCGATCTCATCATTTTGCAGCATGCTGTTGTAGGTATCCAACAATTCATCCGTAGTAATCGTTTCTACCTCTTCTTCCGTCCCATAGGATGAGGTGGAAACGGGGCTATCCGGACGCAATAATTCAAGCATCCTCTTTTGGGCATATCTCGTCTTATCGTCGTAAATGGATCGGATTCGTTCTTTAACAGAACGTTTTTCCCGTGCTACTATCGACTCATCGAACTTACCATCGATAAAATTCGGATTGAACACAACCGTCTGCAGTAAATCGAGCACTTTATCGAGCACGGTATCGCCGGTCAAATATTCATCGTTCACACATTCGGCATACAGGGACACGATATGTTTACTTGCCCGTTTCGTCGCATCCGTAAACATGACAGTCCCATATAATTCATCCAATGTGTTCCGCAGTTCGCTCTGCGTCCGGTATTTGCCATTGGAATCTTGCAGGACATTTGCCAAAACAGCACGATTCGCCGCTTTTTGGGAATCGAGTTCTGTTTTCCATTTCACTGAAAAATTGATCGTTTTAAATTGTTCCGATGGACGAATGTACAAATTAACGCCCTCTTGAAGATTAATCTTATTGAACATATAAACACCTCTGTTTTTGTTAATATGAGGATTCTCCACTTCACTATACATGTCAAATGCAGACCTGGGCAAATAACAGGTCACTTTTATTTCAATATGATTGTCGCTAAAAAGCTGCCCGGATGTCCGATAGACCTCCTAGGCAGCTTTCAAGCAGAACAAAAGTGCAGGAGTCATAAGCGATTTCCTCAAGGACTTACAGACACCTTTGTTTCAACGATTTCCTTTAATATATGGCTGGCCGATTGCTTTTGGTGCATTGGCCCGGCCGATAAATCCGGCAAGCGCCAAGATTGTCAACACATAGGGTAATATATGGAAGTAAACGGCAGGCACACTTTGCATGATTTGAATATTTGCAGAACTGATAGCTAGTGCTTGCGCAAAACCGAAAAATAGGGCGGCTCCCATTGCTCCGATCGGATGCCATTTCCCAAAAATCATTGCAGCCAACGCCATGAATCCTTGCCCATTGATCGTGGCATGACCGAAATCACCTGTCATCGTCTGGGAGTAGATGGCGCCGCCAATTCCGGCGAGCCCTCCCGAAATAATGACCGCAATATAGCGGATTTTCGTCACATTGATCCCCATCGTATCAGCCGCCATCGGATGCTCCCCAACAGAACGGAGGCGAAGCCCGAACGGTGTCTTATATAGGATAAACCAAGCGAGAAATGCCAAAGCGATCGCCGCGATGGATGACCCGTATAGACCTTTGAAAAACATCGGCCCAAGGATCGGAATATCTTTTAAAATCGGGATATTGATAAGCGGAATATTCCTCTGAATAAAATCCGTTTGTCCTTTATCGAAAATCATCTTTACTGAAAATAAAGCAACCGCGATTCCAAGCATATTAATCGCGACCCCTGAGACGACTTGGTCGGCCCGGAATGAAATGGAGGCGACCGCATGGATGATCGAAAACAAGGCAGAGACAACCATCGCCACAAGAAGCGCTATCCACGGTGTCCAAGCCCCGAAAGTTTCCGCAAAAAACAGATTGAAGATGATTCCGATGAAAGCACCCATGACCATTAACCCTTCCAAGCCGATATTGACGACTCCGGAACGTTCGGAAAAGACACCGCCGATTGCCGTGAATATGATAGGAGCAGCATATGCGATGGTGATCGGGACTATAAAGTATAGAAAGCCTAAAAAGCTCATCTCACTTCGCCTCCTTTTTCTTATTCAACTTGCCAAGGAAGACTCGAATGATGTAGCCGGAAGCGACGAAGAAAATGATTAATGCAATGACAATCGAAACGATTTCAATCGGAACTCCGGCTTCATTTGGCATATTGCCGGCACCGTATTTTAAAGAGCCGAACAAGGAAGCACCAAAAATGACACCAAGCGGCGTGTTCGCTCCGAGAAGAGCGACCGCAATCCCGTCAAAACCGATGCCGGTGAAGCCGCCTTGCTGGGTCATGTTCCCAAACGTCCCGAGCGCTTCCATGGAACCGGCCAGCCCGGCGAACGCCCCTGAAATGACCATGGATAACACGATGTTCTTATTTACATTCATCCCTGCGTACTGAGAAGCGTGTTCATTGAAGCCGACGGATTTTAATTCGTATCCTGTTTTGGTCTTCTCTAGGAGGAACCACATGACGAACACCATGGCCAACGCGATGAGGATGCCGTAATGCATGGTCGAGAAATCGGTCAGATTGCGCAGGGAATCGGAACGTAAGGAGGCGGTCGGATGTATTTTATCCGTTTTATAACTACCTCCGGAAATCGTTTTGATTAACGCATTCACGACATGCAGAGCGATATAGTTCATCATTATGGTGACAATGACTTCATGTACCCGCAGTTTCGCTTTTAGGATGCCCGGTATGAATCCCCAAAGCGCACCCGCTGCTGCCGCCGCCAATAAAGCTAAAGGCAAGTGGATGACTTTCGGTAATTCGATTGCAGACCCGACAAAAGCGGCCGCAAACCAACCGACAATTAGCTGGCCTTCAACACCGATATTGAATAAGCCGGTTCTGAAGGCGAAGGCGACCGCGAGACCTGCCAAAATATAGGGACTGATTTGACGGATTGTCTCCCCGATGGCATAAGAACTCCCGAAAATTCCGTTCCATAGGGCAATGTATGCTTGAATCGGATCATAGTCGCTGAACAGCATGACAATCGCCCCGACGAGCAGTCCGAGAATAATGGAAATGACGGGGACTAGAATATTGACAAGTCTATTCGACATTGCGATTGTCACCTTCTTTCAACACGACATCATCCCCGACTACGACCATCTCTTCTTTCGTATGACCCGCCATGAGTAGACCCAATTCCTGCTCATTCGTTTCTGAAGGAAGAACTGTGTCCATGATTTTCCCATCGTAAATGACCGCAATCCGGTCCGAAACGTTCATCACTTCGTCGAGCTCAAACGAAATGAGAAGAACCGCTTTTCCGTGATCCCGTTGTTCAATCAACCGTTTATGGATGAATTCGATTGCTCCGACATCCAGTCCGCGAGTCGGAAGCGCCGCGATAAGCAATTCGGGATCCCGGTCCACTTCCCGACCGATAATCAACTTCTGCTGATTCCCCCCTGAAAGGGCCCGGGCCAATTCATGCTCCCCTTGAGTCCGTACATCGAATGTGGATATGATGTCATTTGCCTTTTGGGATATAACCTTATAATCCATTATGCCATTTTTTGAAAATGGCTTTTTGTAATAGGTTTGTAAAGCGGCATTATAACCTACAGAAAAGTCCAATACTAGCCCATGTTTATGGCGGTCTTGCGGAATATGACCCATTCCAGTTTCAGTGATTTCACGCGGTTTTTTCCCCGTGACATCTACTGAATCGAGGAACACTTTCCCACTTTTCACCTTCCGTAATCCGGTGATCGCTTCAATCAATTCGGATTGTCCATTGCCATCGATGCCTGCAATGCCGACAATCTCCCCTTTTCGGACAGATAGATTCAGCCCTTTGACTTTCGCTATGCCTCGATTATCCTCGACGACCAAGTCTTCGATCTGAAGTACCTCATCCGTAGGACGGGAGGGAATCTTTTCAGTCTTGAAAGTCACTTGGCGCCCGACCATCAATGTTGCCAGTTCTTCAGGCGTCGTTTCTGAAGTGATGACCGTTCCAATTCCCTCCCCTTTCCGGATAATTGTCACGCGATCGGACACATCCATGATTTCTTGGAGCTTATGTGTAATGATGATGATTGACTTACCTTCACCAATCAATTTTCTCATAATGGCGATCAATTCATTGATTTCCTGTGGAGTCAACGAAGCGGTCGGTTCATCGAAGATTAATATTTCTGCACCCCGATATAATGTTTTCAAAATCTCTACCCGCTGCTGCATACCTACGGAAATATCTTCGATTTTTGCATACGGGTCTACATCCAGTCCGTATAACTTTGAGATCTCCGCAACTTTTTTGGCAGCTGCCTTAATATTGATCATTCCCATTTTTTTCGGCTCGTTGCCTAAAATGATATTTTCGGTGACAGTCAGGTTTTCAACTAGCATGAAATGTTGATGGACCATTCCGATCCCCAGGCTATTCGCCACATTCGGGTCAGAAATGGCCGTCGTTTTCCCGCGCACCCGGATTTCTCCGCCTTCCGGCTGGTACAGTCCGAACAACACATTCATCAATGTCGTTTTTCCCGCGCCGTTCTCCCCTAATAGGGCATGGATTTCCCCTTTCTTTAATTGGAGAGTGATATTATTGTTGGCAACAAATTTACCGAATTCCTTCCGGATTTTCAGCATCTCCACTACATACTCCATCAGACTCACTCCCTCGCCATATCTATACTCGACCCCAACGGCCAACACTACGTCATGATCGCATCATTATTTTAGAATTAAATTAACACAAGAAAGGATCGCGAAACGCAATCCTTTCTTCTATCAATTTAAAGAAGGAAATCATGAAGGCGATAAAAGGGTCGCCTTCATGATTTCAAAAGCGGTTTATTTCTTTTTCTCTACAAACTCGGGAACTTCGATTTCCCCATCGATAATTTTCTTCGTGTATTCCTCGACTTCCGCCAAGACATCATCCGGAATCGCACCGCGTGAATCCGTCAATTCAACGCCTTGATCCTGGAGGCCGTAAGTTGTCACGACACCACCAGGGAACTCGCCGTTGCTTGCTTGCTCTGCTATTTTCTTAACAGCGATATCGACCCGCTTCAACATGGACGTCAGTGTTACGTTGTGTTCGCCGACTTGTCCTTCATCGTATTGGTCGGAGTCAACGCCGATGACCCAAATAAATTCATCCGGATTCGCTTTTTTCCGCTCTTTCGCTTCGGAGAATACGCCATTTCCAGTACCACCCGCAGCATGGAAGATGATGTCAACACCGGAAGAATACATCATGTTAGCAGCCGATTTTCCTAACTCTGCTTTCGTGAAGTCCCCTGCGTAATGGACTTCCACTTTAACATCAGGATTCGCCGCCTTCACACCTGCTATAAATCCAGCTTCGAATCGTTCGATAACCGGAATATCCATACCACCAATGAATCCGACTTTCCCACTTTTCGTCATGTTAGCCGCTACTACTCCGGCGAGGAATGCCCCTTCTTGCTCTTTGAACATAACGCTTGCGACATTCGGTACGTCCGACACTTCGTCAACTAAGGCAAAATGATTGTCTGGACGTTCCGTTGCGATATCTTCAATCGCATCTTTTACCAAATAGCCAACTCCAAAAATCAAGTCGAAATCCCGTGATACTAATTTATTTAAGTTCGGTGCATATTCTGCTGGGCCTTTCGATTCGAGATAGTCGTATCCGCCATCCCCTTTTTGCAGATTATTTTCTTTCCCGTACTCTTGGATCCCTTTCCAAGCGGATTGGTTGAATGATTTATCATCTACTCCGCCCTGATCCGTTACCATGGCAATCGAGAATGTGTCTTCAGCAGGCTGCTGCTCATTATTACCTGCGTTTTCTTTTTCCTTTTGTTGCCCTTTATCTCCCCCGCCACATGCACCAAGAATCATTCCGGCAGCTAGCAAAAAAGATAGACCAAGTCCAAATTTCCGTTTACCCAATGTCAGGACCTCCCTGATTTTATTTAGTATGACGTCTTAACGTCTTATACCCTCTTCCGAACTACATGAAAACTGAATTTATCCGCCCTAAAGTAGTTCTTTGAGAAAAGAACCATTTCCCCATCTTCACTATAATGATGTTGGATAAGGGCGAGAAGTGGTATTTCCACGCCGCAGCGTAGAATAGAAGAAGCTTCCTCATCATAGCCGATCGGTTCAATGTACGCGACTGCTTGTGAAATTCGAACTTCCCCGGATTTTTCAATTGCTTCAAATATGGATTCGTTCCAAAGATGCTCGACTCCACCCGAAATCGTACGTGCCAGTACTTGGTCGATACAATAAACAACTGGTTCTCCATCGGCAGTCCGGACTCTTTTAATCGTAACGAGACGGTCCCCCTCTTCATGTGAAAAGACTTCGCCATTTTCCTCGTTCACTTCCGCGTCATTAATTTCCATTAATATCGTCCCCGGTTCCATACCTGCGTCACGGATCATGGCGGTAACACTGGAAAGTTGCTCAATCCCGGATGTAAACAACGGTTTCGGATTTACAAATGTGCCGACACCATGTTTACGGACGATCACTTTCTCTTCCTCCAGAAGCCGAAGCGCCTCCCGTAACGTGGATCGACTGACACCCAGAGATCTAGCCAGGTCAAATTCAGAGGGAAATTTTTCATTTTCCTTGAAAACACCGTTTTCAATATCATTTTTCAGACGTTCAATCACCTGTACATACAGATGCCGCTGATCAGATTTCACTACCATCCTATACCTCCTCTCCCAGAGGTCAGACCTCAGATGTTTGACATCCTAAAACCCATAATTACTATAACACTTTTACTTTGCAAAATATAGACTCGATAGGTACATTGGCTATGATTTTTAATATAGGGAACAGCGGCCTTCCTAGTACATGCCTTCCGATTCCCCTTTTCCTAGCAGTACCTGTCTCGGCTTGCTTCCTTCCGAAGGACCGACAATCCCACGCATTTCCATCTGATCGACAATCCGGGCTGCCCTTGAATATCCAATTCGGAAGCGACGCTGCAACATGGAGACGGACGCTGTCTGCATGTCAACGACCAATTGAACAGCCTCATCAAACAATTCATCCGTCTCTTCATGAAGCGGGACTTCTTCCACATCTGTCGGGATCATCTCTTCCTGATATTGAGCTTTTTGTTGCTCAATGACAAAATTGACTACCGCTTCGACCTCCGCATCCGAAACGAATGCCCCTTGGACCCGAGTCGGCTTGGAAACACCTGCCGGCAGGAACAGCATATCGCCTCTTCCCAACAACTTTTCGGCTCCCCCCGAATCCAAAATCGTTCTCGAATCGACAGCGGATGATACGGCAAATGCAATTCGTGATGGGATATTCGCTTTAATGATCCCTGTAATAACATCGACGCTCGGTCGCTGTGTCGCGATGATCAAATGGATTCCCGCAGCACGTGCCATTTGGGCTAAGCGCGTAATTGAATCTTCGACATCATTCGAAGCGACCATCATCAGATCCGCCAACTCATCCACAATGACGACGATGAAAGGCATGCGTGGGTGCTTTTCATCATTCATCTTATTCCATTCTTCAATATGCTCATTATACCCTTCAATGTTACGTGTTCCGGTATGGGAAAATAATTCATAGCGCCGCTCCATTTCAGACACGACTTTCTGCAATGCCTGGGAAGCCTTTCGCGGATCCGTCACGACAGGCGCGAGAAGATGGGGCACCCCATTATACACATTAAGCTCAACCATTTTCGGATCAATCATCATAAGTTTTACTTCATGTGGCTTAGCCCTCATCAATATGCTGATAATTATACCGTTAATACACACACTCTTTCCGCTTCCCGTCGAACCCGCAATGAGGACGTGGGGCATCTTGTTAAGTTCAGCGAGCATCGCTTGTCCGGTAACATCCCGCCCAAGTGAAATCATCAATTTCGAATCAGGTCGACTATTTTCTTTCGATTCGATGACTTCCCGAAGGCTGACCATGGCGATTGCGTTATTTGGCACTTCGATACCAACTGCCGATTTCCCTGGGATCGGCGCCTCGATCCGGATATCCCGGGCAGCTAGCGCCAATGCGATATCATCCGCCAAGCTGACGATCCGACTCACTTTCACGCCTGTATCTGGCAACACTTCGTACTTTGTGACAGCAGGACCCAAATGGACTTGCGTGACACGCACTTTGACGCCAAAGCTGAGGAAAGTCCGCTCAAGGGTTTGCGCATTAGCTTGGATCGAATCATATTCCTCAGACTGGTCGTGATGCGGCGTCTGTTTCAATAAATTGTTCGGTGGTAGAATATATGATTCATTTTCCTCTTCTCCGGTCACTCCCGTATAGGTAGCAATTTCAACAGATTCCAGTTGGCCCGGTGCTTCTACTGCAGCCGACTGCTCATCCTCGGCTGAAGGCTCCTCGATTTTCTCAATTCGTTCGCTGAATGCGGAAATGATCGGTTGAGAAACAGTTTCTTCCTCCTCTTCTTGATCATCTGGCACGTCGGGTACAGTTTGCGCTTCCTGGATGAGGGCAGGCCTTCTCCTCTTCTTGGAACGGGATGCTCTTGCCGCCGGTCTCTTCTTCGGCTTCCCCTTCCGTTCAAACAGCCCTTTCATCGAGTCAAGAACTGCGGGAAAATGCTCGGCTACATACGGAACGAGAGCCTTCCCTGTCAATAGGACGATACCGATCAACAGCAGCAGGACCCCTGCGACGGTCGCTCCCGCTGAATCCAATAGCGAATGGAACATGGCAAAGAGGACCGCACCGGCCATTCCACCTCCCAAAGCCCCATTCCTTGCCTCGATGCCTCCATTTGTAATAAGCACCTTCCACGTCTCTTTCAGAGCGGAATTGGACATAAGAATACGACTTTCATAGAGCTCCTTGAAAAGATAGATATGACTAAATAAAAGTAGACTGGCCAAGATGAATAGGCAGCCTGCCACAATGCGGTTTTTCCAGCCGCCCATTTTCCGGTTGATCATATAAATTAAAGCTTGAATAATCAGCAATAACGGCAAGGCACCATGCCAGTTGCCAAAAATGAAGCGCCCGGCGGATGATAGGCTTTTTCCTACGATTCCAAACTCGAAAATAATAATAACGGCAAGCCCCATCATTGCCAAGCCGACAACCTCATAGAGCAGCGGATGCCATTCATTCGTCTTTTTCTTCTGTGTAGAAGCACGCTTTTTCTTTTTCCTCGCCCGTTTAGACATATTCCTCCTCCTTTACTCAATTACGAATCGAACTACGAAGGGTTCGATTTGCCGTATTTCTGCGTCCTTTGCAGAAATTAAGGCACATTCAGGACGCAGCATTATATTAGTCTGAACCCCTCTATTATTCAGCCGGGTTTGAAACCCACTAAATTTAGGTCGTTTCACTTTTGTTACAAATACTTGCTGAATTTAGTTAAAAAAGGGTTTCCCGCCGCAATGACGGCAAGGAAACCCTTGTTTGGTTGGGATCAATACTCCATAATAATCGGAATGATCATCGGCCTTCTTTTCGTTTGCTGGTACAAGTAGGAACTTAACGTATCACGGATCTCTTGTTTAATGTTTGTCCATTCAAACGTCTCTTTATTCACATACTTTTCGACAATCTTGCGAACCAACTTTGCCGATTCCTCAAGCAGTTCCTCGGATTCGCGAACATACACGAATCCACGCGACACGATTTCCGGACCAGCCGCAATTCGTTTCTGTTTGCGATTCAACGTGACGACTACGGTGAAGATGCCGTCTTGGCTCAAGAGTTTCCGGTCGCGCAAGACAATATTGCCGACATCGCCAACTCCAATCCCGTCGATCAGAACATTGCCCGCTTGCACACGACCGCTCATCCGCATTTTATTATTTTTGAACTCCACGATGTCCCCTTTATCCGCGATGAAAATTTGCGACTTTTCCATGCCGGTTTCCTGGGCAAGTTTGGAATGCGCGATGAGCATCCGGTATTCGCCTTGGATCGGGATGAAGTATTTCGGGCGCATCAAATTCAACATCAGTTTCAGATCTTCTTGGCTACCATGACCAGATACGTGGACTTTCTTGCTCGAAGTGAGAACCGTCGCACCCGCTTTGGCCAGATCATTCATCGTCTGGAACATCTCAACCTCCATCCCAGGGGACGGCGTGAATGTGATGAGAATCGTATCCGTGTCCTTAATACGGAGATCTTTATGATGTTTTCGGACAATTCGCTCCAATGCTTCTAGCGGTTCACCTTGGTTACCCGTCACGATAACCACGACTTGGCTATCATCATATTTATCAATTTCTTTAATCGGAATGACGATATCATCTTCGATATGCAAATACCCGAGCTTCATGCCGACTTCAAAATAACTTTCCAGACTTTTCCCGACGACCGCTACTTTTTTACCTGTTTCGCTCGCTTTATCAAACACTTGTTGGATCCGAATGAAGTTTGAGGCATATAGAGCGACTAAAATACGGCCTTCCGCTTTGTGGAATGTCTTGGACAGTTCTTTTTCGATGACAGACTCGGATGTCGTGTATCCCGGGCGTTCCGCTTCAGACGAATCGGACATGAGGATGAAGACCCCTTCTTCGCCAAGTGAAGCCATTTTCGCAATATCCGGACGATATTTTCCTTTAGCGGACTGGTCGAATTTGAATTCTCCAGTATGGACGATGGCTCCTTCGCTCGTATGGAATACGATGCCGAGGGAATCCGGGATGCTGTGCGTCGTATGGAAAAAAGTGACATGCGTCTGTTTGAAATTCATCCGACTCTTATTTGTCACTTCAAAAAACTTAACATGGTTGGGTGCAGGCATTTGTTTGAGATGTTCTTTCGCCAAGGCGATTGTCAGCTTTGATCCATAGACAGGCGCTTGCACTTTCTGGAGCAAATAAGCTAGGGAGCCGATTGCATCTTCATGGCCGTGGGTCAAGAAAATCCCCTTCACCCGGTCTTTGTTCTCCACCACATAGGAAATGTCCGGTATGACAATGTCGATGCCGAGCATTTCACCTTCAGGGAACATCAGCCCTGAATCAACAATGAACATCTCCTCGTCAATTTCAACGACATACATCGCCTTGCCAATTTCCCCCACCCCTCCGAGCGGAATGATTTTTATTAATTCGTTTTTGGTTTTTGTCAAAATAGTTCCTCCTATAACGTATATTCAAAAAGCCAGGCAAGTTTCACGCAGTCTTTTGAGTCCATGAAAATTTGACGACTCTGTCCCATTTTTCATCCGTTTCAAGTTTGGCTTGGGTGAATGGACAAAATCGAGTTTCATTTCCAGTTTCGGCTAAACTTCCCGCACTTCTTAAAATTCTTATTTTTGTATACCCGTCCACTTCGACTAAGATTCATTATACGGGACAAGCGCATTCTGTACAAACAAAAAAAGCCGAGCAATCGCCATCCTGCAAAAAGGGTGGTGTTGCTCGGCTTAAAATTTTCGAGATCCGTTACGCCTCGGCGTAATTGCGTCCAGATTTTGAATAAAGTTAAACTAGTTTTTCTACGGAGAAGCGTCCGCTTTGTTGTTGGAAAGCTTCCCATACTGCATCAAATTCCGGATGCACATCATCGTAAGCAACGAGAGGCAAACGGACGCCGCCTACCGGTACGCCAATTTTATTCAATGCGTATTTGACCGGAACCGGATTCGGGGAAGCAAATAGTGCACGGAATAATGGTAGGAATGCGCGGTGCATGTCAGCCGCTTCTTTCGTATTCCCACTTTTGAACGCGTTGATCATTTGCTGCATTTCATTCCCGACGACATGGGAGGCAACCGAGACAATTCCTTTCCCTCCAATGGAAAGCAAAGGCAATGTCAAGCCGTCGTCACCGGAGTAGACTGCGAAATCGTCTTCCGTCCCTTCGATGATAGCAGCCATTTGCTCCAAATTGCCGCTCGCTTCCTTGATCGCCCGGATATTATCCACTTTGGAAAGCGCGATGACCGTGTCAGGTTCCATATTGGCAACCGAACGACCCGGAATATTGTAAAGCAGGATTGGCAAGGACGTTTCCTTCGCTACATGCGAAAAGTGGGCATAGAGCCCTTTTTGATCCGGCTTATTGTAATAAGGCGTTACGAGCATGATCCCATCTACGCCTAGCGACTCAGCTGTTTTTGTCAATTGTACAGAAACGGCGGTATCGTTAGTTCCAGTTCCTGCGATAACCGGAACCCGTTTATTGACTTGTTTCACCGTAAAGTCGATCAGCTCTTTATCCTCTTCTGCAGAAAGCGTCGGTGATTCCCCTGTCGTTCCACAAACGACAAGAGTATCCGATCCGTTCGCAATTAAATGCTCGATCAAGTTGGCGGTTTTTTGGAAATCGATTTCTCCCTCCGATGTGAAAGGAGTCACCATCGCCGTTGCTATTTGTCCTATATCCATTTTGATCAGCCTCCCGTTTTATTATTGCTCTTCTAGAAGTTTCTCTCCGATTTGCACCGAGTTCAATGCAGCGCCTTTTAGCAGATTGTCCGAAACGATCCAGAGGTGGAAGCCTGTTGCTTCTTCTCGATCTTTTCGAATCCGGCCAACGAAAATTTCGTCTTTTCCTTCTGCAAATAAAGGCATCGGATACGTTTGAGTGGACGGATCGTCTTGGAGGACAACGCCTGGTGCATTCTTCAAAACTTCCTTTAGGTCTTCCACTGTTACGTTATCAGCATTCAGTTGGATATAAACTGATTCGGAGTGGCCAGTCACAACCGGAAGCCGTACACAAGTTGCCGTGACGGATAGGTTCTGGTCACCAAAAATCTTTTTCGTTTCATTCATCATTTTCAATTCTTCCAGCGTATATCCTGAACCGGATGGATGGAACGCATCGATTTGCGGAATCGCATTAAATGCAATCGGATAATGACGTTCCGCAGATGCGGATGGCAAAATTTCCGCCACGTTTTCCGCACGTTGTTCAAAATGCCCGCTTTGTGCTTCCAATTCATCGATCGCTTCGGAACCAGCACCCGAAACCGCTTGGTATGTGGAAACGATGATCCGGTTAATGCCGTATTTCTCTTTGATCGGCTGAAGCGCCGCGACCATCTGGATCGTTGAACAGTTCGGGTTCGCAATGATTCCCGGATGGTTTTGAAGTGCACTCGGATTCACTTCCGGCACGACGAGCGGAATATCTTCATTCATCCGGAATGCACTTGTATTATCAATGACGACTGCTCCACGCTGCACTGCTTCCGGAGCAAACTTTTCAGAGATGGATCCTCCTGCGCTGAAGAAGGCAATGTCCACCCCTTCAAATGATTCTGGCGTCGTCTCTTCCACTGTATATGTTTGATTGCCAGCCTTTATCTCAAGACCTGCCGACCGTTTCGAAGCTAGAAGCTTGATCGATTGAGCAGGAAAATTCCGTTCTAGTAACTTTTCAAGGATTTTCGTTCCAACAGCACCAGTGGCACCGACTATTGCAACATTCACGTTCTTCATCTCTATCTTCCTTTCAGCTGATTAAAGGATAGAAGAGCCGGCTTGTATATAGAATACAAGTAACCTAATCATTCCTGGCATTTCTTTTATTCTCAAACATCGGCTCAACTTATCCAAAGCAGTTCATTGGTCGAATTATATCATATTTACGAATAATGTGCAGTTGTATTTTTATTTATTATACCGCATAATCAGCAAAGGTTGAAGTTGCCTGTTCTCCATAGCAGCCGCTGCTGCAGGTACCATCAAGCTAAAATCCGAAATTAGCGAGTTCGGCTTTTTATACGGATCGTCCTGGCCAAACGGTATAAAAAAGACATTTTTCATATTTAATAGCTTAGCGATATTCGCTGCATTCAATCCGAGTGCATCGTTCGTGGAAATGCCGATCAAGACGGGATTTCCGTTTCTCAAAGTAGCCTTGGCCGCCATCAAAACAGGTGAATCCGTCGCTGCATTAGCGAATTTGCTGATCGAATTTCCTGTCATAGGCGCAATAATCATACAGTCTACGGGGGTCGATGGACCGAACGGCTCTGCACCGACAATGGAAGCGATCACCTTCTCCCCCGTCACTTCTTCAATCCGCTTTATCCATTCTTCCCCCGTTCCGAAACGGGTGGCGGCTGTCAAAACAGAATGGGTGATAACCGGCACGACCGTCGCTCCATTGTCCTTCAACGACTCAATGACCGGGATGATTTCTTCATACGTGCAATGGCTAGCCGTAATCCCTAAACCGATCCTCTTTCCCTGCAGCATCTTTATCCCCTTTCATTTTCGATACATCCTTCCGAGTGCCCCAGCAAGAGCCATGGCGGCGTCCTCCGGAAAGTGTTTGCCCGGCAATCCAAGCAGTATTGTATAATATTCAGGCGCAGGGCTCTTCTTTAGGCATCCGGGCGCGGAAGCCAAATCGAAAATGTGTAAGCGGGAATCCGGGGATACGGACAGCCACTGAACTGGTATCGTATTGATGAACTCTCCTTGATGCAGTTGAAACGTATCGGATAGTACCATCGTTTCATAGCCGAGCGTCGCCGCTTCACCAAGCTGAGTTTCAGAACGCGCGATGACTGTAATCTGTGCACCGAGTGAAGATAGCACATGAGTCGTCAATTTCCCGACCCTTCCAAAACCGGCTACATAAAAATGTTTGCCTGCGATACTCCGCTTCGTGCGGCGATAATATTCATGAACAAATGCTTCAGCCGTCAGCCTCGCGTTTTCCCAGATAAATTGTTCTTCCTTCAGATAGGACAGGACGGTATGACCCGCCTCCTCGAAAGGGCGGGTCCATTGCTCCGAGGCCACACCCGTATACAATCGAGTACCCTTTGTTAACTGGCCAACCGGAATCGGAGACCCCTGCATTTGCAAAATGGGCAGCACGATATGGTCCGGCTCCAGTTCAAGCAACAAGTCACCGAGTGGTTCCGTATAGTGGTCTGTCCTGAAATGTGTACTATGGTATCCTTTTCCCTTGAATATTTCGCTGCATGCTGCTATCCGTTCATCCGTTCCGATGAAAAGCCATTTTTCATTTGTCATCGAAATTCAACTCGCTCATACTCCGGGTTTTCCCGAATAAAATGCGATGCTCGCCAATGAGGACGATCTCTTCCCAAGGGATATATTCATCTGTCCCCTCTTGACGGTTTTTAAAAGAAAACCGACCGAACTTCTTTTTAATTTCGAAACCGATAATATCCCCCGTTTTACCGTTGAAAATCATATCCGTATCTGCAAGGAATCCATACCGGATCCCGTCTTCCACTTGGATTAATTCCTTTTGAGCCAGTTCAGATAACAACATTCTCCAGTCCCCTTTCTCTGTTCTTTCTCCATCCTATGAAAAAAGCGCAAGAAAGCTGACAACCTCTTGCGCTTTAAGTATATATATCCTCTTCCTCAAACCGGCAAAATTTTGGAAATGGCTTGGGGTTGTGTAAAGATGCTAGTTGCCAATTGATGAACTTGTTCAGCGGATACCCGATCGATCAAGGCCACAACTTCATCCGGAGTACGATGCTTCTGGAATAACATCTCGTTTTTCCCGTTGCGATGCATGATGGACTCGGAACTTTCCAAGCCTAGCAGGAAACCGCCTTTCAATTGCTCCTTCGCGTTATGGAGTTCATCGGCCGTAATTCCGTCTTGGACGATATCAGCCAATATCTGTTGAAACGTCTCCGTCAATTCCTCCATATTTTCAGGTGAAGTCCCTCCGTAAATAATAAAAGCGCCTGTATTTTCATGTGTGGTGAAATACGAATAAACCGAGTAGGCTAGCCCCCGTTCTTCCCGAACCTCTTGGAAGAGCCGCGAAGACATCGTGCCGCCAATGACATTATCCAGGATCGATAAGGCATAAATACGGGCATCGTGCAATGTTAGTGCCGGAAATCCGATACAGATATGGGCCTGCTCAATATCCTTTGTCCTTGTCAACACACCCGGTTGAAAGACCGGTTCAGGGTAAGCTGGATTGACCTTTTGCGGTTCCCTGCTGAACGATCCAAATATCTCGGCTATGTAAGATAGAAGCGATTCATCATAATTCCCGGCGATGGAAATAACCAATCGATCAGGCGTATACATTCGATTTATAAATCGCCGGATCTGTTTTTCATCAAATGCTTGGATCGTCTCTTCCTTTCCAAGGACGGGTCTGCCGATCGGGTGGGCGGGATACATGATGCTCCATAACTTCTCTTCCACATCATCATCCGGCGTATCTGCCACAGCCGCGATTTCATCCAATACAACCGACTTCTCTTTCGCAATTTCCTTTGCCTCAAAAAGTGAATGGAAAAACATTTCGCCCAGGACGGAAACTGCGGTATGGGCATGCGGGTGAAGGACAGTCGCATAGAAGCAAGTCATTTCTTTCGAAGTGAATGCATTTATATCTCCCCCGATCCGATCGAACTGTTCTGCAATTTCTTTTGCCGTCCGAGAAGCAGTCCCTTTAAACAACATATGTTCAATAAAATGCGCAATCCCTGCTTCGGACGGCTGTTCATTTCCTGATCCAGCTTTGACCCAAATACCAATGGCCACGGAGCGCACGTGTTCCAGCTTTTCGTGAACGATTCGAACCCCATTAGGGCAGACGATCTTTTCTACCATTTCATTTCACCCTATTTCCAGGAATGAATAAAAAGCCACAGCTTCACGTGATGTGAGTTGGGGCTTTCCATCCATTCACTTATATCTTTATAATCAATTACGCCTCGGCTTAATTGCGAATCGAACAGCGTAAGGTTCGATTTGCCGTATCTCTCCGTACTGTGCAGAAGTTAAGGCACGCTAATGTGATGGCCTTTGATTTCCTAAAAAATCCGTGCCATCCGCCGGAGGCTTAAACTCGCTTCAGCAAATATTTTTGCTGAGCAAGATTAATTAGTTTTTCTCTTTTTCTGCGCGTTCCTTCTCTTCTTTCAAAACGACTTTCCGTGAGAGGTTAACGCGGCCTTGATTGTCGATTTCAATTACTTTGACGAAGAGTTCATCTCCGAGTTTCAGGACGTCTTCCACCGCTTTCGTCCGCTCCTCAGCGATTTCGGAAATATGGAGAAGACCATCTTTTCCTGGGAAGATTTCAAGGAAGGCACCGAATTTCTCAATCCGCTTCACTTTCCCCATGTAGTATTCGCCGACTTTAGCTTCGCGCACGATATTCTCGATGATTTCCTTCGCTCTCGCATTCATTTCATTGTTCGGCGAGGAAATGTAAATCGTACCGTCTTGCTCCGTATCAATTTTCACGTTCGTTTCTTCAATGATCTTATTGATCACTTTACCACCCGGCCCGATGACATCGCGGATTTTATCCGGGTTGATTTTGATCATGATGATTTTCGGTGCATAAGCCGAAAGCTCCTCGCGCGGCGTGGAGATCGCCGTCATCATATGTTCCAAAATTTTAAGTCGGCCTGTTTTAGCTTGTGTCAATGCTTCTTCCAGGATTTGTCGAGACAAGCCTTCAATTTTAATGTCCATTTGAAGGGCTGTGATGCCTTTCTCGGTTCCTGCCACTTTGAAGTCCATGTCGCCTAGATGATCTTCCATCCCTTGGATATCGGAGAGGACTGAATAGTTTTCGCCTTTTTTCACGAGACCCATTGCAATTCCGGCAACAGGCGCTTTGATTGGGACACCAGCGTCCATCATCGCCATTGTCGAAGCACAGATAGATGCCTGGGAAGAAGACCCGTTTGATTCCAATACTTCGGCAACAAGGCGAATCGTGTACGGGAATTCGGTTTCATCCGGCACGACCGCTTCCAAAGCACGCTCACCGAGAGCACCATGACCGATTTCACGACGACCTGGACCACGGATTGGACCCGTTTCCCCAACACTGAAATTCGGGAAGTTATAATGGTGCATGAACCGTTTCGACTCTTCCAAACCAAGTCCGTCGATTATCTGGACTTCTCCAAGCGCACCAAGCGTACAAATACTGAGTGCTTGCGTCTGACCGCGTGTGAAAAGGCCAGAACCATGGGTACGTGGCAAGATGCCAACCTCCGAGGCAAGTGGGCGAATTTCCTCGAGACCACGGCCATCTGGGCGGATCTTTTCATCCGTGATCAGGCGGCGCACTTCATCTTTGACCATCTGATCCAGGATTGCCTTCACTTGTTTCATCGTCTCTTCGTCGGCTTCCTGTTCGGTATAGTGGTCGATCACTTCTTGTTTTACCGCATTGATTGCATCCTCACGCGCATGCTTTTCATGCGTTTGGATTGCTTCAATCAACTCGGTTTCACAACGTTCCTTGATGGCTGCTGAAAGGGCTTCATCCAATTCAAACAGCTGGACCTCCATCTTTTCCTTACCAATTTCGGCAACGATTTTTTCTTGGAACTCGATTAGGCGGATAATCTCCTGATGACCGAACATGATCGCTTCTAGGATAACGTCTTCCGATACTTCCTTCGCGCCCGCTTCCACCATATTAATGGCATCTTTCGTCCCAGCCACGACAAGGTCCAGATCGCTTTTTTCCAACTGAGCCTGTGTCGGGTTGATCAGAAATTCTCCGTCAATACGCCCCACTTGGACTCCTGCGATTGGCCCTTCAAATGGGATGTCGGAGATGGATAATGCAAGAGAAGATCCAATCATTGCCGCCATTTCGGACGAGCAATCTTGGTCGACCGACATGACAAGTGAAATCACCTGGACATCATTTCGGAAGCCATCTGCAAATAATGGACGGATTGGACGGTCAATCAGACGGCTCGTCAATACCGCCTTTTCTGAAGGACGCCCTTCCCGTTTGATGAAACCGCCAGGAATTTTCCCGACTGCATATAAACGCTCTTCATAGTTCACCGTGAGTGGAAAGAAATCAAGCGCTTTCGGATGTTTCGAAGCCGTTGCCGTCGATAATACCGAGGTATCACCGTAACGGACCAATACAGCCCCGTTCGCCTGTTTCGCAAGCTGGCCCGCTTCAATCGTCAACGGCCGCCCTGCCCAATCTAGTGTGTATACTTTTTTTCCTGTCATGTTTGAACCCCTCTCCATTGCATTGCAACTTGTCCTGCATACGATGTATGTATTCATATAGTGTAATTGACAACGCTATTTATACACAAGTTTTCTTATGCTGAATTCCTATTATAGCAACCTTTGTCCAGTATAACACGTTCTGCGTTTTTCTAAAATAGAACAGGGTGAAATTTGGGAAGAACGGTGACTTCAGGAAATGGAATGGACCAATTCCCCACAATAAAAATCCCGGAAGTGAGTGCAATTCCGGGATTTTTATTGTATCCACTTTATCGTCCCACAAGCACATCTCGCGTCTCCAATAATCCGACATGCAGAAGTCCGTCCAAGATGCCGTCTTCCGAACAAGAGGCGGTGACGTGATCGGCAATGTCCTTTAATTCCGGGACGGCATTTTCCATGGCAATTCCGGTTCCAACATATTCAAGCATTTCAAAATCGTTCCTTCCATCCCCGAAAGCGTAGCTATTTTCCCGTGGAATGTCGAGCTTAGCCAGCAGTTCCCGGATGCCGACTGCTTTCGATGCGCCGTTCGGAAGCATGTCGAACGCGTACTCGCCCCATTGGATGAATGTATGGTTTGCATATCGGTCCATGTACTGTACGGCTTCCCGGCTTTCGCAATACACCTGTACCTGATGAACAGGATTTTGGAGGTGGAAATCGCTATTGGCCGGAGGGAATTCCAACTTCAATCCTTCAATGCTAGGTTGGATGAACGGATGGTTGTCCTCGCTCACCGCGATGGACAGATGGTTTGAATAGGATAATCCATGTCCCTGTTTCCTTGCGAATGTAACTAGATCATGCAAAATATCCGCATCGAGCGGATTGGAGAACAATTCTTCTCCTTCGTGGATCACATGCTGGCCATTCATCGAAACGTAAGAGTTGATCGTTAAATCCTTGCATAGCCAATCGAACATCAGAGGCGCGCGTCCCGTTGAAATTGCGGTGTAAATTCCTTTTTCCTGTAATGCTTGAACAGCTTTTTTGTTGATTCCAACACAATCTTATCCTCATTTAACAGCGTCCCATCCAAATCAAAAAATACGATTTTCTTGTCCAAAGCAGCCAATCTCTCCTTTGATTTTTTGATAGCATGTCTGAATTCTGGTATCCATTGGTATAAGTGCTACATTATATAGCTTACCCCAGTAACGCTTCTCCAAAAAGAGAAATGACTTTTCTATAGTAGTAATCTATGCGTCACGCCTCCTTCCTTTTACTCCCCTCCATCTTAACTTGTTGCCGAGAAAAATAGAGTTAAGTTCAAGTAACACACTGTAAATAACAAACAGTGAATATAAAGGCTAGGGCGTACGGCGGAAGATATGAGCGCTTCCTGAAACTCGCTGTTTGAGTGAAAATAAAAAAAGCAGGCATCTGCCTGCTTCAGACTGTAGACAAAAGGGTTGGAAATCGAGTTGATTTCCAACCCTTTTTAATTTCTAGGAAGATTGATTTGAGAAAAGCCCAGTATTCGCCCTCTTTTCGTCTGTCGTTAGGCCATGGAAGGCTCTCTCCATGTCCATAAGGCCAGTTTCTTGAGATTCAGGGCAGCGAAAGTAAGCATCGCCTGCATGGACAATTTTTTAAGCCCCCTCAGGGTTGTCCATCGCATACCATGCTTCTCTTTCCCGTCAGCAAAAACACGCTCGATTGTCTCTTTGCGTCTGGCATATATCTCTTTGATTTCAAAGTTATGTCTTACGTCTTCCGCAATATCCAGATAGTCCTGCCAGATATGGCGAAGGATCACCTTCTGCTGCCCTTTGCTGTGTGTACATTGGTCGATCACCGGACAGGAAGCACAGATGGAAGAGGTCGAGGCATACTGGCGATATCCCTCTTTCGTCGTGGTCCGGTACTCTAGGATCTGCCCTTCCGGACAGATATAGCAGTCATAATGCTCGTCATAGACATATTCGTTTTTCCGGAAGAAGCCCTTCTTGGTCATCGGTCGCTTATAGGGAAGGGCCGGGAGGATCTGATTCTCTATCAGGAAATTCGCAATGGCTGGTGTCTTGTATGCAGAGTCAGCGGCAACGACGGCAGGACGACCCACTTCATCGATGACTTTTTCCACTAGCGGCTGGAGCATATGGCTGTCATGGACATTGCCGGGCGTGACGATGTTCGCCAGGACGAACCCCTTTTCATCGGTGGCCGCGTGGAAGGAATAAGCGAACTGTTTCGTGCGTTCGTCCTTCACGTAGTAGCCGCTCTCCGGATCGGTTGTGGATTCCTTGATCTCCTTGAATTCCTCCTTTTCGAACTTCTCCGGAGGGAACGGCTTCTTCCCGTGCTCCTCCCGGTCCAGGTTGAGCTCCTCTTGGAGCTTCTGCTCATAAGCACGCGTCTCCTTGCGAACTGTCTTCTTCTGGAATTTCCGTTTGTTCGCACTCGCCTTCACATGGGTGGAATCTATGAAGACATGTTCCGGACTGAGGAGCCCTTGATCCGCTATCTCTTTCAGAATACGGTAGAAGATCTGCTCGAAAAGATCCGTGTCCGCGAAACGTCGGACATAGTTCTTCCCGAAAGTGGAGAAGTGAGGGACCTCGGTATGGAAGCCGAAGCCCAGGAACCAGCGGTATGCCATGTTCGTCTCAATTTCCTTGATGGTCTGACGCATGGACCGGATGCCAAAGGTGTATTGGATGAATGTCATCTTGATGAGCACGACCGGATCGATGCTCGGTCTACCTAACGGGGAGTAGAGGTCTTCCACCAATGGATAGATGAAGGAGAAATCAATCGCTGCATCCAGTTTACGAACCAGGTGGTCCTCTGGGACCAGCTGATCTATGGTCAGCATCTCCAACTGTTCGCGTTCATTGATTTGGTTCTTCGTCATCATATCCATCACCTCATTTATTTTTACGACACCCAGTTGATTGGAGTGGAGGGCGGCGACTCCAGCGGGAACAGCACGAGCTGAAGACCCTGGACTGAGCGCAGCGAGGGAAGCGGCTGAAGCCGTGCCCGCGGAAAGCGTCCGCCCGCAGCGGAAATCAACGTTTTAGGGATTAATTTCATTTTATAAAGAAAAAAGACTGTAAGCAAACTCGAAAACATCTCGACTTTGTCTACAGTCTGAAGCAGGCATCTGCCTGCTTTTCGAAGTCATCTTATTAACGGCGTAGGCCGAGTTTTGCAATAAGATCACGGTAACGCTGAACTTCAGTCTCACGTAAGTATTTTAGAAGCTTACGACGACGACCGATCATTTTCATAAGGCCACGACGTGAGTGGTGGTCTTTCTTATGAGTGCTCAAGTGTGCGTTCAGGTTGTTGATCTCTTCAGTAAGGATAGCGATCTGAATATCAGCAGACCCTGTATCGTTCTCGTGAGTCTTGAATTCATTGATCAATTCATGTTTACGCTCTTGTGTAATTGCCATCCTTTTCACCTCCTAATTCAAAGTATCCCCAGATCCCGAGCAACCGTTGGTGATTCGACTTGCCAAGGAACGGTTCGTGCAGTTTCTACACTTGTTCATACTATCACGATGTTTCTATAATTGCAACTATCAACCTTGTTTTGCCAATAACTCTCTCGCTGTTTCTTTATCCATCCCGATCTGCTGGATCAACGCATCGACCGAGTCGAATTTCCGCTCGCCTCGGATATGGGCGATCCAGTCGACGGCCGCCTCTTTGCCATATAGGTCCCCGTCAAAATCTAAGACATGGACTTCCACAGAGGGTCTTGACTGATCCGGATCATGGAATGTCGGCTTCACGCCGACATTGCAAACGCCGTCAAACGTTCGGCCGTCAAAGGTAAATCGAACAGCATAGACTCCATTCGCCGGCAATAACGTATCGGGCTCCGGGACTAGATTCGCTGTTGGAAAACCGAGCAACCTCCCTCTTTTGTCGCCATGTCCAACTGTGCCGATCGTCCGGAACGGCCTGCCGAGCAACTGCACGGTCTCTTCTACGTTTCCATTTTCCAATAATTTCCGAATACGCGTAGACGATACCTTCTCAGCCCGATCGCTTACCTTGCCGATGACCGTCGTGCCATATTCCCCTCCAGACAGACTGTCCATCATTTCCATCGTACCAACGCCCTTGGAACCGAATGTAAAATCGAATCCGCCTGTGACATGTTTCACCTGCAGACCTTTTATGAATACGTCGACAAATTGTTCGGGGGTGAGAGAAGCAAGTTCCCAATCAAAATGGACGACGAATAACGTATCCACTCCCATTTCCTCGAGGAGTCTCACTTTTTCAGGGAATTGAGTAATATAGCTTACTTTATTTTTCCCTCCTCCGAAAAGATGGGACGGATGCGGATCAAAGGTCATGACTGCCGAGCGGATCGCAAGTTCGGCAGCTTTTATCTGAGCTGCTCGGATGACCGCTTGATGGCCTTTATGTAATCCATCGAAAAATCCGATGGCAAGTGAATAACATTCGTTCAAACCCGTGGTCGTGTGATCAGGATATTGCAATCTGTAAATGTCCAAATTCATTCCCCCTTTACCTATTCAATGGAAACATCTTCTCTGGTTTCATAAGCCCTTCCTTCGTCGGATGCTTTTTATAAATGGCTATGGCCTTCTTTTCCTTTGTAAAAACGAGAAGTATGCTATCCATCAATTTTGAGTGTTGTGGCAAGACTTGTCCATTGCTTACTTTGTCATAAAGCGCTTCCTCCACTTCCACTGCAGGAAAGTCGAGCAGCGCCGTTTCCAATGGACGCAGAAAGGAATCAATCTGTCCCGCTTCTTGAATCGCTTTCACTTCATCCAACGTTCGGCAATCCTCTTTTCGATAGGCTCCGGAGGCCGTACGGATGAGAGATGACATATGTGCCGGGTAGCCAAGAAGTTCTCCAATCTGCACCGCAAGTGTCCTAATATAGGTTCCTTTTCCACAAACGACCCGAATAGTAAACGTGATCTGTTCTCCCTCATACATCTCCTTTGGATCAAGTAAAACGATCTCTTCAATACGTACGACGCGCTTCGGACGTTCCACTTCCTGCCCTTTCCGCGCGTATTCATATAATTTCCGTCCATTCACTTTGACTGCGGAATACATGGGAGGAATTTGCTCTATATCACCGGTCAATCGGGCAAGTGCCTTGTCGATTTCGTCTCTGGAAATTTTTTTATATGTTACATCGGAAGCGATGACGGAACCGTCGGCATCCTCAGTTTCCGTAGCGGTGCCGATGGAAATGGTCGCAACGTATTCCTTACCGGCATCGGTGATGTATTCTGCGACTTTCGTTGCTTGGCCGATACAAATTGGCAAAACGCCCTCCACATTTGGATCAAGCGTTCCGGTATGGCCGACTTTTTTCGTTCCCAAAATTTTGCGGAGTTTGAATACGCAATCATGCGATGTCATGCCTTTTTCTTTCCATAGTGGAAGTATTCCATCCATCTTGTATACCCCTTTGATTCAGCCATAATTATGTAAAGAGAGGAAGCCGAAAGTCCCCTTGGACATCGACTTCCTCCTTCAACTCATTCTTCTCGCTCGTCACTGACCTGCCTTAGAAGAGATTCAATCCGGTTTCCGTATTCAACGGAATCATCGAATTCGAATTCGATTTCCGGTGTTTTCCGCAAACGGATCCGTTGGCCGATTTCCGAACGGATAAATCCTTTCGCCTTTGTCAGACCTGTTAACGTAGCTTCTCTTTCAGAGTCCTTGCCCAGGACGGAAATGAATACTGTCGCCTGTTGCAAATCTCCAGTCACTTCCACATCTGTCACAGTAACAAATCCAACACGTGGATCTTTCAGTTTCTGACCAATGATCGCTCCCAGTTCTTTCTTCATCTGTTCTGCGACACGGTTTGCGCGCATTGACATGGATGGTCACCCCAATTCCGTATCAGTAATAGTCTAACGATAAATCGGACATTTCCCACTCTGGATTGGACTCCAGGAATCGGATTGCCCTCCGCACTTCTCGTTCTGCTGCATCTGTCGAGGAAGCTGTTGCAACGAGGGCGATCGTTGTCCGTTGCCACAGATCTTGATGATCGATTTCCGCAATGGAGACATTATAGGCATTTTTCACCCGGTCTGTCATTCGTTTCAGTACGGACCGCTTCTCTTTTAGGGAAGCAGCCTCCGGAATGAAAAATGTACATTCCGCATAGACGATCATACGCGCTTGATTTCTTCCATTACGTAAGCTTCAATAATATCGCCTTCTTTGATATCGTTGAAGTTTTTAATCGTAATTCCACACTCATATCCTCTTGCCACTTCTTTTACATCGTCTTTGAAGCGTTTCAGTGTATCGAGTTCGCCTTCAAAAATGACAATATTATCGCGGAGGATCCGTACGCTGGAATCGCGCGTAATCTTTCCATCTGTCACATAGCTTCCCGCAATGGTACCGATTTTAGACACTTTAAATGTTTCACGGACTTCCACTTGCCCGATCACTTTTTCCTCGTATTCAGGATCGAGTAATCCTTTCATTGCGAACTCAATCTCTTCGATCACTTTATAAATGACGCGGTGTAGGCGGATATCGACGCCTTCTTCTTCGGCTGCCCGTTTGGCATTGACATCCGGACGGACGTTGAATCCGATGACAATTGCGTTGGAAGCGGCCGCGAGTGAAATATCGGACTCGTTGATCGCGCCTGCGCCCGTATGGATGATCTTAATATTGACGCCTTCCACTTCAATTTTCATAAGAGAAGCGGCCATCGCTTCCACAGTCCCTTGAACATCCGCTTTGACGATCAAGTTCAACTCTTTCATCTCGCCCTGTTTCATTTGATCAAATAGGTTATCCAAAGTAACGCGAGTTTTTTCCCCACGTTGCTCTTGTAACGCTTCACCTGCTCTGGATTCCGCGATTTGGCGGGCCGTTTTTTCGTCTTCAAAGACGACGAACCGATCTCCAGCTTGCGGAACATCACTTAAACCGGTAATTTCAACCGGAGTGGAAGGACCCGCTTCTTTTACACGCCGGCCGACGTCGTTGATCATCGCACGGACTTTCCCAAACGTATTTCCGACTACGATTGGATCTCCCACTCGTAGTGTTCCGTCTTGTACCAGCAAGGTAGCAACCGAGCCACGCCCCCTGTCAAGCTGGGCTTCGATTACGGTACCTTTTGCCTTCGTCTTCGGATTTGCTTTCAGTTCGCCAACTTCTGCAACGAGGAGAACCATTTCCAGCAACTGATCGATCCCTTCCCCTTTTAACGCGGAAATTGGAACAAAAATTGCATCGCCGCCCCATGCTTCAGCAACAAGGCCATGCTCCGTCAATTCCTGCATGACACGATCCGGATTTGCAGTAGGCTTATCCATTTTATTGACGGCTACGATAATCGGTACTTCGGCCGCTTTCGCATGATTAATCGCTTCGACCGTCTGTGGCATGACGCCATCATCCGCCGCAACAACAAGAATAGTCAAGTCGGTCACTTTCGCACCTCGGGCACGCATTGTAGTGAACGCTTCGTGTCCAGGTGTATCCAAGAAAGTGATCTTTTTGCCTTTGTCTTCAATTTGATAGGCTCCGATATGCTGGGTGATTCCGCCTGCTTCCCCTTGGGTCACTTTCGTATTCCGGATGGAATCGAGCAAAGTCGTTTTTCCGTGGTCAACGTGCCCCATAATGGTCACTACCGGTGGACGCTCCGTTTGCGCCGCTTCATCTTCCTCAGCTTCTTCGAAATAAATTTCAAGATCCGTCACGTCTATACGGATTTCCTCTTCGACTTCCACTTCGTAATCCGCACAGATCAACTCGATGGCGTCTTTATCCAATTCTTGGTTAATCGTCGCCATTACGCCGAGCATAAACAGCTTCTTAATGATCTCCGACGGTTCGCGGTGGAGCTTCTGCGCCAATTCCGCAACAGACAGCGACTCATAGAATGTGATTTTTTCCGGTAGCGGCAGTTCGACTTTCGGCTGTGGAGCCGGACGGTATCTTCTTCGTCCTTGGTTGATGCCTCTTGCCGGTGGACGTCCACCGCGGCCGCCTGGACGGTTTTGCCCTTGTGCTGGACGGTTGCCACCTTGGCCTTGTGGACGCTGTTGACCGCCCTGACCTTGTGCTGGACGGTTACCACCTTGACCTTGTGGACGTTGTTGGCCACCCTGACCTTGTGCCGGACGATTTCCACCTTGACCTTGTGGACGTTGTTGGCCGCCCTGTCCTTGTGCCGGACGGTTGCCGCCTTGACCTTGTGGACGTTGTTGGCCGCCCTGTCCTTGTGTTGGACGGTTACCGCCTTGGCCTTGCGGACGTTGCTGGCCGCCCTGACCTTGTGCTGGACGGTTACCGCCTTGGCCTTGCGGACGTTGCTGGCCTCCTTGTCCTTGTGCCGGCCGTTGGGATCCGCCTTGGCGATTGCCTTGTGGATTTTGACCACCTTGACGATTTGCTGGATTCCGGTCTGCTGGTCGGTTCCCCTGTTTAGGAGCACCTCCACCACTTGTCTTGAATTTCTTGTCCAAATTGGAGATTGCATCATTATCTAGCATCGACATATGATTTGTTACATTCACATTAATCTTTCCAAGCTCTTCGATGACTTCCTTACTCGTCCGATTCACTCGTTTCGCGTATTCGTGTACACGTATTTTCGTCATTAGCCCACCCCCGGTTTAATTCGTTGAGGAGCCCGGATACTTTTCCGGCAAAGCCGGCATCCGTCAATGCGAGTACGACCCGCGACTCTTTTCCGATTGCATGCCCGAGTTCTTCACGAGTCCCGTAAACATGCTTCTCAACGTTATAGCTATTGCATTTATCATTTATTTTTTTCATCGTATTTTTCGAGGCATCTTCGGAAATGATGACCAAGTGAGCATTTCCAGATCGAACCTCGCGTACGACTAATTCTTCACCTGTGATGATTTTTCTAGCCCGTGCGGCCATACCAAGCATTTGAAATAATTGTTTGGAAGACTTCATTTTAAAGCCTCACGGCGGATGGCCCGCAAAAGGTCTTCATAGACTTGCTCGGGCACTGCAGCATTCAGCTGACTCTCGATTGCCCGATTGCGACGTGCCGTTTCGACAGCTTCTTCGGATTTTGACACATACGTCCCGCGGCCGGATTTCTTGCCTGTGAGATCGACTGAAACTTCCCCTTCTTTCGTGCGGACGATCCGGATCATTTCCTTTTTAGGGAACATTCCGCCCGTTGCCGCACATTTACGCAAAGGTACTTTTTTCATATTAGCCATGTGCTTTCATCCTTCCTTCTCAATCTTCGCCGTCTGAATAAAGATCGATCGGCTCGTTATCGATATCATCGGCCGTGTCTTCTTCCACAAAGTATGGATCGTCTTCGTAAACTTCCTCTTCGTTAGCACCCTCCACAGCCGCATCCATTTCGGAAGGTGGATAGATTCCAAGCTCCCTCGCATCGGTTTCGCTTTTAATGTCAATTTTCCAACCTGTCAGTTTGGCTGCGAGGCGGGCATTCTGTCCACGTTTCCCAATGGCAAGTGACAACTGATAATCAGGGACGACAACTGTTGTGGAGCGATCTTCTTCATTCACCTGTACATCGATCACCTTGGAAGGACTTAACGCGTTTGCCACAAAGACAACCGGGTCTTCCGACCATTCCACGATATCAACTTTTTCACCGTTCAGCTCATTGGAAATCGCCTGGACACGCGCACCTCTTGCACCAACGCAAGAACCGACCGGATCAACTTCCTCGTTGTTCGTATGAACAGAGATTTTAGATCGGTCTCCGGCTTCACGTGCAATCGATTTAATCTCGACAACGCCATCGTAAATTTCAGGCACTTCCATTTCAAATAGTCGGCGGAGCAATCCAGGATGCGTACGGGAAACGAACACTTGAGGTCCGCGCGCCGTCCGCTCTACTTTCGTAATATAGACTTTGATGCGATCATGCGGCTGATAAGACTCTGTTGTGATCTGTTCGCTTGCCGGCAGCACTGCCTCCACTTTGCCGAGCCCGACATATAGGTTGCGGGCGTCCAATCGCTCGACAATCCCATTGACGATATCGTCCTCGCGATCGATATATTCCTCATAGATCAGGCCGCGCTCTGCCTCACGGACACGCTGTGTGACGACTTGTTTTGCCGTCTGAGCAGCAATCCGTCCAAAATCCCTTGGCGTCACTTCTTCTTCAACCACATCGCCAAGTTCATAGACCGGATTGATCTTTAACGCATCTTCCAATGCAATTTGTAACCGCTCGTCTTCCACTTCTTCGACGACGTCTTTGCGGGAATACACCTTCATCGTCCCTTTTTCAAGGTTTAAGTCAACCCGCACATTTTGCGCTTGGTTAAAATTGCGTTTATAGGCGGTTACAAGCGCTGCTTCGATCGCCTCAACCAATATATCCCTTGAGATTCCCTTTTGCTTCTCAAGAGCTGTCAATGCATCGAGTAGATCACTACTCATGTTAATCACTCCTACGTTGAATTATGCGGAAAAATCAATGGCCAATCGAGCTAGCGCGATTTTTTCCTTTTCGATCGCTACCGTCACTTTTCTAGTCTTAATTCGGATTTGCAGTTCAATGGAATCCGGTTCATTTACGATCAAATAGCCTTCAAATTCCTTCATGCCATCAATCGGTTCATATGTTTTGATAAAGACATACTGGCCGACTGCTTTTTCGTAATCCTCTTCCTTTTTTAATGGGCGCTCCGCCCCAGGTGAAGAGACCTCAAGGAAATAGTTTTGTGGGATCGGGTCTGTCCGATCCAGTTCAGTACTCAACTTTTCACTTACTAAGGCGCATTGGTCAATATCGATATCCCCTTGCGGCGTATCAATATAGACTCGCAAGAACCAGTCTTTTCCTTCTTTCACGAATTCGACATCGACAAGTTCCAGATCTAGTTCATCCACAATCGGACTGACCAGCTTGCCGACTTCTTCTGTAATTTTACTCATTATAACCCTCCCGACATCTCACTTTAGTATATGCTCAAAAATGGAGGTCAAAAACGAACCGCCCGGAATTTCGGATGTAGGAGGGCTATCGTCGAATCCACTTGAACACTTTGTCCATTACGTCAAAGCGCAATGTATTGAAAATAAAAATGGTATAGAACGGCAGAAAAGAGCGGGTATCCCCCACTCTTTCGGCGCAAGACTATTACAAAAGTTGAACTAAGCATATCATACGTCGGAAGTCGATGCAAACAATGAGGCGCCGGATTGCCGCACTCAAAACAGTGACAGCTGATTCGCATCTGGCATGCCTTCCAAACAACCGAGGGAATCCATATATTCGACGACCGTTTTCGACACACGTCCGCGTTGCTGGAAATCCTCTTTTGATAAGAATTCCCCATCCTTCCTCGCCTCCACGATGGTCTTCGCTACGTTTGTTCCTAGGGAAGGAATCGAGTTAAACGGTGGGATGAGGGAGTTTCCTTCGATGATGAATTGGGTAGCGTCCGACTTATAGAGATCTGGCTTCGCGAACTGGAAGCCCCGTTCGCACATTTCCAGTGCAATTTCCAACACGGTGAGTAAGCTTTTCTCTTTCGGCGACGCATCCAACCCTTTGGCATTGATTTCTTTAATTTGTGCCCGGATGGATGCTGACCCTTTTGTCATCGTCATCAAATCATAATCGCTTGCCCGTACCGTGAAGTACGCGGCATAGTACATCAGTGGATGGTGCACTTTGAAATAAGCGATTCGTAGTGCCATTAGTACATAAGCGGCAGCGTGCGCCTTCGGGAACATGTATTTGATCTTCTTGCAAGATTCAATATACCAATCCGGCACATTGTTCGCTTTCATTTCCGCTTCAAATTCGGGAGTCAATCCTTTCCCTTTCCGGACGGATTCCATGATTTTGAACGCTAAAGACGGCTCCAGCCCTTGGTAGATCAAATACACCATGATATCATCCCGGCACCCGATCACATCGGACAGTTCACATATTTTATTTTGAATCAATTCCTGGGCATTGCCCAACCACACATCCGTCCCGTGCGATAGACCCGATATCTGGATCAATTCGGAGAATGTGGACGGCTTCGTTTCTTCTAACATTTGGCGGACAAATCGGGTCCCGAACTCCGGCACACCGAGCGTTCCGGTCTTACAGCCGATCTGCTCTTCCGTGACCCCAAGCGATTCGGTTCCGCTGAACAACTTCATGACTCCTTCATCATCCGGTGGGATCGTCAATGGATCGATCCCCGACAAATCTTGCAGCATCTTGATCATTGTCGGATCATCGTGACCGAGAATATCAAGCTTCAACAAGTTGTTATCGATCGAATGGAAGTCGAAATGAGTCGTCCTCCAAGTGGATTCCGTATCATCCGCTGGGAACTGGATCGGGGTGAAATCGAAGATCTCCATCGTATCCGGGACAACGATGATGCCGCCCGGATGCTGTCCGGTATTCCGCTTGACCCCGGAACATCCTTGGACAAGCCGATCCACTTCCGCTCCCCTTAAATTCAGTCCATTGTCATTCATATAACCACGAACATACCCATATGCCGTCTTTTCCGCAACCGTTCCTATCGTTCCCGCACGATATACATAATCTTCCCCGAACAATTCTTTCGTGTAGTTATGGGCATGGGCTTGATACTCTCCACTAAAGTTCAAGTCAATATCGGGAACTTTATCCCCTTTGAATCCGAGGAAAGTTTCAAACGGAATATCCTGTCCGTCTTTCTTAAACATTGTACCGCAGTTTGGACATTCTTTATCCGGTAGGTCATACCCTGAACTGACGGAACCGTCCGTGAAGAATTCACTCGTCTTACAGGAAGGGCACACATAATGCGGTGGCATCGGGTTGACTTCGGTAATTTCCATCATCGTCGCAACAAGGGACGAACCGACCGACCCCCTGGAGCCGACAAGATAACCATCGTCTAATGATTTTTTCACCAGCTTATGGGAGATGAGGTAAATGACCGCAAACCCGTGCCCGATGATCGATGTCAATTCTTTTTCGATCCGGGCTTCGACGATCTCAGGCAATGTGTCACCATAGATCGCATGCGCCATGGAATACGTCAAGTCGCGGACTTCCTGATCCGCCCCTTCAATCGTCGGGGTATACAAATCGTCTTTGATCGGCTTGACGTCTCCAATTCTTTCAAGGATCTTGCGCGGATTATCGATGACAATCTCTTCGGCCACTTGCTCCCCTAGGAATGAGAACTCTTCGAGCATGTCATCAGTCGTCCTGAAATGGACAGCGGGCAATGAATGCCGGTTCATCGGATTGGCGCCACCTTGCGAACGGACCAGCACTTCACGGAATTTGGCATCCGTCACGTCAATGTAATGGACATTCCCCGTCGCACAGACCGGAAGCCCGACTTTCTTCCCAAGCTTGATCATTTTGCGCATGATATCTTCCATATTCCATTCATCGCGAATCAATTCGAGTTCTAGCAAATGTGAATAGACCGGTTTCGGATGCACTTCCAAGTAGTCGTAGAACTTTGCAATTTCCTCCACCTCATCCATCGACTTCTGCATCAACCCTTCAAATACTTCCCCTTTATCGCATCCAGAACCGACCAACAGCCCTTTACGGTGTTTGATCAGGAGGGAACGGGGAATCCGTGGGACCCGATAGAAATAGTTCATATGGGAATAAGACACCAGTTTGAATAAATTTTTCAGCCCTTCATCATCCGTTGCGAGAAGGGTGCAATGGGAAGGCCTGGATCGTTTATACGAGTCCCCTTCACCGACATGCAGATTGAGTTCATCCAAGTACTGGATCCCTTTCTCATCCACTTCTTTCATAAGTCGGAGGAAGAGATGGGCGGTCGCTTCTGTATCGTAGATGGCCCGGTGATGTTGCGTCAATTCAATGTCATATTTTTTCGCCAATGTGTTCAAGCGGTGATTTCGTAATTCCGGATGGATGAAGCGCGCTAACTCTAGCGTATCAATGACCGGATAAGCAGGCGTTTCAAGGCTTGCCCGTTTTGCCGATTCGTAAAAGAAGCCCATATCAAATTTTGCGTTGTGGGCAACCAAAACCGAATCGCCAATAAATTCGATGAAATCGCGGATGACTTCCTCCACTTCCGGAGCGTCTTTCACCATGTCATCCGTGATACCGGTCAGCTCTGTCGTCGTCGAAGACAATGGATGATGAGGATTGGCAAACCGCTCGAATGAGTCGATGATTTCCCCATTCCGCACCCGGACGGCAGCCAATTCGATAATCGTATCATAGACAGCAGATAGACCCGTTGTTTCCACGTCATAGACGACATACGTATCATCTTTCAAGGACCGATGTTGTTCATCATAGACAATCGGCACGCCATCATCGACCAAGTTCGCTTCCAATCCGAAGATGACTTTGATGCCATGCTTTTTCCCTGCGGAATAGGCTTCCGGAAACGATTGGACGTTGGCATGGTCCGTAATGGCAATCGCCGGATGCCCCCATTTCGCAGCTTGTGCTACAAGGTTTGAGGCGGAGACGACCGCATCCATTTGGCTCATCATCGTATGGGCATGGAGCTCGATCCGTTTCCGGTCCTCCGGGGCATTGTCTTTGCGGACGACAGGAGCGATTTCCATAATATCCTGAGCCATCATGATAAGGTCCCGGACGAATGTGTCGTTCTGGATGCCGCCACGCGCACGGACCCAAGCCCCTTTTTTCAAAGTCTTCATCATTTCGGCATCTTCATTGTCACGGGAGAACATTTTCACTAAGATGGAGTCCGTATAATCGGTCACTTTGATGGTAAGCAAGGAACGACCGCTTCTTAATTCCCGGACATCGACATCAAATACATAGCCTTCTATTGTGACACGGCGCTCTTCGTCCTGGATGTCTTTAATCTCCATAAGCGGTTCGTCGGGCTTGATCGGGATTCCGAGTTGGAAAGGTCCGGAAACAGAGCCGTTTTCCTTTCTGTTCGATTCCCGCTGCTTCATATCCGATAGCGCTTTTTGAGCCAACGCTTCCTCTTCCGCTTCCCGTTCTTTCAAAAAAGCGATCCGGGCTGCTTCCTCTTCTCCGGACTCCTCTCTTACTTTGAAATCAATGGCAGGTTGCACAAAACCGAAAGAGCCATAGACGTCCGAGATCCGTTCCGCATATTTGCTTTTCAATGTTTTGAATTCCAGCTCATTAGTACAGTGGAGAACCATTTTATTGCCGGCTATTTGAGGCTGTTGATTGCGGAGTAACTCCCGGATCGGAGGAGACATGTCTTGAATCTCTTCCATGGCAATCGGCCAATATTCCGTATATAGCCGTTCGTCGAACTCCTCTGTTTGGCTGGTGATATGTAATCTGACGGTCGCGATGGCAGCGAAAGCTTCCGCTACACGGCGGGAGAAAGTCGAATATACTGGCGCAGGTAGCGGTTTTTGCACGGTCAGATTGAATTGCCAAACTCGTGATTTCCGATGAATATTTACTCGCTCCAACACAGCCTGTTCGAAATGAACAACAAACTCGTCATCTGTCATCCCGATTTGTTGTAACAGCACATGAAGTTTATTGATGGCTTCCAATGAAGGGCCCCCTTTCGAATTACTGAAAAAGAAGGGAAGCCGATAATCGGACTCCCCTTCTTTTTAATCCATCCCGAAAAATGCTTGCAGCTTCTCTGTAATCTCTTCTTTTTGCCATTCCGTGGAATCGCCCGTTTGTCTGAATTTCACTTCGACAATTCCTTCGGATGCTTTCTTTCCGATTGTAATGCGGATGGGCAGCCCGATCAGATCGGAATCCGCAAATTTGACGCCCGCACGTTCCGGACGGTCGTCATATAAGACTTCGTATCGATATGATTTCAATATATTGTATAGTTCATCCGCTAATTCTTTCTGAGCTTCGTCTTTCATATTGATGGCGACGAGATGAACATCGTACGGAGCGAGCTTCTTTGGCCATTTTAAACCATTGTCATCGTTGAACTGCTCGGCAACGGCCGACATGATCCGTGAAACGCCGATACCATAGCATCCCATAATATATGGCTTGGATTTCCCATTTTCGTCGAGGAACGTTCCACCCATCGGCTCACTGTAGGTTGTCCCTAACTTAAAGATATGCCCCACTTCGATACCCTTTGCAAATTTGATTGTTCCGTTGCCGTCCGGAGATGGGTCTCCTTCCTGAATGAAGCGCAAATCAGCGTAGCGATCGACCGCAAAATCCTTCTCTGGATTTGTGTTAATGAAATGATAACCATCCTCGTTCGCACCGCAAACACCGTTGACTACGGAAGATACGGCGTGGTCAGCAATCACTTTTAATCCGACTGGCAATTTTACCGGCCCGATGGAACCGATGTGGCATTGCAACAATTCCGCAACATCTTCTTCCCCTGCCAGTTCCACTTCCGTGGCACCAAGGAGATTTTTCAATTTAATATCATTGACCTCATGATCTCCGCGGCAAAGTACAGCGATCAATTCATCATCCACTTTAAAGATAAGTGTTTTGATCAGACGTGAAGCTTCCACATCCAGGAATGCCGCCACTTCCTCAATTGTCCGTTGATCTGGAGTCGCTACTTTCTCCAATTGCTTGAATGGCTCGTCCGCTTTGTCATATTCCATGACGACTTCCGCCATTTCGATATTGGCTGCATAAGAAGAGGTGTCGCTATAAGCGATCGTATCTTCACCGATGTCAGATAAGGCCATAAATTCATGGGTGTTCGTACCGCCAATTGTACCGCCATCTGCAAGGACCGCACGGAAATTCAAGCCGAGCCTTGTGAAAATATTCGTATACGCCTGTTTCATATCTTGGTATTTTTCATCGAGGCTTTCCTCTGTCGCATGGAAGGAGTACGCGTCTTTCATCATGAATTCCCGACCGCGGAGAAGTCCGAATCGTGGACGTTTTTCATCACGGAATTTTGTCTGGATCTGATAAAGTGTCAATGGCAATTTTTTATACGACTTCACATCATCGCGGACAAGTGACGTAATCACTTCCTCGTGGGTCGGCCCGAGTACAAATTGCCGATTATGCCGGTCTTTGAAGCGCAGGAGTTCCGGTCCATAGGAGTACCATCGTCCCGTTTCTTGCCAGAGCTCCGCTTGCTGGACAGCAGGCATGAACACTTCCACTGCATCGATCGCTTCCATCTCCTCACGGATGATCGCTTCGATCTTCCGGAGAACTTTCTGGCCAAGCGGCAGATAGGAGTAGATCCCGCTCGTATTTTGCCGGATGAAGCCGGCGCGCAATAATAGTTGATGCGACTTCACATCTGCGTCCGAAGGTACCTCGCGCATGGTCGGTATGAATGTCCGTGACTGTTTCATAAATTGCTTCCACCTCGATTAGTATGATTTCAAGTTTGTTAGAAGAAAAATCGTTGTATGTCGTTCCAAGTGACAACAAGCATCAGGACCATCAGAAAAACGATTCCGATGAAATGGACCATTCCCTCTTTTTGTTTGTCTACTGGTTTGCCCCGGATCGCTTCGAAAAGGAAGAATAACAGCTTACCTCCATCCAAAGCAGGAAGCGGCAATAAGTTCATAATCCCTAGATTGATGCTGAGAACAGCCGCCCAGTGCATTAAGTTATACAAACCAAACTTTGCGACTTCCTCGGTCGCCTTGTAAATGCCGACTGGTCCCGATAAGGCATCGATTGTAAATTTACCCGTTACAAGCATGCCAAGCAATCGGATGATCTCTTTAATCCAGGAAAATGTTTGATCTGCGCCGAACACAACCGCCTTCAATGGATTTTTTTCCATCGGTCGTGCGACTCCGATCTGTCCAAATTTCTGGCCTTGTTGCTCAATCGTGTCCGGAACAATATTTAGCGTGGCTGTTTCTCCATCCCGTTCTACACTGAACTGAAGCGTAACACCCGGATTTTTTTGGATGATTGCAGAAAACTCCGTCCAAGTTTCGACCGGGCTACCATCCACAGCTGTTATTACATCTCCTTTTTCCATGCCTGCCCGTTCTGCGGGGCTTCCGCTTTGTACGTCTGAAATGACCGGCTCCTTTGCGGGAACCCCTTGCATCAGACCGATGGCTAGGAAGATGAAAAAAGCGAGGATGAAGTTGAATAACGGCCCGGCAAAAATAGCCATTGCCCGACCGCCAAGAGGCTTAGACTCAAACTGTCGATCGTAAGGGGCGATTAACGTCTCCTGCCCTTTTTCTACGATAATGGCTTTTCTGGAGATGGCATAGCGGACTAATTGTCCCTCATCGTCATACCCTTCAATGAATAACTCCTTATCCAGGTCGGATGATTCAGTCTCCAGGAAGAGGACATCCGGATTGGATATGTTTTGACTCAAATATATTTTCATGACTTCATCGTTCGAATTTAGCAATAAACCTACACGGTAGCCCGGCTGCAGTTCGACCGTATCGAAATCTTCTCCGGCCATTCGAACATAGCCTCCAAACGGCAGAATCCGGATGGTATATAAGGTTTCGCCCTTTTGAATGCCCAATATTTTCGGCCCGAATCCGATAGCAAATTCGCGGACCATGATTCCCGCTTTTTTCGCAAATAGGAAATGCCCTAACTCATGAAAAAAGACGAGAGAACCGAATATGATAATAAACGCAATTACCGTTTCCATGGAAAACCACCTTCACTGCCATCGCTGGCCGTTTATAAACAATTTATTTTACCATAGCATACACCATTTTTCGAGTAAGCGAATCGATTTCCAAAATGGTTTCGAGATCCGGTGAGCCAATTGGTTGGTGGCTCTCCATTGCGCGTTCAATCAATTCTTCAATTTGAAGGAAAGTAATACGCCTTTCCATAAAAAGGCTAACCGCAATTTCATTGGCCGCATTCATGACAGTCGGCATCGTGCCGCCCTCCCGTCCTGCAGCGTAAGCTAACGAAAGTGCCTTGAATCTGTCAAAATCCATTTTATTGAAATGAAGCTGACCGATTTCTTCCAGACGAAGCGGTTTGGCGTTCTGCATTGGAATCCGATCGGGGTAAGTCAACGCATATTGGATAGGAACCCGCATATCCGGTGAACCCAATTGAGCCATGATACTTGTATCTTCGAACTCCACCATGGAATGGATGATGCTCTCTTTATGCAGCAAGCAGTCGATCTGATCATACGGCATATTAAACAGATGATGGGCTTCTATCACTTCCAAGCCTTTATTCATCATCGTTGCCGAATCGATTGTCAACTTATTGCCCATCGACCAATTCGGATGTGCCAGTGCCTGTTCTACGGTAACGTCCGCCAGTTGATTACGGCTTAATTCCCTAAAGCTGCCGCCAGAAGCAGTCAGAATCAGACGGGACACCCGCTTCGGATTTTCCCCATTCAAAGACTGGAAAAGTGCTGAATGTTCGCTATCGACCGGCAAAAGCGGAACTTGATGCTTTTCCGCTTCGCGCATAACAATGTCCCCAGCGGCCACCAATGTCTCCTTGTTCGCAATGGCGATCGGGATGCCAGCTTCAATCGCTTGGAGGGTTGGACGTAAGCCGACGCTGCCGATAACCGAGTTCACCAATACATCCGCTTCGGAAGTGGCGATTTCAATCAGTCCTTCCTCTCCTGAAACGAAGCGGATCGCAGGAAATTCAGTCTGCAGCTTGTCAGCATCGTCTTTCCGTTGCACCGATACCACTTTTGGCCGATGAACCTTTGCAATGTCCCTCACCTTATCGATATTCATCCCGGCCGAAAAAGATACGAGTTCAAATTGACCAGGGTTCCTCTCGATAATATCAAGCGTTTGCGTACCAATGGAACCTGTCGCTCCCAGTAGACTAATTTTCTTTGTCATATGGATATCCTTTCCTTTATCCTACAAAATGAAGGAAATGTAATAATGGCAAGACGAAAAGGAGGCTGTCGAATCGATCCAAAATCCCGCCATGCCCCGGAAGGAGTTTCCCTGAATCTTTTACATCATAATGCCGTTTCAGTGCTGATTCGACCAAGTCCCCAAGTTGTCCAACAATGGAGGCCACAATGGTGACAATGACCAGCACCACATAATTCGACGCAATCGGATAAATCATTTGGAAGATACAGGTAGCCACAATGGCCGATGCGATTCCTCCATAAAAACCTTCTATCGTCTTATTCGGAGAAATTTCGGGCCACAGCTTGCGCTTTCCGATCTTCCTTCCGATAAAATAAGCCCCGGAATCCGTTGTCCAAATGACAACCAAGGCATACACGACATATTCGATCCCGAATAGTCTCGTTTCAATCAAATAGTAAAAGCCGATTCCAACATACAATGCGCCCAGTACCGAAAATGCGGCATGGTCAAATGTATAGCGGTTTTTGACAATGACCGTATAGGTCAACAAAATCAACACGATGGCAAACGCCAATTCTATCTTTGTATAACCAATCGATTCATGGAGCTGAGTTCCCCACGCGGAAGGCAGTAACAGGACAACTAAGGCAACCCATGTCAACAAGCCTTCGACGGTTAAAAGATGAATGCCCTTCATACGCAACAATTCATAGAGCCCGACTGTCGCAATCGCGTAGACTGCAAGCGTAAAAGGCAGCCCCCCGATCAGGACAAGCGGAATAAATAGGGCGAACGCGATGAGGGCAGTTATGATCCGTTGCTTCACACATTCCCTTCTCCTTCCACATTCCCGAAACGACGATTTCTCATTTGGAACTCCTCGATGGAATTCAGCAAGCAGACTTCGTCAAAATCGGGCCATAATACATCTAAAAATGAAAATTCAGCATAGGCCAGCTGCCAAAGCATAAAATTGGACAGCCGCACTTCCCCGCTTGTGCGAATCAACAAATCCGGTTCCGGCAAATGAGCTGTCATTAAGTGGGAACCAATAAGAGTTTCATTAATATCTGTGATTGCAAGTGAGCCTTCCTGGACAAGCGTGACGATTTCTTTGACAGTTTCGGCAATCTCCAACCGGCTGCCGTAGTTCATGGCAAAATTCAAAACCATGCCGTCATTGTCTTTTGTCGCCTCCATCGCTTTTTGAATGGCTGTTTTTGTATGTCCTGGCAATTTGTCGAAATTTCCGATCATCTCGACTTTCACGTTTTGCTCAATCAATTCGGGAAGATATGTACTTAGGAACTCCCCTGGCAGTTTCATAAGAAAATCGATTTCCATTTTAGGGCGCTTCCAATTTTCTGTGGAGAAAGCATAAAGCGTCAACGCTTGAATACCCAGTTCATTTGCCATACGCGTAATTTTACGGACCGTTTTCATGCCTTCATGGTGGCCGGCAACTCGCGGTAGGTTACGCTGCTTCGCCCAACGGCCGTTACCATCCATAATAATGGCAACATGGGCAGGGATTTGCCTTTTTTTCAATTCTGTTACGCGCTCGGCCAAAGAACCGTCAAGTACGCTAGGTTTTTTTCGAAGTATTTTATCAAGCATGTCGTTTCCTCCACTCGACTACTTTTCAGAGCAAGTACATACTCTATCGTATCAAATTTAACGCAAGATTTCATTTTATAGGGGCAAATATATTTTTCACAGTGATTGGATCACTGTATCCATATTCCTGAACTTGATTCCAAAGAACACGGACTCCTATTATCTAGCAATTGCATTACGGAGCTCAATATTTAAACCTAATCTCTAATTAGTTTACCTAATTTCCTTGAACAGTATGCTTCCTTGTGTTCAATTAAATCAGGTTGCCACAAAATGAAAAAGACGTCCTGAAATTAGGACGTCCCCCCTTGCAGAAAGTTCTTTTATCTTTATTCAGCAAAGTTATTAATGCAAATAGCGAAAAGGCGAGCTCAGAAGCCTTCACCTCAACAGTTGGCCAGATAAATAAATTTTTATCTTATATTCATCGGTTGTCCAAATGCACGCTGAATAAAGATAAAGCCTCCGGCGGATGTCACAGATTTTGAAAGGAGTTTATCGAGCCTATCCAGCTGCGACGGCTGGTGCCTTAATTTCTGCAAAGAACGCAGAAATACGGCAAATCGAACCCTACGCTGTTCGATTCACAATTACGCCGAGGCGTAATTGATCAGATCTCCATGATTTCGTTTTCTTTGTTTTTTGCGATTTCGTCAATCTTTTCAATATTGGAGTCGGTCATTTTTTGAATTTCCTCGCCGTAACGGTGGAGATCATCTTCTGTAATTTCACCGTTTTTCTCAAGCTTTTTAAACTCATCATTGGCATCTCGTCGAATGTTGCGGATCGCGACTTTCGCATCTTCCGCTTCTTTTTTCACTTCTTTAGCAAGTTCTTTCCGACGTTCTTCCGTCAAAGCCGGGATGGCAAGACGGATGATATTACCGTCGTTCGTCGGTGTAATCCCGATGTCCGATTTCATAATCGCCTTCTCAATCTCACCTAAGACCGTTTTGTCGTACGGTTGGATGACAAGTAGACGGGCTTCCGGCACGGAGATGCCAGCCATCTGATTAAGCGGAGTCGGCGCTCCATAATAAGGCACGGTGATCCGGTCCAAAAGGGATGCGTTTGCGCGTCCTGCACGAATTGATGCAAGTTGGCGGGTATAGGCCTCGATCGCTTTCCCCATTCTCTCTTTCGCTTGGTCCATTACTGTTTTCGGCACTACATATTCCTCCTCACAACCGTCCCGATTGGCTCACCGAGTACGGCTTTTTTAATATTTCCCTGCTCCATAATCGAGAATACTACGAGTGGGATATCGTTGTCCATACAAAGAGTAGAAGCAGTGGAGTCCATTACTTCAAGTCCTTGACTGATGACATCCAAGTAGGATAGCTCAGAGTATTTGATCGCAGTTTCATCTTTTTTCGGGTCAGCTGAGTAGACACCATCCACATTGTTTTTCGCCATGAGAATGACATCTGCTTCAATTTCGGCTGCGCGAAGTGCTGCTGTCGTATCGGTTGAGAAGTAAGGATTCCCCGTACCGGCCGCGAAAATAACGACTCGCTTTTTCTCCAAATGGCGGATCGCTTTTCGTCGTATGTATGGTTCTGCAACTTGGCGCATCTCAATCGAGGAGGATACACGGGTTTCCACACCGAGCTTTTCAAGGGAATCTTGCAGAGCAAGAGAGTTCATGACGGTCGCAAGCATGCCCATGTAATCCGCTGTAGTTCGGTCCATGCCCATCTCGCTACCGATCTTTCCTCTCCAGATGTTTCCACCACCGACAACGACTGCGACTTCGACACCTAGATCCATGACTTCTTTCACTTGCGCAGCTACTGTTTTGATGATGGCAGGCGAAAGCCCAAAACCTTGTTCTCCCGCAAGTGCTTCACCGCTCAATTTCAAAACGATCCGTTTATATTTAGGGACGCTCATATGAATCCTCCATCTACTCAATTTTCTCGAAAAACAGGGAACACATGATGTGTTCCCCATTCATAAGTGTAATGATTATTAGTTTCCTTTAACTTGACTCATTACTTCGTCAGCGAAGTTTTCTTCGCGTTTTTCAATTCCTTCACCCACTGCATAACGGATGAATTCTTTCAACGTACCGCCTGTTGCTTTGACGAAGTCGCCCACTTTTTGGTCAGAGTTTTTAACGAATGCTTGATCCAATACACAGATCTCTTCGAAATATTTGCCGATGCGGCCTTCGACCATTTTCGCTACGATATTTTCAGGTTTTCCTTCGTTCAGTGCTTGCTCTGTCAAAACTTTGCGCTCGCGCTCCACTTCTTCTTCAGAAACTTGGTCGCGGGAAACGTATTTCGGATTCAGAGCCGCAACGTGCATCGCCACGTCTTTTGCAGACTCTTCGTCTGTAGTACCTTCCAAAACGACTAGAACGCCGATGCGTCCACCCATATGCAAGTATGGACCGAATGCGTCATTGTCAGTTTTCGTACGGATTTCGAAACGACGAAGCGTGATTTTTTCACCGATTTTTGCTACAGCATTTGAAATATGGTCCGCTACGGATAAACCGTTATCCATTTTGGATTCTAGCGCTTCTTCGATGGAAGCAGGCTTTGCAGAAAGCAAGTGCTCTCCAAGTTCTTTAACAAGTGTTTGGAACCCTTCGTTTTTCGCAACGAAGTCTGTTTCCGCGTTCACTTCAAATAGAACAGCTTCATTGCCATTCACAATGATATCTGTCGTTCCTTCAGCTGCGATACGGTCTGCTTTTTTCGCCGCACTGGAAAGGCCTTTTTCACGAAGGAAGTCAACTGCTGCTTCCATGTCGCCATTTACTTCAGTTAGTGCTTTTTTGCAGTCCATCATGCCTGCGCCTGTTTTTTCGCGTAGTTCTTTTACCATTTGTGCTGTAATAGCCATGTTTTTGTTCCTCCTAAATAATGTCGTGATCTTTGCTTCCTCTAAAAAAGACGATAAGGGTTTCGGCCGCTTATCGTCTCTTCCGTTCACTCATTTCACTCTGCAGCTACGGCTTCCTCTTCAGTTACTTCCTCATCTTCACCTTGGCGGGATTCGATCAAAGCATCAGCCATTTTGCTTGTCAATAGACGTACCGCGCGGATAGCATCATCGTTTGCAGGAATGATGTAATCAATTTCGTCTGGGTCACAGTTCGTATCTACGATTCCAACTAGTGGAATGTTCAATTTGATCGCTTCAGCTACCGCGATGCGTTCTTTGCGTGGATCCACAACGAACATGACATCCGGCAAGGATTTCATATCACGGATTCCACCTAGGAATTTCACAAGGCGATCGTGTTCTTTTTTAAGTTGTGCAACTTCTTTTTTAGGAAGGACACTGAACGTACCGTCTTCTTCCATTTTTTCGATTGCTTTCATGCGTGCGACACGTTTTTGGATCGTGCCAAAGTTTGTAAGTGTTCCACCAAGCCAGCGTTGGTTGATGTAGAACATTCCAGCGCGCTCTGCTTCTTCTTTGATTGCATCTTGCGCTTGTTTTTTTGTACCGACGAAAAGGACTTTCCCTCCGTCCGCACCAACTTGGCGCATGAACGCATAAGCTTCTTCTAGCTTTTTCACTGTTTTTTGAAGGTCGATGATGTAGATTCCGTTACGCTCCATGAAAATAAATTTTTTCATTTTCGGGTTCCAGCGACGTGTTTGGTGTCCGAAATGCACACCAGCTTCAAGCAGTTGTTTCATTGAGATTACTGACATTTTGTATTCCTCCTGTTTGGTTTTTTTCCTCCGTGCACCTCATCCGGCAAAGCGACCTTTCGGCACCTTCTTCATCGTCTGTGCACGTGTGTAGTAATACCATTTGCAAATATACCATAGCAGTTTTCCGATTGCAATGATTTCACCTGAATTTCAAAATTAACTCGACTTCTGTGCGGCCTTTTCCAAGCTTTTTTGCAATTTCCTCTTCTGAAAGACCTGCATCATACAGTCTGAATATTTGACTGCGCGTATCCATGGATTCCGATTTTGGAGCGGAATCCGCCACTTCCCCGTTTTTTAGCTTCTCGGCTGAGTTGCTATAAGACTTGATGGCTAGATTGATCGGGATCTTCGGCGGTTGGATCGGCAGCGGGAGCGTGGATCCGTCCTCTTTTTTAGAGGTTGTCGGCTCCGGTTTCACCCGTTCACGAGCGGCCGCCAGTTCGTCATGCCGGCCGAGCAATTCGACAAGCCGTTCATTTTCATCCTTCACTTCGGATAAATACGCAGCGATCGAATCGTCCATCTCATTCATCAATTTTCTTTGCTTTCTTTCGAGATCGTCAAATTTCGACACTTTCGTATATAGCAGGGCAATGATATAAAATCCAACTAATTGTAAAATAAATAGAGCAATGAGTACAATCCAAATCATCTTAGTTACCCCGTAAAGTCTACGAATGACCCTTTATAAGGGTGCACCGCCTGCTTATTCTCTTCTATTTGTTTGCCACGTTCGCGTTTGTCTGATGAGCTTTCACGCTGTTCAGGTTCTCCGTCCTGATCAAGCTTGGCATATTTCTCCGTCTCCAATACAGTCTCCCGATTCTTGACTGCCTGCTTTTCCGTCTGTGCATTCGCCAAGTCTTGGTTCAGTTGGGATTGCTGCTGTTTTTGCTCCGCGATTTTGCCCGCTTCAAATGTTTTCGGGATGGCAATTTGAAGCTCAATTACTTTTAGACTCATAGGATCCCTCCATCCACAATTTCAGGCGTCAATAGTTTGCGCAGCTTAAAAAGTGCTTTGGAATGAATTTGGGATATCCGTGAAGTGGATAAATTCAAGATCTCCCCAATTTCAGTCAAGGTCATTTCTTCTGTATAAAATAGGTTCAGGACAAGTTGTTCATTGCGATTCAACTCTTTTATTTTTGAAGCCAGGTCGCCGATCAGTTCATTCATCATCGTTTTTTCTTCAGGTGTTTTAGATCTCTCATCTCTTATAACAAACGACTTCTGAGTATCTTCTTCCTCGTCATTCATTTTTTCATCAATGGAAAGGATGTTAGAAAAATAATGCTCATGCACCGTCTGATAGACTTCCTCCACCGGCATTCCGACATGTTCGGCAATTTCTTCAGGCGTCGCATGTCGTTGGAGCTTCTGTTCCAGCTTCGCGATTTCCTCTTCCAACTTTTTAGATTTTTCCCGGGAAGAACGCGGAAGCCAGTCCTCCTTACGCAATCCATCGATAATGGACCCTCTGACACGGAACGAAGCATATGTATCGAACTTCAGATCCCGGCTCGGATCGAATTTCGTTAGCGCATCAAACAGCCCGTTCATCCCAAGACTCATAATATCGTCCCTGGAGACATTGCGGGGCAATCCGGAGCTGATCCGTTGAACATGGTATGTCACGAGCGGAAGATATTTTCGGACGAGCATATCACCTGCATCAGGATCACGATTCTTAATCCAAAGATCCCAACATATCGTTTCCTCCGTCAAATCCTGTTTTGACATCGAATCCCTCACTTTCGATGATGATTCTGTCATAATTGTCTCTCATTATAGCAAATAATAGCACAAAAGCGTAGGGCGCCTGCTTAGCGCCCGGAGTCTGAATGAAACAAAAAAGGGCGACTGAGCCGATCAGCCGCCACCCATTTCAGATTTCCTTCGTATCCGCGTTAACTGTACGCACTTGCAGTTTTGATGTCGAAGGATCAAACTCGATTGTCCGTCCGCTGGATCCGCCTGTGTCTTCTGCAATCAGGGGAATGGACAATCTCTTCAATTCTTTTTTTACCGCTTCCACATTGCGAGGCCCAATCCGGATTGTATCGCTCGAACCGAATTGGAACATTTGCGATCCGCCTGCAATTTTCGCCTTCAGTGACAAAGGACGGACACCTGCTTGTTTCAACATCTCCATTAAAGAATAGACGCCCGTATCCGCAAACTTTGCCACATTGATCTTATCGGACTTACCGAGGCTCGAATCTGGCAGCATGACGTGTAGCAAGCCTGCAATCTTTTTCTTTTCATCATATAACACGACACCGACACATGAACCAAGGCCGGATGTTCGGATCGTATCCGGCTCCGACACGATGTTCATATCTGCTATTCCGACACGAACGACCTTATTTAAGACTTTCATCTCACAGCACACCTAACGAACGGAAAATGGTTATGTAGGAGGATGGATCCGGCAATAAGAAAAAGTGGCCATCTACAACCGATTTCTCGTCCGTTCCCTCTTCCATCATCTGTGTATCAATGACAATTACTTCATCACTATAATGGGACACTTCGATTAACCCAAAACTGACAATAGCCCCAACCATGTCCACGCTAAGCGATGGGACGGTCGGGTAAATCTTCAGACCGGTGAAATCGGATAGCGCCGATAGATAGGAACCCGACAAAATATTGCCGATTTCCTGCATGGCGGAGATCCCCATGTCATTAATAGGATGCGAATTAAAATCGAAACTGTCATCCCCAATCAACCTTCGGATAAAGCGATTAGCCGAATCCAAAGGCAGGACAAAGAACATGCTTCCCGACAAATCACCTTCGATCCGCAGAAAGATGCCCGCCACGACCCTTTCCGCACCGCCCGCCAAGTCGAACATCTCATCAAACGACACTAGGGCCACATTTGGCACATGCATATCAATCTTGCGTCCTAACAATTGGGACATCGAAGTTGCGGCATGAGCCGCACCAATATTTCCGATTTCTTTCAGGACATCCAGATGCATATCGGTAATCGGAGTTTCACCGCTCATCCGAAGACACCCTCTTGATCGGCTCAAGGACTTTTTCTAGATTCAACATGACGAGAAGCCGCTTATCCACTTTGGCTACGCCGGAAATAAAATCGGATTCGACCGTGCCGACCACTTCAGGTTGCGGCTCTATGGAACGCAGAGGGATGTCTAACACATCATTTGCTGCATCCACAATGAGACCCACTTCGAATTCTTCCAGTGAAACAATGATGATTCGTGTGCTGTCATCCATTTCTTTCATTTCCAGGCCAAACCGTTGCCGTAAATCAACGATCGGAGTCACAACTCCACGAAGATTAATGACCCCTTTGACATAAGAAGGTGTCTTCGGGACCCGGGTGATAGAAAGTAGCTTCTCGATAGATTGGACGACATCTACACCGATTGCATATTCCTTGTCCATCAACTGGAAAACAATTACTTTCATTTCTTTTTGCTCTTGCAGTTCAACCATGCCTATGCACTCCCCGCCTATTTGATCAATGAGTTGCAGTCCACGATCAATGCAACTTGTCCATTACCCAGAATTGTTGCACCTGAAATTGCAAATACGCTTTGCAAATAATTCCCAAGCGATTTCAACACAATTTCCTGCTGTCCGATGAATGAATCAACAACCATACCCGCCATCTTTTCCCCTTTACGCACGATGACGACCGATTGGAAACCGTCTGATGCCAGCTCACTATTCGGCATATCAAAAATCTCTTTCAAGTTGACTAACGGAACGATGTTTCCACGGAAATCGATGACTTTCTGATTATGGGCATTCATAATATCTGTCGTTTGGATAATGGCCGTTTCAATGATCGAGGAAAGAGGGATCGCATAGACTTCCTTATCAATTTCAACCAACATAACCGAGATGATCGACAAAGTTAAAGGCAGTTGCACTTGGAATAAAGACCCTTGCCCTTCCTTCGATTCGATCGAAATATAACCGCCCAGCGATTCAATCGTGTTCTTAACGACATCCAACCCTACACCGCGTCCGGACACATCAGAAATCTTTTCCGCTGTAGAGAAGCCGGATGCGAGAATCAATTCGGCCACTTGGCGGTCTGTCATCGAGACTGCCGTTTCTTCTGTGACAAGGCCGTTTGCAATGGCTTTGGCCAATACCCTTTGCCGGTTGACTCCAGCCCCGTCATCTTCAAGCTCTATGAATACATGGTTTCCAGAATGATAGGCGCGCAATGTCACCGTTCCAGTTTCTGGTTTACCTTTCGCAATCCGCTCTTCGGGACTTTCAATTCCGTGGTCCAGCGCATTACGGATCAGATGTACAAGCGGATCCCCAATTTCATCGATGACGGTCCGATCTAGCTCGGTTTCTGCGCCTACGATTTCCAGGGTTATTTTTTTATTCAGTTCACGAGCAAGCTGCCTGACCATCTTAGGGAATCGGTTAAACACCGTTTCGACAGGAATCATCCGCATATTCAAGATAATATTCTGGAGGTCGCCGGAAATGCGGGTCATCCGTTCTGTCGTTTCTGTCAATTCGGGATTGTGCAGCTCACTCGCAATTGATTGGAGCCTCCCCCGATCAATGACCAACTCTTCAAACAAATTCATGAGGATGTCCAGTCGATCAATATTGACCCGGATCGTTTTATTCGTATGCTGGGACGTATTCGACCGTTTACTTTTCTCCACAACTTGCTTTTCGACGACTTCAACTTCTTTTGGCATCTCCGCCGCAGCTTTCACAGCATTTTCTTCTTTTTCCCGTTTATCGTTAATTAAATGCTCCTGTGTGATCGCGTTGACCGTTACGGCTTCGACTTCCGAAACTTTCATCACTTTTGCTTCCAAATCACCCGCTTGTTCTTTCGTCAAAAGGGCGACTGTGAATTGTTCGTCAAATTCCTCATTTTCGAGCTTATCCACACTTGGCACGGATTTGATTATTTCTCCTGATTTTTCCAGTATTTCAAAAACCATGAACACCCGCGCTGCTTTTAGCAAACAATCCTCGCGCAATCGGATTGTTATTTCAAAGGCGCTGAATCCTTGTTCAAATGATTGCCCGATGACGGTCATGTCAAAATCGTCATAGCTTAACGAAATGTCTCGCGGACTACCTACTTCCTGCACGACCGTTGCGGCCGCTTCGGCAGATGCCGGTAAGATGATTCCGCCTCCGGATTCGATACTGTTCAAGGAGCGCACCAATTCACTGACATCTTTTTTCCCCGAACCTCCGGAAGATATATCCAATACCATCTCTTCCAAGTAATCGACCGCTTGAAACACGACATCGAGGATTTCAGTTGTCACACGTATTTTCGCATTCCGAATCGCATCCAACACATTTTCCATTTTATGCGTCAAATCGGCAATATCCTCGTACCCCATCGTTGCGGACATTCCTTTCAACGTATGGGCTGAGCGGAAAATCTCATTAACAATCCCAAGATCTTGCGGATTTTTCTCCAGTTCCAACAAATGCTCGTTACACGCTTGCAGATGCTCTCTGCTTTCTTCGATGAACATTTCCAAATACTGATTCGTATCCATCGTTACGCCCCCTTAAGACTTTAGAATTTCCATCATTGAAATCGGAATATCTTGAACATCCAGGACTTTATCTGCCAACCCGGCTTCTTCTATAGCCCTCGGCATGCCATAGACGACTGCCGTCTTTTCCGATTCCGATATCGTTACCGTTTTGCCATTTTTCCGGAGACGTTCCATTCCTAGTTTCCCGTCATATCCCATCCCGGTCATGATGACTGTCAAATAGTTCAACTCTTCATGTTCTGCCGCCGCTTCCAGCAAAACATCAACGGAGGGACGGTGGCCTTTTCGTGGAGGCACGCTATCATCAAGCCTAATGAAATACTGAACGCCTTTCTTTTCAAACTTCAGATGCTTGCCTCCTGGAGCGATATACGCTACTCCGTTGGAAATCACCTCGCTATCTTCCGCTTCTTTCACCGTTATTTCACTTAATCCATCCAGCCGCTCGGCCAAAGACTTGGTGAAGCCCGGAGGCATATGCTGGACGATCAAAATCGGAAAATCAATCGAGGCTGGTAAACGGGTCAGTACTTCTTGCAGGGCCCGAGGTCCCCCTGTCGATGTACCTATTATAACAAATGTTTTCTCAAATTTGGAAATTCTATTGTGTAAAATATGTGCCGGCTTATTTTGAAAGACCGGCACGGGTGCCTCTTCATCGGATCGAAGTGTATTTTTATATTCTGAAATTGGATCCTGTGGAGTCTTTTCCAAAAAACTTCTTGTCAAATGAGCGATTTGCACCCCAGTAGCCGCGGCGACCTTTCTCAAAAGTTCATCCTTCACTTCATGGAGGTTAAGAGATATGGCGCCTCCCGGTTTTGCTACAAAATCGACAGCCCCATATTCCATGGCGAGCATCGTATTCTCTGCACCTGCCTTCGTTGTGCTAGATAGCATAACGACAGGAACTGGATAGGTTTCCATAATAATTTTCAATGCTTCCAAACCGTTCATGAGGGGCATTTCAATGTCCATTGTCACGACATCCGGCTTCAGTTCCGCAACTTTTTCAATCGCCATTTTCCCGTTCCGCGCCGTTCCGACAACTTCCATGGCAGGGTGTTCCGAAAGGTAATCCGATATGAGTTTACGCATGAATGCCGAATCGTCTACGACAAGCACTCTTTTACGATTGCCAGTATTCATATCAACCACTTCCCTTCGTAAACATCTTTCTCAATTTCCTGAGGAAGCCCTCCCCTTTCTGAGAATCCACTATTGAATGCGGATCAATGAAGGCATCGGCAATTGCCTTCATTCGTCTGGAAATCGGGGCATTCGGATAAAGCAGAAGGAATGGCTTCTGGGCAACGACCGCTTTATGGACCATCGGATCTTCCGGCAGATACCCTAAAACCTTCGTCTCCACCGATAAAAATTTGCGCATCGCAAATTGGAGCCTTGCGGTCGTCTCCGTACCGTCCTCGTCTTTGCCAACCCGATTGCTGACGATATGAAGAGATTTTTCGGGATCTTTCAAGCAGATAAACTTCATCATCGAATAGGCATCTGTAATAGAAGTCGGTTCAGTCGTTGAAATGACGATAATTTCATCTACCGATAACAGCAATTCGATGGAGCGCTGCGTAGCCCCCGCCCCCATATCGAACAAGATGACGTCGTATTCCTTCTGGAGATATTCGAACGCTTCCAATAGGCGGTCAAACATTGCTTCCGACCATTCCATGACAGAATCCAGTCCCGACCCACCGGATATGAATGCCAATCCTTCTGGCACTTCATTCATGACCTCGTCCAAGCTTCTTGTCCCCATCAAGTAATCTTTTAAACTATAGGACGGGGAGACCCCCAATAAAATATGGATATTTCCCATGCCGATATCCATATCGATGATAATCACTTTTTTTCCTTTCATTGAAAGAGCATAGGCAAAGTTCGTGGAAAAATTAGATTTTCCCACTCCGCCTTTCCCGCTGACGATAGCAACGGATCGAGCTAGGCTTCCTTGGGATTTGAGCATTTTCATTCGCAACGACTCGGCTTGATCACGCATGAGAAGCCCCCTCTAACAATAAGGAAATCAACCTTTCACGGTTGGCTTCTACAATATCTTCCGGAACTTCCTGGCCATCCGTGAGATAGGCGGTTCCAATACGATACTCCATCATCAAATTGAACATCGCTCCAACCGAGCCTGTCTCATCCACTTTGGTAAAGATGAATTTTTCGATTGGGAACGAGTTGAACTGTTCCACAATGGTTTTCATATCCTCTTCTTTGGAAGTCATGGAAAGGACTAGGAATGATTCCATATCCAACGAAAAATTAATCAGCCGTTTCAAATCGTCGACAAACTTCGACTCTTTATAGTTGCGCCCCGCAGTATCTATGAAAATGAGGTCCCGATCTTGCAATTTCTCAAGCGCCGCCTCGAAGTCCTGGCTGTTATACGCAACTTCGACAGGGGCCTGCAATAAATTCGCATACGTCCGCAATTGTTCGATTGCCGCAATCCGGTACGTGTCCGTCGTGATAAAGCCAATTTTCCTCTTTTTCTCCAGGAGGGCCCGAGCTGCAATTTTCGCGATAGTCGTTGTTTTCCCGACACCGGTAGGCCCGAGTACGTTAATATATTTCTTGTTGAATGAAATGCCGCCGAACGGCAAGCCGGCAAGCTCCTGTTCCAGCTGCTCCTTGACAAAGTCCAGTTGCTCATCAAGCGAAAAATCCCTCTTCTCCTCTTTCATCCGGCTGAATAGCTGTTCTCCCAAATGTGCCACTACCGTGGAAGAGAGCCCCTGTCTTTCGAGATGGGAGAGGAGCGGTTTCAGTTCATCCGGCAAATTGGAGTGGACTGTAGACTGTCGCATCGCATGTAACATCTTTTTCATTTCATTCATTTCTTTCTTCAATTCCAAAGCGGTCTTATCCTCTTTTTCATGACGGGCTGGGATAGGTACATCCGGTAGACGTTCCAAAATTGGGCTCGTAGGTTCATCAAAGCCTGCCACTACTTCGACAGAGGTTTTCTTAAATAGCCCTAGGAATCCCTTCGATTTCACGACGTTCGAACTGAGGATGATGGCATCATCCCCAAAATCATGACGAACTTTCTTCATTGCCTCCACCATCGTATCGGCACTATATTTCTTCGTTTTCATCAAATATCCACCACCCCGACACTTTGGACTTCAATGGAAGCTTCCAGTTCATTGTATGATAAAATCGGAATTTGAGGGAAATACCTTCCAGTAATCTGGCGCAAATACATTCGCACTGCCGGCGAACAAAGAATGACCGGCGATTGGTCAAGTAAAGCGACACGTTCCACTTCACGTGCGATCGACTCCAATATTTCCTGGGAATGTTGCGGATCGATTGATAAATAATTGCCCTGCTCTGTCTGTTGGATATTATCCGCAATCATTTTTTCCACTTTTCCCGAAACCGTCAACACTTTCAATGAATCCCCCGATGCGGCGTATTGGTTTGTGATTTGTCTTGCCAACGACTGCCTGACATATTCCGTCAACAAATCGACATCGGATGTATACTTCGAATAATCGGCAAGCGTTTCGAAAATGATCGGTAAATTCCGGACCGACACATGCTCGCTTAGCAACTTGGCAAGCACCTTTTGGATTTCTCCAATCGACAATGGAGTCGGAGTCAGTTCGTCCACGAGAATCGGGTACGTTTCGCGGACATGGTCGACCAGCTGCTTCGTTTCTTGGCGACCAAGCAGATCAGCCGCATTGGCGCGAATCACTTCAGTCAAATGAGTGGAAACGACGCTTGGCGGATCGACAACCGTATAGCCGAGAATCTCAGCCTCTTCTTTCACGTCCTCGGTAATCCATTTCGCCGGAAGGCCGAACGATGGCTCGATCGTGTCAATTCCCTCAATCGAATCATCACCGCCCGGGCTCATGGCAAGATAATGATCAAGGAGAAGTTCTCCTCTTGCCATTTCATTTCCCTTGATCTTAATGCGGTATTCATTCGGTTGCAGCTGTATATTATCCCGAATGCGGACGACCGGAATGACAAGCCCCAACTCAACCGCTAACTGCCGTCGGATCATGACGACCCGGTCGAGCAAGTCGCCGCCCTGTGTCGCGTCGACGAGAGGAATGAGCCCATAACCGAACTCAAATTCAATTGGATCGACATTCAGAAGGTTGACGACATTTTCAGGACTTTTCAATCCTTCCGTTTCCACATCTTCTTCCATTTCCAACAGTTCCTCTGGATCCTCTTCCACTTTGCGGGACATCATGAATGCCCCTGCTGCCAACAAGCCGGCAATCGGAAGTGTCAAAATATCATTGATCGGTGTCGCCAAGCCGAGTAGCAATACGGTACCCGCCGCTACATATAATAGTTTCGGCTGGCCGAGAAGCTGGTTCGTAATGTCGCTTCCTAAGTTCCCTTCCGAAGCAGCACGCGTCACGACAATACCCGTCGCAGTTGAAATTAAGAGTGCCGGAATCTGAGAAACGATTCCATCCCCGACCGTCAGTTGGGAAAAGAGCGTGGCAGCTTCCGCGAAGGGAAGTCCCATCTGCGCGACTCCGATGATCATCCCGACGAGCAGATTGATGATAACAATGATGATCCCGGCAATGGCATCCCCTTTGACGAACTTCGTCGCTCCGTCCATCGCCCCGTAGAAATCCGCCTCATTACTGACTTTTTCCCGGCGCATTCGCGCTTCCGTTTCGGAAATCATGCCGGCATTCAAATCAGCATCGATACTCATCTGTTTTCCTGGCATCGCATCGAGCGTGAAACGCGCTGCAACTTCCGAAACCCGCTCAGCACCCTTTGTAATGACGATGAATTGGATGATGATGAGGATGACGAAGACAACAAGACCGACAATGACATTTCCGCCGGTTACGAACGTCCCGAATGTCTCAACGACGCCGCCCGCATCCCCGTTGCTTAAAATCGCTCTCGTCGTTGAGACGTTCAGTCCAAGACGGAATAACGTCAGCAAGAGGAGCAAGGACGGGAATATGGAAAACTGCAATGCCTCCTGCATATTCATTGAGGTCAAGAGAACGAGAAGAGCAAGAGTGATATTGATAATGATCAAAAAACTAAGAAGCCAAGGGGGTAACGGGATGACAAGCATCGCAACGATCATAATGACCGCTGCGAGCACACCTATATCTCTGAACTGCATGTCATCCCCACTTTCCATTCATTAAAATACAAGGTAATACTAAATCTTCCGTTGGATCCGGTACACATAAGCTAAAATTTCCGCGACCGCTTTAAATAGCGACTCAGGGATCCGACCGCCGATTTCGACCTCATCATACAATGATCTCGCGAGCGGGCGGTTTTCCACCATGACCACATCATGTTCTTTAGCGATCATCTTGATCTTCTGCGCGACAAAATCGACACCTTTCGCCACGACGACCGGCGCATCCATTTCTCCATCGTCGTACTTCAGGGCAATGGCATAGTGTGTCGGGTTGGTAATGACGACATCGGCATGCGGAACTTCCTGCATCATACGCCGCATGGCCATTTCCCTTTGCCGTTGCTTGATCCGCGACTTGATGAGCGGATCACCCTCTGAGTTCTTATGTTCATCTTTAATATCCTGCTTGGACATCCTGAGATTTTTTTCATAATCATATTTTTGATACAAAAAGTCCAAGATCGCAATGAACAATAAAACGAAAGAAGCTGCAATCCCCATGATCGCTGCAATTTTGCCGACAGTCGCCATCGTGAACCACGGATGCTTGAAGGCTAAATCTAAAACCTTGTCCAAGTTCATGACGAGGATCATCGTGGTGACTGAACCGATAAAGGAAATTTTTAAAATCGATTTCATTAATTCGACAAGAGCACGAACGGAGAAGATCCGTTTGAACCCTTTGATCGGGTCAATTTTCTTCAAATCAAATTTCAATGGCTCTGCTGTGAACAATAACCCGAACTGGATGAGATTTCCTACGACACCGGCGACGACAGCTATAAGCATGACCGGAAGAAGAATGAAGGCCATCTCTTTGACGATTTCGACATAAATCAACATTGTCCTGTCAATATCCAACTCCTGATGTATTGGGACATAGTCAATGAACGCTTTGTCGAAAAACATGAAAAAGCGGTCCCTCATAAATCCTGCAGCGAAAAACAGGAAAAGGAACACGGAGAGAAGGACAATCGCACTTGTAACGTCCTGACTTTTTAAGACCTGCCCTTTTTTCCGGGAATCCTGCCGTTTCTTCGGTGTGGCCTTTTCTGTTTTTTCTCCCGCAAAAAATTGGAGATCCAGCTGCAACATCAATTCAGCCACCCCCTAAAATGACCATTAGATCCCGCATGCTGACAATCATCATGTCGAAGAGTTTCTTCATGACCGCCACCATAACGTTCATCATCACAAACAGGATGAGGAAACTGACACCGATTTTGATAGGAAAACCGACAACAAAAATGTTCAATTGCGGAACAGTCCTTGCAGTGATTCCAAGTGCAAGATCGACAAGAAAAAGGGTCGCAACAATCGGAATGGCCATTTGAAACGCGATGGCAAACGAAGCGGCAAATGTCTTGATGACGTATTCAGCAGTACGGCCATCCCCGAACGCCGGCCATATTTGGTCAATCGGCAAAAAACGGTAACTATGATAGATTCCGTCCAACAGCATGTGATGGCCGTTCAGTGCTAGTAGCAACAAAATGGCAAGCGCATTGAAAAACTGGCCAAGGAGCGGGGATTGGGCACCGGTTTGCGGGTCAATCACGTTGGCGATGGCAAAACCCATCTGAAAATCAATGAACCCTCCGGCAATCTGGATAGCGGCCATGATGATATAAGCAATGATTCCAATAAACAAGCCGATCATCGCTTCTTTCATGACCAACAATAAATACGTCCCGTCCATTTCCAGTCCCGGCACTTCCACCGTATAAACGAGCATCCAGGCAAGCAAGGCACCGAAGATAATCCGATGAGTGGTCGGGATGGCACGATACGAAAAAAGCGGAAGCGTGACAAAAAAGGCGGTAACCCGGGTGAAAACAAGTAAATAGGCAGCAAACGAAGGCACTAGCTCATTCATTTAATCACCCGATATACCGTACGAGATTATCAAAAATATCCGCTGCAAATGTTGTCACATGGGACAACATCCACGGACCGAAGAAGACGATGCCGACCAGGACCGCAATAATCTTCGGGACAAAAGCCAACGTCTGTTCCTGGATCTGGGTGGTCGCTTGGAAAATACTGACGGCGAGCCCTGTCACAAGCGCTACGATAAGTAAAGGACCGGAAGTGAGGAGGATGACCCAAATTCCACGTTCTGCAATTGCGATGACCATTTCTCCTGACATGCCAAACCTCTCCTATCTAAGACGCGCTAAAAACTTTGCAGCAATGATTTGATGATTAAATACCAACCATCCACTAACACGAACAATAATATTTTAAAAGGCAATGAAATCATGACAGGCGGTAACATCATCATCCCCATGGACATGAGGACGCTGGCCACGATCATATCAATCACGAGGAACGGGATGAAAATCATGAACCCCATTTGAAATGCTGTCTTCAGCTCGCTTAATGCAAATGCAGGAACGAGCATGGTCAAGGGGATATCTTCCAAGGTCTCTGGCCGTTCCGCCTCGTTATAGCGTAAAAATAATTCCAAGTCTTTCTGGCGAGTATGTTGGCTCATGAATTCCTTGAACGGGATGCTCGCCTGCTCATATGCCTCTTCTAACGTGATCTCTTCAGCGAATAGCGGCGCCAAGGCCGTTTCATTCACTTCCTGGAATGTCGGGGCCATAATGAAAAATGTCAAGAACAGGGCTAAACCGACTAGCACTTGGTTCGGCGGCATCTGTTGAGTCGCCAACGCGGTCCGGACGAAGGAGAGCACAATGACAATCCGAGCAAAGGATGTCATCAATATAAGGATGGCAGGTGCAAGAGACAGAACGGTTAAGAGGAGCATCAATTTGATGGATGTCGAGACATTGCTCGGATCACTATCCGAAAAGAACTGTACGAAAAGTACAAAATCATTCATCTGGGTGGCGCTCCTTTTCTGTCAACCGGCGAATCTGCCGTTTCCTTTCTTCTTTCATTTCTTCCAATCTCGCTTTGAACTGGTCACTGAAATCCATTTCCATTTCAGCACTATTCTCATGGTCATGCGTTTTTTTCCTTCCGGTCACCTTGTCCAGCAAGCTTTGAAGGAGGCCCGTGGTGGCTACAGTCGGACCATCCTCATAAAAGGACAGCAGACTCTCGATTTCCTGCGGATCCGTGATCTCTTTGAGCAGGCGGATGTCTTCGCCCACGCCGATCAGATAATAGGACTCACCGACTACGACGAGCTGAATTGACTTCTGCTGGCCAAGGGAAAGACCACCGAGGTTTTTCATCAATCTTGTCTTATCGTACATTCTGTTTTTCCGGTTCATGAACTTCAACACGGCAAACAGTAAGCCAACAACGAATAATAACGCAAAAAAGGTCTTTATGTAATCCCACGCAGATAAACGGACAGCTGCCCCGTCTTCCGTACGGTCGGCAGCTGGCTCTTCACTATTCATCTCCACTTCCACTTCTTCTCCGGAGTCTTTATCATAAAAATCCGAGACGGTCGTATTCGGACTTGTTTCGGCATGAACCGAAACTGCGGGAGCAGAAGTCAAAAGTGTAACGATTAGGAGAATGGCGAACCCGATTTTCCGAACAATCATCGATTTCATACAATCCATTAACCTAAAGCTTTTTGAATGGCTTCGACAACCCGATCCGCTTGGAAAGGCTTGACGATGAAGTCCTTCGCTCCTGCTTGGATGGCGTCAATGACCATCGCTTGTTGTCCCATCGCGGAACACATGATGATCGTAGCGGAAGGGTCTTTCTCTTTGATTGCCTTTAATGCTGCAATCCCATCCATCTCAGGCATCGTGATATCCATCGTCACCAGATCCGGCTTCAATTCCATATATTTTTCGACAGCTTGAGCTCCGTCGGCCGCTTCCCCGACTACTTCAAAACTATTTTTAGTTAAAATGTCCTTGATCATCATCCTCATGAAAGCTGCGTCATCCACAATTAATATGCGTTTACTCATTCTCGTTTCCCCCCGCTAATTATCGTAAGTTATTTAATCGTTCTACTTGACTTAAAATATCTGTAATCCGAACGCCGAAGTTTTCATCGATGACAACGACTTCCCCTCTGGCGATATGGCGATTATTTACTAGAATATCCACTGGTTCACCGGCCAGTTTATCGAGTTCAATGATCGATCCGCTCGACATTTCCAAAATTTCTTTGACCGACCGTTTCGTCCGTCCCAGTTCGACCGTCACTTGCAATGGGATATCCAATAGCATATTCAAGTTATTGGACTCCCCTTGGCTTAAGGAAGGACTCTCAAAACTGGCAAACTGGGCCTGTTGCACATGGACCGGTGTCTGTTGCCGCATCGGAGGCTGCTGTGGAGGCGCTTGTGCAAAAGACGGATCATACGAAGGCTGCTGCGGCATCGCTTGTCCATACCCTCCATGTGTAGAAGAGGGATACGGCTCTTGGTACGGAGTCGGTGCCTGTTGTGGAGGTGCCGACGGTTGGGCTGGCGGTGTTGTAGGCTCGGCAGGCGGTGCCATTTCTGCAACAGCCGCTGTTTCCTCCTCCGCTTCTCCACCAACCAACGAGGCGACCAGGCTCTTTCCGAAATGCAACGGAAGGAGCTGCATAATGTTGGAATCGATCAAGTCGCCCACTTTCAAAGTGAAAGAGACTTTGATCAATAAATCGTCCTGCGGGAGATTTTCCGTCCCTTTTTCCGACTGGATGTCCATCAAATCAATGGAAGGAGGTGAAATATCCACTTTCTTATTGAAAACGGTCGACATGGACGTCGCCGCAGAACCCATCATTTGATTCATCGCTTCCTGTACAGCGCTCAGGTGGATTTCACCGAGGGACTCATCCGGATTCAATCCATCCCCACCGAGCATAAGATCCGCGATGATCGCTGCGTCACTCTGCTTGATAACGAGTAGATTGACCCCGCTTAAACCTGCAGTGTATTCCACTTTAATGGCAACATACGGATGGATGAATTCCTCTTCTAGAAGGTCGCGAGCCACCACCGAGATGGTCGGTGTCGTAATATCCACTTTCTGTCCAAGTAATGCGGACAAAGCAGTCGCTGAGCTCCCGAAGGAAATATTTCCAATCTCCCCCAAGGCGTCTTGTTCCATTTCGTCCAAGTAATCGGATGTTTCGATACTGTCAGGGGACGGGGCAGCATCCGCTTCACTTTGTATCGGCTCTCCGCGCAAAAGCGCTTCGATTTCTTCCTGTGAAAGGATATTATCACTCATCATCTTCGTCCCCTCCAATCATGGTTTCAATTATTTGAATCGCCAACCGGTTTTTAAAATGCCCCGGTTGCGCTTTGAATTTTGGCAAATCGCCGACTTTCACGGTGAGCGGTTCATCAATTTTTTGATCCAATGAAATGACATCACCGGTTTGCAGATACAGGAATTCTTCTATCGTCATTTGGCCCTTACCCAGTTCCGCAACGACTGGCAACGGTGCCCGTTTCAACCGGTATTCGAGCTTTTCACTCTGTTCCGGCGTCGGTGCTTTAATATTCGATTGCATCCAATAGCGGACAGAAAGGTTGGGTACAATCGGTTCCAAAACGACATGCGGTATACATATATTAATCATGCCACTCGATTCCCCGATGACGATATTAAAGGAAATGACAACGACCGTTTCATTCGGTGAGATCATTTGCAAAAACTGTGGATTCATTTCCATATCGGCAAGAAATGGATCCATGTCAATGATACCGGACCAAGCTTCCCGATAGTTATCGAAGGACCTTTCAAACAGATTGGTCATGATCTTCGTTTCAATCTCGGTCAAATCGTCCCCTTTTCCGGGACTGTCGCCCACCCCGCCCATGAGGCGCTCCAACATTGAATAGGCGATATTCGGATTGACTTCCATCAAAATATTTCCATCGAGAGGAGGAACCTCAAAAATATTGATCAACGTCATATTCGGTATGGAGCGGATGAATTCCTCGAATGGGATCTGATCGGCCGAAGCGACGGTAATCTGAATATACGTCCGCAGCTGGGCCGAGAAGTAGGTCGTCAACAAACGAGCAAAATTTTCATGGATGCGCGTCAAGCTGCGGATCTGGTCTTTCGAAAACCGGAGGGCGCGTTTGAAATCATACACTTTGACCTTCCGGGTCTCTTCTTCTTTTTTCATCTCTTCAGCTGACATTTCCCCTGTAGACAACGCGGACAACAACGCGTCTATCTCATTTTGGGATAAAATATCCCCGGACATATGGCCACCTCCCGGTTGTAGTGTCAGGCGTAACGGTTATTGAATGATATACGAAGTGATGTACACCTTTTGCACTTCGCCTTCCTGCATGAGCGGGTTCAATTGGGATTTCAGCGCATCTTCGAAGGCCTGTTTCCCCACTTTCCCCTCCAGGTCCTTGGAAGTCATTTCGGACAGTTCCTGGATGACGGTGTTCTTCACTTGGAATTCGCGTTTCGTTAATTCTTCCGCAGCTTTTTTATTGTCCGTCTGGATTTTCAGGGAGATCCGGATAAATTGGCGTCCTCCCAGATTGGTCGTGATTTCGGGGACATCGACCGATGCCTCGATAATTTCATCGATGGTCGGCTCTTTTTCATTCCCATCGTCTTTCAATTGCATAACAAGAATGAGAGCCACCACACCGATCAACGTAATACAAACTAGAATGATAAGGGATATGGTCAACACTTTATTCTTCATCATGGTCACCTCGGATATGCGGGTTCGACAACAGCTGGACCGCCTTGTAAAATTCGATGATCCGGCTGTTGACGTCTTCAGCCGTATCCAGGACAACATATTTAGACCCCGTTGTTAGGGTGATGGTCGTATCCGGAAACGTCTCGACCTTTTCTATGTAGAGTGCGTTCAGCGTGAACGTCGTGCCATTCAGGCGTGTCACTTGAATCATATGTAAGGGGCCGGGCATCAAGAGCCGGCCCGACCCTCCTTTTTGCGTGGAACTATTATGGTATAAAAATAAAGCTTCTGGCACCGGATTTCCGCTTCAGGCGGACGCTTTCCGCGGGCCTCTAGGGTGCCTGGCTACTGACACCATTCGCGGTCTTTGCGAATTGTGGCAGTACCTGGCATCCCGGAGGAGGAAAACAGTGTCTTCTTCTATACCCGCTTCGGCGCTGGGGCAGGCCTCCGTCCATAAGCCAAGCAGCACAACCCGCTACTTGTCTTATGGCTCCGGCTTGCCCGGCTAAGGCGCCTACGCTGGTTGTAGGCTATTAGCAAAGATTTTACTAATCTAACAGCCTAGCAAACAGAGATTATCGTTTCAAGTTGACGAGTTCTTGAAGAATCTCATCGGAAGTTGTGATAATACGAGTGTTCGCTTGGAAACCACGTTGGGCGACGATCATTTCGGTGAATTCTTCTGAAAGGTCAACGTTCGACATTTCTAGGAAGCCGGATTCGACTTTTCCAATTCCTGCCGTGGTAGCAATCCCTTCCACAGCATCACCGGAATTGGAAGTCACTTGAAAATTGTTTCCTCCAACTTTTTCAAGTCCACCTGGATTTGGGAATTTAGCCATTAACAATTGTCCTGCCCATCTAAGTTCACCGGCTGCATTGACAAATGTAACCGTCCCGTCTTGTCCAATACTCATTGACTTTGCAGTAGTTGGTATAATAATTGGTTTGCGATTATCCGGATCTCTATAATCCTCAGCTTCAAAGTCTTCATCTATTAAAATACCTTCTGTATCCTGGTTCTCTGGTGTAGCAGAATATCCTACCAGGTACATACCATCCGAATTTACCAAGTAACCTCTACTATCCATATAGAAGTTACCTGCCCTTGTATACAGAGGATCTGATGTAAACTCATCTTCATCTAAATTATTTAAATCTGTAGATGCAGTAGATACCTGAAAAAAACCGTCTCCAGAAATCGCTAAGTCTAAAGTGTTTCCTGTAAATTGAGTAGAGCCTCCTGAATGAATAGTATCAATTGCAGCTATTTGTGACCCTAAACCAACTTGTTTAGAATTAACGCCTCCGCGTGTTTCGGTAGCGGCTGAAGCCCCCGCCACCGTCTGTGAGATCAAGTCTTTAAAAACCGTTCGTCCCTTTTTAAACCCATAAGTATTCACATTCGAAATATTATTACCAATCACGTCTAGTTTTGTTTGGAAGTTTCGTAGTCCTGAAATTCCTGAGTACATTGAGCGTAGCATGTTTGTTTTTTCCCCTCTCGGATTGTAAGATGTATGGCCTCATTCGGTCGGCCATACGATGGCATCCTCAGTCGGAGGTCCTGCCATGTTTCAACTAAGCACGATGGTGCCGTCGATGTTGGTGAATAGTTGGTCTTTCGCTTCCATGCGGTCCATCGCTGTGATGACGGTTGAGTTTTTGGCACTGATGATAAGTGCGGCTTGGTCCATCAAGACGAGCGATTCTTTGATTCCCTTCCGTTTTGCCTCGTTGACCTTGTCTGTGATGTGCGCCCATTCGGCATCCGTGATCTGGATGTTCCGTTCATTCAAGCGTTCCGTTGCATGCTTGCTGATTTTCAGTTCAGCCGGCTGCACGGCTTGGTTCAAATGTTCAAGGAACGTTTGCTTCGGGCTTTGGACTGGTTGCATCCGTTTTCCTTGGCGGATGAGCGGTTGCGATGGAATGCGATGGATGTTCAATTTGTCCATACGATCACTCCGTTTATCATTTATTGACTGATAGATGTAAAGCTGTTCCCCTCGATGCGACTTCCATCATCTAGGATATATTGTAATTTGCCATCTTTATTGGATACGGATGTGACAATGCCCGTCACTTCTTCCTCCCCGTCCATATAGCCGACTTTCTTGCCAATGAGCATGCTGGCTTCTACAAGACTGTTTGCTGAACCTCCCGAGCTTGCGAGCACTTCGGAAATATTCCCGGGCGTCAGCTCCTTGCCGTCCTGCATGGTGAATACCGCAGAACCATTTACGAATTTGACCGAAGCGATCATACCAGTGCCTTCATTGACGACCGGCTTGCCATCTTCTCCTGTTTTCTCCGTGATTTCATGCCATTTGACCTGCTTGCCGACAAAGTTGTTGTACTGGATCAATTGGGTCTGATTTTGGGCTTCTGCAAATTTCTCAAAAGCTTTTGTCAGGTTCATAGTCTGTTCCAACGCAGAGAACTGCGCCATTTGTGCAATAAACTCGTTATCTTTCATGGGATTCGTAGGGTCCTGGTTTTGCAACTGGGCAATGAGCAGTTTCATGAAATCATCTTTCCCAAGAGTTCCTTGGCCCGTTTGCCGTTCATCCCGCTTTTTATTAATTAAATACATCTCACTCGTAATCGGTGATTGTCCATCGATTGTTGCCATGTTTATACCTCCAGCTCAATCATGAATTCCTGGAATGACATCTCTTCTTCGCCGGATTGCTGTTGTTGTTCTTCCGACTGTTGCTGTTCCCGTTTAAACTGTCCATTGAACGCGTTCTGGTCACGTTCCCCCCGGTTGGATTCCTGGATCGTCTGCGAAATATCGAGTCGGTCCAATTGGATGTTCTGATGGGCGAATGCCTGCCTCAATTGGGCTTGTTGGCTATCGAGCATCTCTTTCCCTAGCGCGGTAGATGCAAGTATTCGTGCCGTCATGATGCCGTTCGTTTCCAACAATTCAATCCGAACTTGTCCCAGATGCTCCGGATATAATTTAATAAGAAGCCGGTTTGTTCCGCCGGCCTGGCCGAGGTTCGCTCTTCTCATGATCGCCTGCATTTCTCGGAGCAATGTTTCGCTCCGGGACGAGCCCCGATTCTCCAGTTCAGAGATAGCAAACTCACCTTTGGCGGATACCTGAGCGTGTGCACTACTTACTGCGGTTTGTGCTGCTTCTTTCTTCATATCCGATTGTCCGGATTTTGAATTTTCATTTTCTCGACCTGACATCGGTTGGCTTGTTTCTGTTGCGGAAACAAATCGCATCGTCTGTCTTCCATCGACTAATTGTACCATGCTATTGTTATTAGTTACATTCGAATTTAGAACATTTTCGAAACGTTCCCCAGCTAAATTCAGGTAATTCCCTAATGAAAAGACATCATGTTCCTGCTTTAGCACTAAATCGGTTTTCGGTGCTATTAAAGTGATGCCTTTCAGCAAGACCAGCAACTCAATAGCCTGCTGCTGCGAAACAGTACCTTTTCCACCCAACGAATCAGTTAACCTTTCGAAGAATTGAGGCGCAACTTGATCGATTGCCGCAAGTATCCCCCAAACATCATCCGTTTCTAGGAGCTTCTCCACTTCCGATTCATTGATGCCAGCCTGTTTCAATAAAGTGTGCAAGCCTTCCATAAGCTGTTCTGGTTGAATGTCGAGTGCATTTATAGTCCCACTAATGTTCCCTAAATAATCTAATGTCTCAGTTGTAGTTTTTGTACTATCTTCCGACAAAGCCATTATAGTACAATTGTCTTTTTGATCTAATTCCTGAAGCGCTTGTCCCAGTTCCTCAACAGAATTTGCATTGAAAATTGCAAGGATGGTTTCATCTGGCACTTGTTTTCCTGATTGGTTCAAAACCGGATTTACCGCAACCGCGTGATTAGGAGAAACACTGCTAAACACTGACCCGAATGTAGCACCAGCAACACTCGTGGCTGTCCCAGTCGTTTTTCCAGCTTGTGAGATATTTCCTACATTCATGCTTGCCATCGTTTGAATTACGGATAGATTCACATTTTCACCACCTTTCGATTCAGAGTATAGCATTTTTATCCATCACTCTGCCATTGTGGAGTCCGTCATCATGGAAGTATATTTTGCAGCATCCGCCGGCTCCATCTTTTCTAATATCGGTGCGAGTGTGTCTGGTTTCAAGCTAGTTAGTATGCGAATTGCTTCGGCATCGCTCATTTTTGTTATGACAGGTGCCGCTGCCTTGGCGGACATTTTTTCGAATGTCGAAACGACTTCCTTGAAACTGCGTTTGGTGTCGTCTTTCTCTCGGACTAAAGCCGCTATTTCATCCAAAAGCTTTTCCTGTTCGGCTAATAGCTTTTCTTTTTCTTCTTCGGATTTATCCAGATCTTGCTGTAGGCTGAAGAGCTGCGCTTCCTTTTCCTGTATTTCTGCCTGCAAGGAAACGACGCGGTCTTCCAACAATAAATCTTCTCCTTCGGCTTCTTCATCATCCGCACTCTGACTAATGAAAGGGATTTGTCCAGACCATTCTTTTGCTTTATCAAAGACGTTGATATCCGCAAACTTTGCGATGATCAAAATCACCGCTGCCGCAAATAGGAGGGGAATGATAAACCAGAGTAATAAAACTTGGAAGATTCCCGGTTTTTTTTCCGGGTTGACTCCGGATAATTCAGTTGTCTCTTTCTTTCTTTTTGCCACTTTACCACCCGTTTTCCTTTTTGCGGTACTTCAGCGTCGATAATTCATCGAGCTGCATCGCCTCGAGATGCTCCATCTCGGCGCGATGATGCTCCCGATCCTTTTCCCTCATTTTTTCAAACTTCCGGACTTCCAAATTTTTTTCCAGAAGTTTCTCCTCGTACCAATTCATCTTTATGCGTGCCTGGACTACTTCCTGTTGGATCTCAGATATCTTCATTTCCATACTTTCAATGAATCTGGCATAGTGATGAATTTTGTCGATTGAGAAACCGGTCATCATTTTATTCTGTTGCTCTTCGACGACATCCTCTTTCTTTTTGAGCATTTCATATAATTGTGTCGCCACTCGCTCAAATTGTTGGACCGAATTTTTATATGCGCTTTCCGTTTCGTTCTTTTCCTGTTCACGGTATGTGAGCACTTTCTCAAAACGATATTGGTACGGCTTCACGATGTACCGCCTCCTGATGCCAGGGCTATCAGTTCCTCAATACTTTCTTCCATTGAAATATTATCTTTGTAACTCTGTTTCAGGAATCCAGTGATGAGCGGTTCGTAGTCGATTGCACGGTCAATCTCTTTTGATGTGCCCCGCTTATACGCACCGATGTTGATCAAGTCTTCCGATTTATTATAGGTATAGTAGAGTTCCCTTAATTTTTCAGCGGATTGGACATGTTCCGGGCTGGCGATATGATTCATGAGCCGGCTGACACTTTTCAGTACATTGATTGCCGGATATTGTCCTTTATTCGCCAATGTCCGATCCAGCACGATATGGCCGTCCAGGATTCCCCGGACCGCATCGGCAATCGGTTCGTTCATGTCGTCCCCATCGACGAGAACGGTATAGAAAGCTGTAATGGCACCGTGCTCGTTTGTCCCGGTCCTCTCCAACAGTTTTGGCAGGATGGAAAAGACAGATGGCGTATAACCGCGCGTCGCAGGCGGTTCTCCGACGGCCAACCCGATCTCCCGCTGTGCCATAGCGACCCGGGTGACGGAGTCCATCATCAACATGACGTTCATGCCTTTATCGCGGAAATATTCCGCAATGGCTGTCGCAGTGAAGGCGCCTTTGATACGCATAAGCGCCGGCTGATCGGAAGTGGCCGCCACGACAATGGTCCGTTTCATCCCTTCCGGTCCGAGATCGCGATCGATGAATTCCCGGACCTCCCGTCCCCGCTCCCCAATGAGCGCAATGACGTTCAGATCTGCGGTCGTATTGCGTGCAATCATCCCGAGCAACGTACTCTTTCCAACACCGGAACCCGCGAAGATACCGACCCGCTGGCCGTTCCCCACTGTAAGCATCGTGTCAATCGCTTTAACGCCGACCGCCAGTTTTTCGTCGATTGTCGGACGTGTCAACGCATTCGGCGGATCTTGCTCGGTCCGCACGGATGTCAAGCCCTTCGGTAACGGTTGGCCGTCAATCGGCTGCCCCATCGAATCGAGCACTTGTCCAATAAGGTTCATCCCCACCTTCACCTCCAGTGGTTTCCCTGAACCTTCCACGAGGCAACCGCTGGAGATGTCCCGGATGTCCGTATAGGGCATCAATATGACTATCTCATCACGGAATCCTACGACTTCAGCGAGAATGACGGCTTCTGGGCCTCCATGCCTATTCAAATGGATACGGCACACATCGCCGATCGAGCTTTCAGGCCCTTGCGATTCGATCATTAAGCCGACGACCCGGATGACTCGTCCAAACTTTTTGAAAGTCTTTATTTTAGGAATGAATTCGGTCAACTGTTCTGCCTTTTTCATCGTCAATCACCACTTTCCATGATTTCGACGAGCTTCTCCCTTAATTCATTCAACTGTTCATCAATACTCACGACGATCCGCCCTCTATTCGTCTCGATGATGCACTCCGTCGCGTCGAAGTCATCGTTCGCGAATATAAGGAACGGCACGTCAGGTGGGAAGATCGAAGCGAGTTCCGTCCGGTGGTCCGAAACGAGCTCAAAATAGTCAAGAGAAACATACAGTTTTACTTCTTTCATTTCTCTTGCCTCTTTTAACGCCCTTTTTACAATATCCAGATAAGTCTCATCATCTTTATCGATCAATTGCCCGATGATCCGTTCTGCGGAGCGGATGGCCAGTTCGAGAATGACCCGTTCTTGGCTATTAAGATATTTATTGGCATTTTTATAGGATAATTCGGTTGTCTCATTGGCCATTTGGACGGAGGCGGCCATATCCGCCAACGCTTTATCCCGACCTTCCATGAATCCGGCTTGAAACCCTTCATCATAGGCTTGTTGCTGCAACACTTGCTTTTCCTCTTCCCAGGCGACTCTCGAGGCAGCAATGTCATCTGCAGCGGTTTGCCGCATTCTATCAATGGCCGCTTTTTCTTGGGCTATGGAGAGATTCGCATGATGCAGCAACCGGTCGCGTTCTGCCAGGACAGCATCGAGTGATAGCGTCGCCTCACTGTCCATCTCCTGCGGGACTTCGAAACTCCGGATCCCAATTTTCTTTTTCTTGCCTTCTTCCGATACCGTATGATGGGAGCGATACACTTTAGACAATGATGTCATCTCCTCCACCACGTGCAATGATGATCTCACCCGAATCTTCCAGCCTTCTAATTACGCCGACGATGCGAGATTGTGCCTCTTCCACGTCTCGTAGCCGGACAGGTCCCATGATTTCCATTTCCTCCTGGAACGATTCCGCCATCCGGGACGACATATTCCTGAAGAGGACTTCCTTCACTTCCTCGCTCGAAACTTTCAGTGAGAGAATCAAATCCTCATTTTCACAATCACGGACAATACGCTGAATCGAGCGATTGTCAAGTGTCACGATATCTTCAAAGACGAACATACGCTTACGAATTTCCTCGGCCAATTCAGGATCTTGAATTTCAAGCGCATCGAGGATCGTCTTCTCTGTCGTTCGATCGACTCCGTTCAATACTTGGACGACCGCATCGACGCCGCCAGTCTCCGTGAAATCCTGTGTTACGGTCGAGGAAAGTTTCCTTTCCAGCACCGCTTCGATTTCACTGATCACTTCAGGCGATGTTGAATCCATCGTCGCAATCCGCTTTGCAATATCAGCTTGGACTTCCTGCGGTAAGGAAGATAGGATCATTCCGGCCTGCTCCGCTTCCAAATAAGATAGAATGAGCGCTATCGTCTGCGGATGCTCGTTCTGAATAAAGTTCAAAATTTGCCCAGGGTCCGCCCTGCGTGCAAAATCGAATGGCCGGACTTGCAAGGAAGAAGTGAGTCGATTGATGATTGCTTGTGCATGGTCTTTCCCGAGCGCCTTTTCCAATACGGTTTTGGCATAGCCGATCCCGCCTTGGGAAATATAATCCTGTGCCAATGCGATATTATGGAATTCTTCAATAATTTCTTCCTTCACGGAAGATTCCACTTTTTTAACACTTGAAATTTCCAGCGTCAACCGTTCAATTTCATCTTCATTCAAATGCTTATAGACCGCCGCCGAAACTTCCGGACCGAGGGAAATGAGCAGGAGTGCCGCTTTTTGCTTCCCTGTCATCCCTTTTTCTTTCTTAACCACTCTTCATCCCTCCGTCATTCCTCGGCTATCCATGTGCGTAATAGTTTAGCGAACTCTTCCGGCTTCTCTTTCGCCATCTTTTCGAGCTGTTTCCTGCGAAGAGTGCCTTCTGTTTCCACTTCAGTATTAATATCATCCACTTCAATTGAAGCTTGCTGTTCCTCGATAACGAGTTCTTCTTCGAGCTCCCTTTCTCTCCGGCGCTTCCTGAAGTAAGCAAATACAAGAATACCGATTACAAGTAGAAGAGCTCCACCGATTGCGTATACCCACCATGGAATATTGGTTGGAGGTTCGCTGAAGTCGGCCGGTTTACCGTTGAACTGTTGAACAGAGACAACGATTTTTTCATTCAATTCCTCTTCCGTCAAATCACCGGCAGCGGCTTTGTCGAGCGATGTCCGCACAACCGTAGACAGTATGCGCTCAATATCCGCTTGTAGTCCGGGCGGCATGGATGCCGGATCATCCGGCGTCGGCGGTTCGACCATCACTTGTATGCCGAGGTCCCGAATTTTATAAGGACTCTCCACAATTTCCTTGCGAATCCGATTCACTTCATTATTAACAGTCTCTTCAATGCGCTCATAATCCCCATTCCCGAAAGTGCCTTCTACGAAGCCTGTCCGGTTATCTGTCGGGTCTTCCGCCTCAGGTGTACCCCCAGCTCCAGCCCCAGTTCCGGAAAACGATTCGGTAATCCGTTGGACGCTTAGCGCAATTCCCTCCATATTCTCTTCATCCACAGGTGTTACTAAGTTCTCTTCCCTATTTTCCAAATGAAAATCAATATCTGTCGTAACAGAAACGACTACTTTATCTTGTCCCATCATTGTACCAAGCATCATTTGCACTTGACGCTGTAAATCGCGTTCAATCGTCTTCTTGATTGCCATCTGATCGGTTAAACTTGTGCCATAAGGATTCGTGTCATCCCTCAAGTCGTAGTACTCGGAATATTGGTTCATGATAACAATGTCATCCGTGGACAAATTTGGCAGACTTTTGGATACGAGGGTGTATAATGCCCTGATCTGCGGCTCAGTGAATTGATGGCCAGGATCTGTCTTTAATACGATAGAAGCACTTGCCTGTTGGACGCTATCATTCAGAAACACACTTTCGTTCGGCAAAGTGATCATCACTTTGGCATCTTTGACACCTTCTATCCCTTTGATCAAACTGGCCAACTCGTTTTGCATAGTGGAAAGTTTGGCCATATTGAACTCATTGTCCGTCATTCCGAAGCCTGCGTTTTCAGTGAAAAAGGAATAGTTCGGTGTTCCGGAACTCGGGATTCCCTCCACCGCCAAAGTCACTAGCAGCTCATCGACACGTTCCTTAGGCACCAAAATGGATGTTCCACCCGGGGCCACTCTGTTTGGTACACCTTGGCTGTCAAGGGCTTCTTTAATACGCCCTATTTCTGCCCGCGGCACATCCGAGTAAAGTGGTGCATATTCGGTTCTGGATAAGAAAAACGTCAACAACGCCGCAAGTAGGATGACTGCTGAAGCAGAACTGATATATGTGATTTTTTGATTTTTTGTACGGCTTGACCAGAACTCACGTATATCTGCTCTGATTTTCGCTAATCTCTCATTCATTCTAATCCCCCGGTCACTTTACGTATTCAGAACAGAGCATCCGATCAGACAGGCATACGGATGATTTCCTGATACGCTTCTACTACTTTGTTGCGTACTTCCATTGTTGCATTCAGCGCAATGGATGCTTTCTGCGCCGCAATCATGACATCGTGAAGCTCAACATCGCCACCTAGCACCAGCTTTTGCGTCATTTTATCCGACTCAATCTGCTTCTTGTTTACATCATTCATCGCGGCTTTTAAGAAATTTCCAAAACTTTGCTGCGCTTCGTATGGAGTTGGTTGGACTCCGCTTTCAATCGTCATTTGTCCAGTTGCAGGACGGATGATTGATAAAGGCTGAATAGCCATCTTTTCATCTCCCTATATCATTTTCCGATTTCGAGTGCTTTCATGAGCATCGCTTTGTTTGCATTCAATACCGTCACATTCGCTTCAAAGGAACGAGTCGCGGAAAGAAGGTCAATTGTCTCTCTTAATGGATCTACATTTGGCATGGAGACATATCCTTCCTCATTAGCATCCGGATGTGTCGGATCGAAGACCAGTTTGAAAGGAGTTTCAGTATCTTCTTTGATTCGGGATACTGTCACGCCATATCCGGCAGAGCCTTTTACAGGTCTCCCCATCGCTGCTTGCAGCATCGTGGCAAACTGGCCTTCCCGTGGTTGGAATGTGACCGTTTTCCGACGGTAGGGCTGCCACTCGCCATCGACCATGCGGCCGCGAGTTGTGTCGATATTTGCCATATTGGAAGAAATGACATCCATCCGCATCCTTTGTGCCGTCAAGGCGGAAGCCGACGTATTTAGACTATGGAAGATTGACATCGTCAACGTCCTCCTCCTTTAATTACATTTTGTAAAGTATTAAATTTACCATTCAATCTGTCGATAAGAGCATTATAGTAAATTTGGTTCGCAGCAAGATCTGCTTGTTCCTTGTCCATATCGACACCGTTCCCATCCTGGCGATAGCGTAAATTGGAATAGCTGAACACACCAGGATGCGCCGATCGCTGCCGGAACGGGATGTGGCGTTCATCTGTACGATGGGCTTGCAGCGAAGTGTTCTTCACGTCTGCCAACACATCCTTGAAGCTGACATTTTTCGCTTTATAATTTGGTGTATCGACATTGGCAATATTTTGTGAGATGACTTTTGCTTTTGTAGCCGAAAAATCCAAACCTCGTTCCAAATTGGAAATGGTTGACCCAAAGATGTTCAAAATATCCCCTTCTTCCCCATAACATTTTCCTATTTTATTTATTATACATCTATTAATCTTTCATAATTAAACATATACCCCTATTGTAGCGGATTTCGTCAAACTTTGTCTATTCAATATGGCATGAATTACATGGTACAAAATAGCCTTTTTAACGAATGGGAAAAACTTCTGCACCTTATCCTGGGTCGTTCGCCTTAGACACAACCTTTGTGGATATAGTTTCCATATGAGTTGCTTACTTGCTTCAAAATAAAAAACTTCTTCCCAATTAGGAAGAAGTAATTATTTTCGATTAAGCTCGTAGTTATATCGACAGGCTCACCCTGACGAAAGCTTAATTAGGATTTTTGTTTTTCTAATTCTTCAAGGAATTTACTGTTCAAGACTTTGATGTACGTCCCTTTCATACCTAGTGATCGGGATTCGATGACGCCGGCACTTTCCAGTTTACGTAAAGCATTGACGATGACCGATCTTGTAATTCCAACACGATCCGCAATTTTCGACGCAACAAGCAATCCTTCATTGCCGTCCAGCTCATTGAAAATGTGCTCGATCGCTTCGTGCTCACTATAGGACAGAGAGTTGATCGCCATTTGCACGACCGCTTTGCTCCTAGCTTCGATTTCAATCTGCTCTGTTTTCTCACGGAGAATTTCCATACCGACAACCGTCGCTCCATATTCCGCCAGGATTAGATCGTCTTCTGTAAACCGCTCTTTTAATCTTGCCAAGATCAACGTGCCAAGGCGCTCTCCTCCCCCGATGATCGGAACAATTGTAGTGAGGCCTTCTTTAAATAAATCCCTATTTTCATTCGGGAATACGGAATGCTCGCTATAGACGTCAAGGTTCGGAGAAGTTTCCCGTACTTCAAATAGGTTGTTTGTATACTCTTCAGGAAATTGACGTTCTTCAAACATTTTTTTCATTCGTTCATTTTCAATTTGCTGATGAATTTTAAGGCCCAATAATTTACCTCTGCGGCTCACGATGAACGCATTACATTCGATTACTTTACTTAACTCATCCGCCATTTCCTTGAAATTCACCGGATTTCCAGCAGATTCTTGAAGCATTGCATTGATTTCACGTGTTTTAGCTAATAATGTCATTTTATATTTTCCTCCTCAGCATGGTACTGTTTATAGAATATTCTAAAGGTTTTTAATCATTAAATAAACCAAAACGCCTTTTTTATAATATAAATTGTGACAAATCTTTATTTTTTACGATGTTTTCCAACTTTTCATCGACATAACCTGGTGTGATTTTTATGGTGGCGGGACCTATGTCAGCTGCTTCATACGACAATTCTTCGAGTAGTTTCTCCAAGATAGTATGTAGTCGTCTCGCCCCAATATTCTCTGTATTATCATTTACTTCGAAAGCGATCTCCGCAATTCGGTCAATCGCTTCGTTCGTGAATTCTAACAAGACATTTTCCGTTTCCAATAATTTTTCATATTGGCGGATCAAAGAGAAGTCAGGTTCTTTTAAAATTCGTGTAAAATCTTCTTGTGAAAGCTTTTCCAACTCAACTCGGATCGGGAATCTTCCTTGCAATTCCGGAATGATGTCCGACGGCTTGGCAATATGGAATGCCCCTGCTGCAATGAAAAGAATGAAATCAGTTTTCACGGTGCCGTATTTTGTCGAAACTGACGACCCTTCCACAATTGGGAGAATATCCCTTTGCACACCTTCCCTCGAAACATCAGCGGATGAACCCGCTCCGTCCCGGCTGGCAATCTTATCGATTTCGTCGATGAATATGATTCCGGACTGTTCGGTCAGCTCGATAGCTTGCCGTGCAATCTCATCTTGATCAATCAATTTGTCGGCTTCTTCCGCTTCAAGCACCTTCCGCGCATCTTTCACTTTCATCCTGCGATTAGCCGTTTTTTTGGGCATCAAGGATGATAGGGCATCCTGCATATTAGCACCCATTTGTTCCATGCCGGATCCTTGCAAGGCATCATATAACGACGGTTGCTGAGCCGTTACTTCCACTGTGATCATTTCGTCTTCCAGTCGTCCAGCTAGCAGGCTTGCCTTGATTTCGGAACGTTTCCGGCTAACCTCAGCCAATTCCGCCTGATCTGGCTCGTCCTGTACATTCTTTTGACCTCCGAACAGCATTTCAAATGGGTTCTGTATGCCTTCGCTTCTTTTCCTTCCAGGTACAAGAAGTTCAACAAGACGCTCTTCAGCCAATTTAGCGGCTTGTTCCTTCACCGCTTCCCGTTTTTCGGCGCGGACAATACGGACTGCCGCTTCCGTCAGATCACGCACCATTGATTCTACATCGCGTCCAACATATCCCACTTCCGTAAACTTGGTGGCTTCCACTTTGACAAATGGTGCATTGACCAGCTTGGCAATTCTTCTTGCAATTTCAGTCTTCCCAACTCCAGTTGGTCCTATCATCAAGATATTTTTCGGAATGATTTCACTTTTTTCTTCATCCGTCAGGAGGCTTCGTCTATATCGGTTACGGATCGCTACCGCAACCGCCCGCTTCGCTTGTTCTTGCCCCACAATATAGCGATCGAGATAAGCGGTTAATTGTTTTGGGGTGAGTTCCTGTCTGCCACTCATTCAAGCACCTCCACGATGATCTGATCATTGGTATAGACACATATTTCCGAGGCCGTCACCAATGCCGCTCGTGCTATTTCAACAGCCGTCATATTCTCGCCGCTATACTTTTTCAATGCCCTACCGGCAGCCAAAGCATAGTTCCCGCCCGAACCGATCGCAAGGATTCCGTCGTCAGGCTCGATCACTTCGCCCGTTCCGGAAACGAGCAATAACCGATCTTTATCCATCACGATCAACATCGCTTCCAACTTCCTGAGAATCCGGTCTCCTCGCCATTCTTTCGCAAGTTCGACAGCAGCCCTTTGGAGATTGCCGTTAAACTCTGTCAATTTCCCTTCGAACAATTCGAATAACGTAAAGGCATCGGCCACCGAACCAGCAAAACCGGCAAGCACTTTTCCACCAAATAATCGGCGGACTTTTTTAGCGGTATGCTTCATGACGACCGCATTACCAACCGTCACTTGCCCATCCCCGGACATCGCGCAGGAACCATTATGATGGACAGCAAATATCGTGGTTGCATGAAATTCCATTCATTCATCCTCCTAAGCACGCGGATGCGTATTCATATATGTTTTCCTCAAATGCTCTTTAGTAACATGGGTATATACCTGTGTGGAAGAGAGATGGCTATGGCCTAACAGTTCTTGAACCGTCCGCATATCCGCTCCATTGGAAAGGAGATGCGTGGCAAACGTGTGGCGGATCATATGCGGATAGATTTTGGAATGAAGGGACGCACGCTCCATGAGCATTTTCAAGATATGTCGCACCCCGCCATCCGTCAAGGGATCGCCCCGCAAATTGACAAATAAGACATCATGCTTTTTTTGCTTTACCAACACGGGTCTACCCTCTTCCAAGTACACACTCAATGCCGATTGTGCAAATTCACCGTATGGAACATAGCGCTCCTTGCGGCCCTTTCCCATAACTTTGACGATGCCAAGTTGGTCGTCAAGGTCTTTCAAGCGGATTCCTGTTAGTTCACTTACCCTTATTCCCGTTGCATATAACAACTCAAGCAGCGCCCGATCCCGTAAGGATTTTTTGTCTTGCCCATCACAGGCTTTGAACAGTAACTCCAATTCCTCTTCATAAAAAAAAGCCGGAAGCCGTTCTTCCTTCTTTGGATGGTGCAATGACCGGAAAGCGATATCGGATATCCCGTACCGGGCATGAGCAAATTTAAAAAAAGAGCGGACAGAAGAAATTTTCCTGGAAATAGTGGACCTGGAGAACTCTTTGTCATAAAGCCGGGTAACGTACAGTCTTGCTACCTGGTACGTGACGTCGGACAAACTTGAAAGTCCTTCAACTTTCAAAAATTCAAGAAATTCATTGATGTCTTTTTCATATTCTGAAACGGTGTATGAAGAATAATTCTTTTCCAAGCGTACAAATGAGACATATTCATCTCGGATTCGTGAAGGTTGTAAAGTCATCCCCGTTGCCCCCATAATCAATGATGCCTCGCCGAATCAAGTGTAAAGCCTTAGAAATTATAACAGATTGACTTTCGCTTTGGAAGTGATTTGATTAAACAATTCTCAATAACTTGAAAATGAAGACTAATCTAGAAATTCGAAAGTCATCCACGAATCACTATACAATAGTTGACGGACTCCAGGCAACTCTCTAACCCTAAGATGTCTGACCTCCGGCAACGTTGTCGTTTTTTAGACACAATTCAAATAATAGAACTTGGTCAAATTAGTACAAATTGTTATTTTACCCTTTTTCCAACGACAGTATTGACAATCAATAAATTTTATCAAACTTAAATATAGTCTTTACACACAAAAAAGAAGCCCTTTGGTCAAAGACCCGGACTTCTATTTTTCACTACATGAAGGTCGGTTGAAATTCAGCTAGTGCTGTCAATGCCCGATCTGCATGTTTTTCCGCTCGTTCCACTTTCGATTTAATTCGTTCGCCAAGATCAGGGAAGAGTCCGAAGTTGACGTTCATCGGTTGGAAATTCTTTGGGTCGGCTTCCGTAATGTATCGAGCCAAACTTCCCAATGCAGTTTCTGCCGGAAAAACAATAGGTTCCTCTTCCAAGGCTAGCCGAGCAGCATTGATACCCGCAATCAAGCCGGATCCTGCAGATTCCACATAACCTTCCACCCCCGTCATTTGACCCGCGAAGAACAATTGACCATTGGACTTCAACTGGTAGGTCGCATCCAAAACGCGAGGTGAGTTGATGAATGTATTGCGGTGCATGACGCCGTAACGAACAATTTCAACGTTCTCCAATCCCGGGATAAGGCTGATTACCTCTTTTTGATCTCCCCATTTCATATGGGTCTGGAAACCGACGATGTTGTACAACGTGCCGGCTGCGTCATCCTGGCGGAGCTGTACAACCGCTTTCGGACGTTTCCCCGTTTCAGGATGTTCGAGACCGACCGGCTTCAATGCTCCAAACAGCAAGGTTTTCTCTCCGCGTGATGCCAGTACTTCGATCGGCATGCAGCCTTCAAAGTAAATTTCCTTTTCGAATTCTTTCAACGGAACGACTTCCGCAGAAACAAGGGCGTTATAGAAACGCTCGAATTCTTCCTCATCCATCGGACAGTTCAAATAGGCTGCCTCACCTTTATCGTAACGGGACTTCAGATAGACTTTCGACATATCAATCGAATCTTTTTCAATAATCGGCGCTGCCGCGTCATAGAAGTATAAATATTCTTCTCCGGTTAGGCTACGAATCTGTTCTGCTAACGCAGGAGATGTCAATGGGCCGGAGGCGATAATCGTTATCCCTTCTGGAATAGTCGTCACTTCCTCATGGATCACTTCAATCATCGGATGGTTCCGGATCGATTCCGTCACATTCCCGGCAAATTCATGGCGATCCACCGCCAAAGCTCCTCCCGCCGGCACAGCACACGTATCAGCCGCTTTGATAATGAGCGAGTCGAGTCTTCGCATCTCTTCTTTTATGACACCGACTGCATTGGTTAAATTGTTAGCCCGTAAGGAGTTGCTGCAGACGAGTTCTGCGAATTTGTCTGTGTGATGGGCAGGCGTCTGTTTTACCGGCCTCATTTCATATAAGCGGACCTTCACCCCGCGTTTGGCGATTTGCCACGCTGCCTCGCTTCCTGCAAGCCCAGCGCCTATGACATTTACGATGGGTGTCATCCCGTCACCTTCTTTACCTAAATTAATTTATAATCGACCTGCGAAGGGGTCGATTTGCCGTATTTCTGTGCACTTTACAGAAATTAAGGCACCGTTTTCGAACAGCAAATCGGACTGCGCAGGGTCCGATTTGCCGTATTTCCGCGCTTTTGCGGAAATTAAGGCACAGTTTCAAACTTCGAAGGGGTTGATTTGCCGTATTTCTGCGAACTTTGCAGAAATTAAGGCACTTCCATTGTTTCTTCATGCGTTGTCAGGACCAGACAACGCCCTCCACTTTCTTTATTCCTGTGCATCTTCTTTATAATCGCATGCCGTACATTGGATTTGCACACCTTTTTTCAGTCGTTTTTCAACGAGTGTGCTTTCACATTTAGGGCAAGGGCGGGCTATCGGCTTATCCCATGACACATACTCACATTCCGGATACCGGTCGCATCCATAGAATACCCGCTTCGTTTTCCCTTTCCGCTCTACCACCTGGCCATCTTTACAGGATGGGCAGGTCACGCCGATCGGTTTCATGATCGTCTTCGTATTGCGGCAATCAGGGAAATTCGAGCAAGCCATAAACTTCCCGTATCGGCCCAACTTGTACACCATCGGCGAACTGCATTTTTCACAATCTTCGCCGGCAGGCTCATCTTTGATTTCGATTTTTTCCATCTCAGCATCTGCGACTTGCACATGCTTCTCGAAATCCCGATAAAAATCATCGATAACCTGCACCCACTTCACATTGCCTTCCTCGACATTATCGAGCCCTTTTTCCATTTGTGCCGTAAACTCTATATTAATTATATCATGAAAATACTCATTCACCGCTTGATGGACAATTTCCCCCAATTCAGTCGGGACAAATCGCTTTGCATCCAATGTGACATAGCCACGTTTTTGGATGGTATCCAACGTCGGAGCATAGGTGGAAGGACGGCCAATCCCGAGCTCTTCCAACGTTTTGACGAGACGCGCCTCGGAATATCGCGGTGGCGGCTGGGTGAAGTGCTGTTTCGGATCAATCTTACTGAATTTGATATGTTCCCCTTCTACTAGCGGCGGAAGAATCCTATCCTTTTCTTCCACTTGATCGTCTTCGCCTTCCACGTATACCTTCATAAACCCATGGAACTTCACCTGAGAGCCGTTCGCCCTGAAACGTACATCGCCATTCACCAGGTCCACAGATACCGTATCCAAGACCGCCGGCGCCATCTGACTCGCCACAAAACGTTCCCAAATCAGTTTGTAAAGCCGCAACTGATCCCGGGACAACACAGCCTTCAACTCATTCGGCGTCCGCAATGTGGAAGTCGGCCGCACTGCCTCGTGGGCGTCTTGCGCATTCCCTGGCCCTTTTTTTGCAGGAGTCGAACGGGAAACATAATCGCTCCCATACGTTTCTTGGATAAATGCCTTCACTTCGTCTTTCGCAGTATCGGAAATCCGTGTCGAGTCGGTACGCATATAGGTGATGAGTCCGACGCTTCCTTCTTTGCCAAGATTGATCCCTTCGTACAGCTGTTGTGCAAGCATCATCGTCTTTTTAGCACGGAAATTCAATTTCCTTGCGGCTTCCTGTTGCAAAGACGATGTAGTGAACGGCAAGGCAGGATTCCGTTTCCGTTCTTTCTTCACGACGTTTGCAATAGTGAAGGAGTCCCCTTTAAGGCTATCCAAAATCGAATCCACTTGTTCCTTATTCGTCAGCTTCACTTTTTTCTTGGCATCCCCATAGAATGCCGCTTCAAATTCTTTCTTGTCCTTATCGAAGAGTCCGGTGATACTCCAGTACTCTTCGGGGATGAAGTTCTTAATTTCATTTTCCCGATCGATGATCAATCGGAGGGCTACAGATTGAACCCTTCCCGCTGAAAGCCCCTTTTTTACTTTCTTCCATAAAATCGGGCTAATATTATACCCGACGAGCCGATCCAAAATCCGGCGCGCTTGCTGAGCATCCACCAAATCCATATCAATCGGCCGTGGATTTTTAAAAGATTCCTTTATTGCATCTTTCGTAATTTCATTGAACACGACTCTGCAATCCGAATTTGTATCTACACCGAGTTGGTGTGCTAAGTGCCACGCAATGGCTTCCCCTTCTCTGTCGGGGTCGGCCGCCAGAAAAATCTTTTTCGCTTTTTTCGCATCTTTTTTTAATTCCTGCAATATGGGGCCCTTGCCACGGATCGTAATATATTTTGGTTCATAGTTATTTTCCGTATCGACCCCCATCTGACTGCGCGGAAGATCTCGCAAGTGTCCAAGTGATGCTCGCACTTTATATTTTTTCCCGAGATAACGCTCAATCGTTTTCGCCTTAGCGGGTGATTCTACAATCACTAAGTAGTCTGCCATTAATCTGCCTCCTTATAGAGGTTCTCTATATTTAGTCGGTACGTGATTTAGAAGGTTTTTGCAAGTCCGGGATCGGTGGAAGCGAGTTTCCCAGATCGTCCCGTTTTATGCTCCTCCTTTTGATATATGACTCAAAAGAATATCTGTTGCAAAATGTATACTAGATTGTTCAGAAATGCAAGGTTTTAAATTAACTCAGTAAATCATATCGGGAATTTGCTGAGTTAATTTTAAGCCTCCGGCGGATGTCACGGATTTTTTAGGGGAGGCTTTTCGAGCTCGCTCGAAAAAAATCCGGACGCAATTCCGCCGAGGCGTAATTGATATAAGGAGGCGTTGTGATTACCGGTCAGAAACGAGTGATCCGACGACTTGAAAACCGTTCCAAAGGGGTTGCGCACCTTCGTGTAATAACCTATTCGGTCCTAGGGATAATGCGGATGTTATCGGCCCGGGCACGGCAAAAATATCTTTACCATGATCAAGGGCGTGTATGACGGTACTCATCGTACCACTTTTTTCTGTCGATTCTGTGACGATGATGGCATCGGACAATCCGCTGATGATCCGGTTCCTCATAGGAAATGTCCATTTGGCCGGTCTGACATAGGGTGGATATTCGGTTATCAGTAGTTGTTCCTTTTCCATCCTCTTCGCCAAATGCTCATTTTCTTTAGGGTAAAGATGGAACAAGCCGTGCCCTAAGACAGCAATAGTATGGCCTCCATAAGCTAACGCCGCTTCATGTGCCATGGCATCCGCACCCTTGGCCAAGCCGGAAACGATGACCATTTCATGTTCCACAAGCGGAGGCACGATAGTTGAAAGCGCTTCCAGTGAATAGTTTGTCGCTTTCCTCGAGCCGATAATCGCTATCTTAGGTGATTTTCTTAAAATTGTCCAATCGCCTTTCGTGTAAAGGACGGCAGGCGGGTCAATCAAGTTCTGTAATGAATCAGGGTAAGATGGGTGAGTGAACGGTATGGGGGTGATATTTTCCCGTTCGTAGAGCTTATCAAAGGGGATGGTCTTGTGTTGCCGCAGCTTGTCTTTCAACCGTTCCGCTTTCTGAAAAGGCATGTCCAGTAAATCGGCCAACTGACCCGACCGGTACGCATGCAATTTTTCGAGAGTGGGATCGGTCTCGAAAAGTCTTTTCAACCTGTTCCAAGGCACGGGATAGACGTAATGAAGCGCTAGCAGACGTCTTTCCTGCTCAGTCAAGTCCATGGAACTCCTCCTTTTCCGCTATACATTTTCACCTGTCGGGGATCGTGTTATCCTATCAATCTACCACAGGCTCACCATTTGCTCTGCAAGCAAAAAGATGCAGCGCATGGAAATACGCTGCATCTACATCTTAATGTGTTTTACACTTTTCGTACAGACCTTTTTCTTTAATCACTTTAATTAACGTCTCACCGATAACCGATGGAGTGTCTGCCGTTTCTACCCCGGCAGCGTTAAGTGCTTTGATTTTTTCAGCAGCTGTCCCTTTTCCGCCTGAAATAATTGCACCCGCATGGCCCATACGTTTTCCTTCTGGAGCCGTTTGTCCGCCGATGAAGCCAACAACTGGTTTCTTCATGTTCGCAGCAATCCACTCAGCAGCTTCTTCTTCTGCTGTACCACCGATTTCACCAATCATGACGACTGCATATGTTTCAGGATCTTCATTGAATTCCTTAAGAACATCGATGAAGTTCGTTCCATTTACTGGGTCTCCGCCGATACCGACAGCTGTCGTTTGACCGATACCAGCTTGTGAAAGCTGGTGAACAGCTTCATACGTCAAAGTTCCAGAACGTGATACAACGCCTACGTGGCCTTTTGTATGGATATACCCTGGCATGATGCCGATTTTACATTCGTCTGCTGTGATGACTCCTGGGCAGTTCGGACCGACAAGACGTGTTTTCTTGCCTTCCATGTAACGCTTTACTTTGACCATGTCAAGAACTGGGATATGTTCTGTAATACAGATTGCCATGTCAAGTTCAGCGTCAACCGCTTCCATGATGGCGTCTGCTGCAAATGGAGCCGGTACATAAATGACCGAAACGTTTGCGCCTGTTGCTTTTACCGCTTCTTCAACCGTGTTGAATACAGGTACGCCTGCTGCTTCTGTTCCACCTTTACCAGGTGTTACACCGCCGACGATTTTTGTTCCGTACTCAAGCATTTGTTCCGTATGGAAAAGTGCTGTAGAACCTGTGATTCCTTGTACGATAACTTTTGTATCTTTGTTAATATAAATACTCATCGTTTGTCCCTGCCTTTCTTAGCCTACGAGTTCAACAATCTTTTGTGCACCGTCCGCCATGGAATCGGCAGCGATGATGTTAAGTCCTGATTCGTTCAATAGCGCTTTACCTTTGTCAACATTTGTACCTTCGAGACGTACAACAAGCGGAACTTGAATTCCAACTTCTTTCGCAGCAGCAATAACACCTTCTGCGATAACGTCACATTTCATAATTCCACCGAAGATGTTAACGAAAATCCCTTTAACAGCCTCGTCGGAAAGGATGATCTTGAACGCTTCTGTAACTTTTTCAGCAGTTGCACCGCCCCCAACATCAAGGAAGTTTGCCGGTGATCCGCCGTAGTAGTTAATCGTGTCCATCGTTGCCATTGCAAGACCCGCACCATTAACCATACAGCCGATATTGCCGTCTAGGGAAATGTAGCTTAAGTCATACTTGGAAGCTTCGATTTCTTTCGGATCTTCTTCGTCAAAGTCACGAAGTTCCAAGATGTCTTTATGACGGTACAAAGCGTTTGCATCAAAGTTGAATTTCGCATCAAGTGCTAGAACGTCGTCGTCACCTGTAACTACAAGTGGGTTAATCTCAACGATTGACGCGTCTTTTTCAACGAACACTTGGTAAAGACCAAGCATGAATTTAACTGCTTTGTTTACAAGATGAGTAGGAATATTCATGTTGAAAGCCATACGACGTGCTTGGTATCCTGTTAATCCAACAACTGGATCGATAATTTCTTTGAAGATTTTTTCAGGTGTTGCTTCCGCAACTTCCTCGATGTCCATTCCACCTTCTTCAGAACCCATTAATGTTACACGGTCTGTTGATGTGTCGAGAACGAGTCCTAGATAGTATTCTTTTTTAATATCAGAACCTTCTTCGATTAGAAGACGTTTCACTTCTTTACCTTCTGGACCTGTTTGGTGAGTTACTAGCGTTTTACCAATCAATTCTTTTGCATATGCACGCACTTCATCAAGATTTTTTGCAATCTTGACACCGCCTGCTTTCCCGCGTCCACCTGCATGGATTTGTGCTTTAACAACGATGACGTCCGTACCGAGTTCCTTCGCCGCTTTTACCGCTTCTTCCGGTGAAAAAGCAACAAGGCCGTTTGAAACCGCTACACCATATTCTCTAAGTAGCTGTTTACCTTGATATTCATGGATATTCATCTTAAATCCTCCCATCGAACTACTGTCTCATAATTTACTGCCTTATCCATTGTAGTAAACATGTCAAACATTGTCCACAATTGAATGCCGAATGTAGATATTTGCCGAAAAAAGTTCACAATTTTTTTATTTCAAATTCGGACCCTACTCTTTCTTTCTCAACCCGTGTTCTCTGTCGATGCGGTAAATGTAAGCGAACACTTCAGAGACAGCCAGATACAGTTCTTCAGGGATGGATTGATCCAATTGTAATTGTCCTAAAATTTCGACTAAACTTGGATCTTCTTGGATTGGGATATTATGTTCTTTCGCTTTTTCCAATATATTTTCAGCGATTTTCCCTTTCCCTTTGGCCACCACTTTCGGTGCATCCCCGGCATTCGGATCATAGGAGAGGGCAACTGCCTCTTTACGGATATGGCGTTCGTCGGTCATATGCGGAAGTCAACTCCTTGGCTATCCATATTAAAAGGGGCTGTTTTTTTAACTTCAGTTTTCACTTCTTCAGCGAACGGCTTGAAGAATACACCCGACAATGTATAACCAGCTTGGTCTAAACCTTTTTTCAGCATGTCCAACATTGGTGCTCCGATTGCTTTTAAGGTGTCATCTTCATTGAAAATCGTGACGCTCACAATGCGGTTCTGGACCTGCATATCGATGACCGTTTTTTCAATCGATTCCAAATCGAGATAGAATAATACCCTCGCATACTCGGGATCGATTTTTCCATCTTCTTTCATTCTGCCAGACCATTGCAGCGTTGAGTCGATTTTCCGACCAAACAGCTCAAGCGGCACCTGCATGACAAGTTGATGTTGTACCCCGACTTCTCCCGATTGGATGAGCGGACCATTCATTCGCATGACGAGAGCCTCTGCCATCTCACGTACTGCAGGTGTCACGGCAGTGTCTCTCATCAACGCCAGCAATTGCGGTTTCAATGATTCTGCCAACCGGGGAATATCTGGTTCTTTCGTTGCCAATTCCGCTTCATAATGAAGGCCGAACGATCGGACGACTGTTTGGATCGCTTCCTTTATAGTTCTCCCATCCAGCGCATTGGCCATCGCCGTTTCGGCAGCCTGCACCATTTTTTGCATCACAGGGTTGTCAGATCGCTCCGCCAGCCGGATAAGGGATTCCAAACGTTCAGTCCCTTGCTGTCCCGTTAAGGCGGCGAGCCGCTCGCCCGGCGTTTGTCCGGAAACGGCTGCAAACGGTTCTGCGATCGCTTGTTGTGCAGTGATGCGGTAAATGGCTTGGCTTAATTGTTGAATGAATCGTGCTGTATTTTCGGCGGAAGGTGGCGATTGCATAGCTCGATCGACGATTGATGTCAACTCCATTTTTTGCGGTTGGCTCAGGGTGGTTTCCTTTGCCATTTGCTCTTTAATCCCTTCTAACCGTACGGCTGATTGATCCTGAGGAGCAGAAGCCACTTGCCTTACAATTTCCGACAGTTGCTGTAAAACCGGCTTTGAGGTTGCAACTGTGGGAGCCGTTTGACTTATTGTTTGTGCAACAGTGGCTTTTGGACTTTCCACAGTACCTGTAGCAGCCGCTTGCGGCATCTGAATCGGCGCTGCTGCCGAGGGCGTATTGGTCATGGGGCGGACAGGTCCTTCCTCGGCTTGCAAGGAAGTTAGTACTTGCTGGATATTAGCCAAAGAGGTGCGAGGAGGTAGAATATCTGCACTTTTCAACAGTTGTAAGACATTGAACTTCGTTTCCGCTGTCTCTTCCGGATTGATTAATGTTAGAATAGCCTGTCCAAGGAGTGCTCCTCCTGTCGCTTGCCCAAGTGGCTGAGACACCCTTCCGAGCTGTGCAAGGATCGATTCTTTCGTCTGGGGTGCAACGGTTGAATCCGCAACTACGGCATTTGAAAATGACTGTAGCGCAGAATGAAGCCCTTCCTTTGCCTGCACGCCAAATACAGATCTAAAGTGATTTTCCGTTAGCGGCAACTTGACATCAACCAGTTTTTGAATGGTCGCCAACGCCTCAGGCAATTGGGCGCGAGGAACCAATTTCACCAATTGCTCCGCTGCCAACAATTGATCCCGGGTCATCGGCAATTTCTGCTTCATGACGAAAGCGAGCAGCGACTGCATTTCCGCCGTCTTCGGCAACTGCATCGCTTCCAACAAGGCGCCCAGTTGCCTCCCTTGGCCTTCCCCCCCTTGGAGAGGTCCAGAAATGATTTTCAATTGGAGTTCAGGCTTCACTGCACTTACTTGGAAATAATATGCGTCTCCTGCTTTCATCGGCACTTCCAATTTGGCAACTAACTTATGGGCTCCGATCTGCACTTCCGCCATTTGTCCAGGGAATAATTGCTTCACTTGTCCATGGAATAATTGCCCTTCATTTAGCAGTAGCGGCCTGTTTTGAGAGACAGCCGCTGTCGGAAGTCCGGACAACGGCGTCTTGATCGGATAGTCCAAGGTCTTGCCTCCTTCCCTTCAACATCGTCTTGATTGGTTCAAACGACGCCCGATGTTGGTCACACGGACCATACAAGTGAAGTGCCTCCAAATGCTCAGCTGTCCCATAGCCAGCGTTTTTCCCGAATTGGTAGACGGAATACCGCTCATGCAGCTCGTCCATCAAAGCATCTCTTGTCGTTTTTGCCAATATGGAAGCGGCGGCAATCGCCAGACTCTGCGCATCCCCTTTGACGATGGACTCGGTTTGACAAGGTACAGTCAATGCCATGGCATCGGCGAGCACGATATCGGGCTGGATCACCAGTCCTTTCACCGCTTGTTCCATCGAATCCCGTGTCGCTGCATAGATATTCATTTCATCTATTTTGTTTACTGGCTGTGTATGGATAGAATAGGCAATGGCCACTTCCCGTATTTTTTGTGCAAGCCGTTCCCTCTCCACTCTCTGAATAGCCTTGGAATCATCAAGTCCGACCAATTCGGGCGTTTCCTTCGGCAATATGACTGCAGCAGTGACGACAGGCCCCGCGAGTGGCCCCCTCCCGGCTTCATCCACGCCCGCTACTAATGCGCCGTCATAGGGGGCATACGCCATGTCAAAAGCACATTTTCTATCGTGTTCCTCGCGGATTTTCTTTTTCTTCTCATACTGCCGCTCCCAACGATGCAGAGCCGCTCTCACTCCAGCACGCGGGTCGGCATGAAGTCCCCTCATCCAATCCTCGCGTTCCTCTGTCGCCTGTAGCCGTTCCACAATTTCTTTAATGGTACTCATTGCAATCCCCTCTCCATCTCCCGTACTTTCTTTATTCTATTATATCGGTAAACGATTTCCCTTTTCGACCGGGTCAGACGAAAAAGGCCGATTGCCCCATTGGCAACGGCCTTTATTCTATATGCTGATCATTCCGAGACGAAGTCGAATGTCAACTTTCCGAGTTGTTCATTGCGGATGTCGCGGACAATCAACTCGGCTACTTTGTCATAATCGATTTCTCCGCCCGTCGCATATACTTTCCGGAGCTCTCCGATATGATTGAAGATGGAAAGGATGTCATCGTCGATCGTAGTTAGACCATAGCGTTCGGCTAAACGATTCGGATAGTGGGCTTCCAGGAACCGAAGCCCGAATACTGCCAAATCCTCCATATTTACGATCGTATCTTTGATGGCGCCAGTCAGAGCCAATTTGTATCCGACTTCCTGATCCTCGAATTTCGGCCAGAGGATGCCCGGCGTATCCAGCAACTCCAGTTCCTTGCCGAACTTGATCCATTGCTGTGCTTTTGTCACGCCGGGCTTATCACCGGTCTTCGCTATGTTTTTCCTGGCCAGCCGATTGATTAGCGTCGATTTGCCGACATTCGGAATACCGACGATCATCGCTCGGATGGCACCCGGACGAATTCCCCGTTTGCGCATCCGCTCCAGTTTTGGTGCCAAAATTTCCTTAGCCGCCTTTGTCACGGTTTGCAGCCCTTTTCCTTCGAATGAATTGATAGCGACAGCACGGACACCCTGCTCCTCAAAATGACGGATCCAACGGGCGGTCTCCGTCTCATCTGCAAGATCCATTTTATTCAGGATCAGCAGTCGCGGCTTCTGGTGAATCACTTCATCTATCATCGGATTTCGGGAAGATAGCGGGAGGCGAGCATCGATTAATTCAAAAACGATGTCCACCAATTTCAGTTGCTCGGTCACTTCACGGCGCGCTTTCGCCATATGACCCGGAAACCATTGTATTGTCACGATTTGTAACCCCTTCCCTTAATCAACTGATCCGAAATCCTTGATAGGCCAGAAGACAAATTTGGTGCTGCCAATGATTTCGTCAATTGCTACCGCCCCAATATGCCGGGAATCTTTACTTCTCCTCCGGTTGTCTCCCATTACGAAGACATGCCCTTCCGGGACAGTCATACTTTGGATTTTTTCTTCCAACGTAAAATCTTCTGTCAAAGGAGGATTCGGTACTTCAGATTTGTTTTTGTCAAGGTATGGTTCATCGTACGGTTCCCCGTTAATATAGAGGACGTCATCCCGATATTCCACCGTATCGCCCGGCAAACCGATCACGCGCTTGATATAATCTTTTTGTTCAGGTGCGTGGAATACGACAATGTCAAACCGATCCGGTTCCCCGATCGTATAACCAATTTTATTGACAATCATCCGATCGCCGTCTTCCAATGTCGGCATCATCGATTCACCATCCACCACTATGGGGGTGAACAGGAATATCCGGATGATGGCCGCTAAGCCAAAGGCGATCAGTAACGCTTTCATCCATTCCCATGTTTCATTCTTCTTCTTTTTCTCTTGATTTTCATTCATAGACAAAGCCTCCCGAATCCTTCTACACCTTATTGTACAATCTATTCTTTTCCGAGGCAAAAAGAAAGGGAGCCGAATGGCCGGCCCCCGAATCTTGATGTTTTGCTATTAGCGAATTTCTTTGATACGTGCAGCTTTTCCGCGCAGACTGCGAAGGTAGTACAATTTCGCACGGCGTACTTTACCACGGCGTGTCACTTCAAGTTTAGCGATTTTCGGTGTGTGTACAGGGAATGTACGCTCAACGCCTACACCGTTGGAGATTTTACGGACTGTGAATGTTTCACTGATTCCGCCTCCACGACGTTTGATGACGACACCTTCAAATAGCTGGATACGCTCACGCGTTCCTTCAACGATTTTCACGTGCAAACGAACTGTGTCTCCTGCACGGAAAGTTGGGTGATCAGTGCGAAGCTGATCTTTTGTGATTTCTGCAATAAGATTTTGCATAGTTTTCTCTCCTTCTCCACAGATGCTCTTGCACCTCTTGCCTTTGCAGCGGAACATCAGTCAGTATGCACTTCTCAAAGAAGTACATAGTAGATAGTACCATACAAGCCAAAGGTGTGCAAGGTTCTCCGTTCAATTTTTCTTGTCTTTCAATTGCTCCAATAGCTTGCGTTGATGATCGGTCAATGGTGCGTTTTCGAGAAGATCCGGTCGTCGCTCATATGTACGGATGAGCGACTGCGCTTCCCGCCATTTATCGATTTCAGCGTGGTTGCCCGATAGTAGGACTTCAGGTACATCCATGCCATTGAAAACAGCAGGTCTCGTATATTGTGGATGTTCGAGCAAACCCGTTGAAAACGAATCGAGCACAGGGGAGTCCGCATTGCCGAGTACATTCGGCAGAAGGCGGACAACGCTGTCGATAATCGCCATGGCTGCAAGTTCCCCGCCTGTCAAGACAAAGTCACCTAGCGATAATTCGTCCGTAATGAGATGTTGCCGAATCCGCTCATCATACCCTTCGTAGTGCCCGCAAATGAAGATCAAATGCTCTTCCGACGATAGTTCCTCCGCCTTCTTCTGGGTGAACCGCTCTCCTTGCGGGCACATAAGGATCACACGCGGCGGCTTCTCCAAATCTGCAGTGAGTGCGTCTATCGCACCGAAGAGCGGCTCTGGCTTCAATACCATTCCCGCTCCACCACCGTATGGATAGTCATCCACTTTGCGATGCTTATCCGTGGAGTAATCGCGGAAGTCGGTCACCGAAAACGTCACCGCGTCATTCGCTTGCGCTTTCTTCATGATGGACGAGTGGAGCACGCCTTCGAACATTTCCGGAAACAATGACAACACATCGATTTTCATCAAGACAACAGCCCTTCCATCGGTTCGATGACGATTTTCTTCTCATCGATATTAACTTCTTTGACAATGTCTTCGATATATGGGATGTAATGCGGTTTACCTTGTTCCGGGGTGACCGTCCAAACGTCGTTTGCTCCAGTTTCCAGGATCTCGGTCACTTTCCCGAGTTCTGTTCCCTCCATCGTATAGACGGTGCACCCGATGATTTCGTGGTAATAAAATTCCCCTTCTTCCAATTCGCCGAGCTGGTCATCAGACACTTTCAAAATACCATCCCGATACTTTTCCACGTCATTGATATTCGGATGGTTCTCAAACGTCAACAAATCAAAATTCTTATGTTGTCGATGACTCGCGACGGTTAGATAGATCGGCGTTTTGCTGTTAGGCATGAACAATGCTAAACGGCTCCCGGGAGCATATCGTTCTTCCGGGAAATCGGTGCGCGAAATGACACGGACTTCTCCCCGTATGCCATGTGTATTGACGATTTTCCCTACATTGAAATAATTCATCTCGTACACCATCCTCTGATAGGTTGTTAGACAAAAAAGGAAGGAACATAGGCTCCTCCCTTTTTGATATCCAGACATATGAATGTTGCGGTCAATCGATGATGTCGACAAAAACCTTCTTACCGTGGTGACTGCTTGCCGCTGAATAAACAATTGTACGTATCGCTTTCGCCACACGTCCCTGCTTTCCGATTACTTTCCCCATGTCTTCCGGGTTCACGGAAAGTTTATAGATGATGCGATAATCCTGCTCATCCATTGTGACCCGGACATCCCCGGGATAATCGACTAACGGTTTGACGATTGTTTCAATCAGCTGCTCCATGTACACCCCTCCTGATTATTTGCCGTATTTTGCGTTATGGAATTTTTCCATAATGCCTTGGTCAGAAAACAGGTTGCGGACTGTATCAGAAGGTTTTGCACCGTTCTGTAGCCATTTCAAAGCCAACTCTTCGTTGATTTTGACTTCCGCTGGTTTTGTCAATGGGTTGTAAGTTCCCACTGTTTCGATTTGACGGCCGTCACGTGGTGAACGTGAGTCCGCAACAACAATACGATAGAAAGGAGATTTTTTTGCTCCCATACGTTTTAGACGAATTTTAACTGACATTTTTTCTTGCACCTCCGAATAGTTTCACACAAGATAGTATATTATCAAGGTTTCCGATGTTTGTAAAGTGTTTTTTCTTAACACCTAAAAATTCTTTGAAAATGGGTGATTTCCTTTAACACGCTCCGGCGCTTGCGGATGCCTCCCACAATAAGCCAGGCAGGAAAACCGCCTGCCTGTCTTATTGCTCCGGCTACCGCTTGGAAGGCGCCTTCGCTCTGTTAGCGGAAACACCAAATCATTTAAAAAACGAATCAAATCCCGGCATTTTCATTTTCTTTTTGCCTTTTTGCTGCATGTTGGTCATTTGTTTGACCATTTTCTTCATTTCTTCGAATTGCTTTAGGAGACGGTTGACTTCCTGGATGGAGGTTCCGGAACCTTTGGCGATCCGTTTCTTGCGGCTGGCGTTGATGATTTCCGGCGTGGTCCTCTCCGGGATGGTCATGGAGCGGATGACTGCTTCCACTCGACCCATCTGGCTTTCGTCGACTTTAGCGTTTTCCAGCCCTTTGATTTTATTGGCACCGGGCATCATTTTCAGCAGTTCATCGAGCGGTCCCATCTTTTTAACTTGTTGGAGTTGGTCAAGGAAATCGTCCAATGTGAATGTCTGGGTCCGTAATTTTTGCTCCAGCTCTTTTGCCTTCTCCTCATCGACATTTTCCTGTGCTTTCTCGATGAGGGACATGACATCGCCCATACCAAGGATCCGGGATGCCATCCGCTCTGGGTGGAATGCCTCCAAGGCATCCATTTTTTCACCCATCCCGACGAATTTGATCGGTTTTTGGGTAACTGAACGAATTGAAAGAGCTGCCCCACCTCGGGTGTCGCCGTCCAATTTTGTCAGGACGACACCCGTGATGCCGATCGTTTCATTGAAGCTTTGGGCGACGTTGACTGCATCCTGTCCGGTCATGGCATCGACGACGAGGAATACTTCATCCGGATTGCTTAATTCGCGGATATCCCTCAGCTCCTGCATGAGTTCCTCATCCACATGGAGGCGCCCTGCCGTGTCAATGATGACCACATCGTGATGTTCCCTTTCCGCCTCTTCCAATGCTTGCCGAACGATTTCGACTGGCGAAACATCCGTTCCAAGCGCGAATACCGGCATGGTCAGCTGTTTTCCTAACGTTTCCAATTGTTGAATGGCGGCTGGCCGGTAGACGTCTGCCGCGACGAGAAGCGGTTTTTTGTTATGGCGTTTGCGAAGAATCGTTGCCAATTTACCGGTCGTCGTCGTTTTACCCGCCCCTTGCAAACCAACCATCATAATGACAGTCGGTGATTTCCGGGAAAATTGGATAGGGTTCTGTTCTCCCCCCATCAGACTGGTCAGTTCGTCTTTGACAATTTTCACGACTTGCTGGCCGGGTGTCAGGCTCTTCATGACATCTTGGCCGACAGCGCGCTCGCTGACCGTTTTTACAAATTCCTTTACCACTTTCAAGTTGACGTCCGCTTCGATCAATGCAAAACGCACTTCCCGCATCATCTCTTTGACGTCAGCTTCACTAATTTTCCCCTTGCCCGTTATCTTTTGAAGCGTCCCTTGCAGGCGCTGGGCTAATCCTTCAAATGCCATGCAGGCTGCCTCCTACTCATGTTCTTTTAATGCGTTCACCAATTTCCGGATGGCATTCGTCCGATCATCCTCGCCCTCTAGCAGCTGGTCGATCTGTTCCACGATTTCCACCCGCCTCTGAAATTTGGCGAATAAATTCAACTTGGTTTCATAGTCTTCGAGCATCGTCTCGGTTCGCCGCACATTATCATATACGGCTTGACGCGATACCCCATATTCCTCTGCAATTTCACCGAGCGAAAGATCATCCAGATAATACAATTCCATATAATGTCTCTGTTTCTCTGTTAACAATGATTGATAGAAATCGAAGAGAAAATTAATACGTGTCATTTTCTCAAGCACCATCTGTTTTGCCTCCCGCTTCTTCCCCTGTCATCATAGTATGACAGCGAAACACTGTCAAGTAAATTTACTTGTCCTCTTCTTCCAGTTCCTTTTCCAAACCATCGGCAAAAAGCCCATAAACGTACTTTTCCGGATCAAACGGCTGTAGATCATCAACGCCTTCGCCTAACCCTACAAACTTGACTGGGATATGCAGTTTATTGCGGATCGCGAGCACAATACCACCTTTTGCCGTGCCGTCCAGCTTCGTCAAGACAATGCCCGTCACATCGGTCGCCTCTTTGAACGTCTCCGCTTGGATGAGTGCATTTTGACCAGTCGTCGCATCGAGGGCAAGGAGCACTTCATGCGGAGCCCCTTCCACTTCTTTGCCAATGACGCGATGGACTTTTTCCAGTTCATTCATCAAGTTGACTTTATTCTGCAGCCGACCAGCAGTATCGCAGATGAGAACATCGACATCCCGCTTTTTGGCCGCCCGGATCGCATCGTACATGACGGCTGCTGGATCGGATCCTTCCGATTGCCGGATGACTTCTACGCCAGCCCGCTCTCCCCAGACGACCAACTGATCGATGGCGCCTGCACGGAACGTGTCACCTGCGGCCAACATGACTGTTTTCCCTTCAGCCATCAGACGGGCTGCCAGTTTCCCGATGGTTGTTGTCTTGCCAACGCCGTTGACACCGACCATTAACACAACCGTCAACCCATCCTCCTGGATATTCAGGCTATTATCGAGCTCTTCGCCCGCCTTGTAGATTTCGACCAATTTTTCCGAGATGACCGATTGAATGCCTGCCGTGTCTTTAATATTTTTCCGTTGCACTTCCATTTTCAATTGGTCGATCAATTCCATGACCGTCTCGAAACCGACGTCTGCTTGCAAGAGCAATTCTTCCAGTTCTTCGAAAAACTCTTCGTCCACTTCTCTGAATCGTGCTACGAGATCATTCACTTTCGAAGTGAACTGGTTGCGCGTTTTGGACAATCCCTCTTTAAATTTATCTGTTACCGCTTCATTCGTCCCCGTTATTTTCTCTTTCAATTTTCTAAAAAAAGACATTCCTGATCGACTCCTTTACATGATGGCCCCTTCTGGAACTTCGGACAGCTTGACGGAAATCAGACGGGATACGCCCGATTCCTGCATGGTCACTCCATACAGCACGTCTGCTCCTTCCATTGTCCCTTTCCGGTGTGTAATGACGATGAACTGTGTTTTTTCCGAGAATTTCTTCAAATACTTACTATAGCGGATGACATTCGCTTCATCGAGCGCCGCCTCCACCTCATCCAATATGCAGAATGGGACCGGACGTACTTCGATAATTGAAAAAAGCAATGCAATGGCCGTCAAAGCCCGTTCTCCACCGGATAGCAATGTGAGATTCTGCAATTTCTTCCCGGGAGGCCGTGCCATAATGTCGACCCCCGTCTCAAGCAAATCATCGGGGTTCGTTAATGTCAAGTCAGCTTCTCCGCCACCGAACATTTCACGGAAAACATGGCGGAACCGTTGCTGAACTGCACCAAACGTCGTGGAAAACCGGGCTTTCATTTCCCGGTCCATTTCGGACATTGCCTCTTGCAAAGTACTTTTTGCTTCGAGCAGATCATTGCGTTGCTCACTGAGGAAGCGGTGCCGCTCCGACACTTCTTCAAATTCCGCGATGGCCCCTTGATGGACCGGCCCCAAGGCGTCCAATTCGCTTCTCAGCAGTTCTACCCGCTCCCGTGTTTGCTGTTCATCGAAGTTCGGCACAAATCCGACCTCTGGATAAAGTCCATAGTCGTCCAACAGACGCTGGGTGACCCCTTCATACTTCACTTCGAGACGGGACAAGGCCACATTGACCGCGTTCAAAGCAGAAACCGCCTGCCCTGCCTTGTCACGCAATTGGCGGAGTTCTGTCCCTTTTTGATCAAGTTGTTTGGATAAGGAGCTTCTTGCTTCCCTTTTCTGAATTAATGTCTGCTCTATGGAGTTTTTTTCTTGTACTGCCACTTCAATCCGCTCTTTAATTTCGTCGGCCGTCAACTCTCCACCTTCGTTAGGATCATGGAAAAATTGTAATTCTTCCTGCAAGCTTGCGATCTTTTTGGTTAACTGTTCGGCCGATGCCTCCATCGCGGCAATGGAAGCTTGCTGATATGTTTTCTGTTCCCGTAGGACGGCGGAACGTTCCCGAAGACCGCTCTGTTTGGCAATGAGAGCTGCTTCTTCATTGCGACGGTCGGCTGCCAGGCGCTCCAAAGTCTGGACTTCGGATTGAATGGACTCCAGCTCTTTTTTCACCTGCTGATGCTTTTCCTGCCATTCTTTCTTCTTTTTCATTAGCTCAGAACCGGAATGTTCCGCCCCTTGTCTTCCTTTTTCGGTAACGGCTATTTCCTGCTCGATCGATTTGATGGTAATGTCAATTTCCCGGATTCCCGATTCGGTGGCATTCAAGCCAATTTGGTGTTGCTCCAATTCGGCCCGCAAATGATTAGACTCTTGCATCCACTTGGCGACATCCATTTTTGTATCGCCCATTTTCCGGGTGGCGACTTTCAGTGATTCCTCCATACGCAGCAATTGCGTTTTCAACGTCTCCAGCTCCGCTTTTCTAGTGAACACGGAGGCTTGGCCTTTCACGCCTCCTCCAGTGAGAGAACCTCCCGCATTGACGATATCTCCGTCAACCGTCACGACACGGAAGCGATAATTCAGGAGTTTAGCGATCGCAGAGGCTCCAGTAAGTGTTTTGGCGACCAGTGTATTACCAAGAAGATTTTCAGTGACGCCCCGATAGGCCTCATTTGTCTGAACGAGCTGGTCCGCAGTGGCAATAAATTCCGGATGCTGCTTCACCGAATTTAGACTTGCCGCCGGGACGGTCCGTGGCTTCATGACATCCCTCGGAAGGAATGTCGCCCGACCTGCATTTTTTGATTTCAAGTAGCCGATCGCTTTTCTCGCTTCGGCTTCCGTTGCGGTGACAAGATGCTGCAGTGCCCCGCCTAAAGCCGTTTCCACCGCTTTCACAAATTGTGCATCCACGGAAATCAATTCAGCGACCGCCCCGTCAATGCCGGACAGCTTGCCGGACCGTTTTGCCAAAAGCACTTCCTTGACGCCCGAATAAAACCCTGAGAAATCGGCCTCCATGCTTTCCAGCGCCCGAACACGTCCACTCATTTCATGTTGGCGATTAAGCGCCTTCTGCATCATTTCCTGCTGGGATGCAAGTTCCTTTTCAGCAGTCTGAAGGGATTGATTAGCTTTTCGATAAGCCGACTCTCCGGCAGCATAGTGCTGCTTTAACTGAGAAAGCGATTCTGCCTTCGCTTGTCTATCGCCCTTCAACTCCTGAAGTTTTTCACGCAAGAGGGTAGTTTGCTGGAGTATTCTTTCGGAGGAGGTTCTCTCCCCTTCCAACCGTTCCTCAAGATGTTTCAAGTCGTTGCGAAGGGTCGCTTCTTCATTTAGACGGTCAATATAAAGCGATTTTAGTTCCTCGATTTCAGCCTCTGTTTCTTTTACCGATCGTTTCAAAATTTGGGATATGGCATCCAATTCCGTGGCGATTCGTTTATATTCCTCTTCGGTCTTCTCCAATTGCTTAAGTGCTGGACCGATTTTTCCGGTTAACTGTCCTTGCTCTGTCACTGCACTGTCTAACTCTGTTTGCAAGCGGACTATCTGCTGTTCGGCATTCCGCGTTTTTTCAAGGGATAATAAGCGCCGGCCTTCCCATTTTTCAGCTTCCGCACTAACTGTGACGAGCTTTTCTTGCAATTTTTCCGCTTCCTCGTCCACTTTAGCCAGTTGTTGTTTGAAGAGCGTGCACTGTTGTTCCACTTGATGGACAGCATTTTCATACTGTTCTTTTTCCTGTTGCAACTGATTGGCCTGATTGGAAGTTTGAAGGATTTCCTCCCGGAGTTTGCCTGTATCCAAATTCAGTAGACGGACGTACAACTCCCGGATCTCTTCCGAAAGCACGTTATACGTTTTGGCAGCTTGTGCGCTTTTTTCCAATGGGCCAATCCTTGTGTCGAGCTCCTTCAGGATATCCAAGACACGATCCAAGTTATCTTCCGTTTCGAATAACTTATGTTCAGCTTTCCTTTTCCTTGTTCTATATTTCAAGACACCTGCTGCTTCATCAAAAATCGTGCGGCGATCCTCAGGCCGGCTGTTCAAAATCTCGTCGATCCGGCCTTGGGAAATAATGGAAAACGCTTCTTTTCCCACACCTGAATCCATAAAGACATCGTTGATATCTTTCAACCGACATTGTTGTCCATTCAAGAGGTAAGCACTTTCCCCGGAACGGAAAACACGCCGGCTCACGCTGATTTCCGTGTAATCCAACGGGAAAAGGTTTTGGCTATTATCCAACACAAGCGTCACTTCTGCAAAATTCAACGGCTTCCTTGAATCGCTTCCGGCAAAAATGACGTCTTCCATTTTCGAGCCACGCAGCGATTTCGCCGACTGTTCACCGAGAACCCAGCGGATAGCATCCGTTATGTTGCTCTTACCGCTGCCGTTTGGCCCCACTACGGCGGTGACACCTGGGACGAAATCGATGCCGATCCGTTCGGCAAACGATTTAAAGCCGATGATCTCTAGTCTTTTAAGAAACACGATCAGCTCTCCCTTTCAGCCTGTTGGCTTTCCAGTTTCACGATAGCATGTCGGGCCGCTTCCTGTTCAGCTTCTTTTTTAGATTTCCCAATGCCGGTCCCCATTTCCTCTTCCCCGAGGCGCACGACTGTGACAAACTTTTTCGCATGTGCTGGACCCTTCTCTTCGATGATTTCATAATGAAGAGACCCACTATTTGTCTGCTGCACGATTTCCTGCAGACGGCTTTTGTAATCCATCATATGCGAAAAAGCACCGACGCTAATTTTCGGAAAGACAATTTTCTCTAAAAAAGAAGTAACGGCCTCCATGCCTTGATCCAGATAGAGTGCGCCGACAAAGGCTTCAAATACGTCCGCCAGTAAAGCCGGGCGCATCCGGCCCCCTGTCTGCTCTTCCCCTTTCCCTAAAAGGATATATTGCCCGAACCCTAGTTCATTTGAAAATTTCTCAAGGGATGGTTCGCAGACGATTGCCGCCCGCAGTTTGGTCAACTCCCCTTCGGTCATCGTAGGTTCAGTAGCATATAAAAACCGGGATACACCGAGTTCCAGGACAGCATCGCCTAAAAACTCCAACCGCTCATTATCGGTGAAATTCTTTTTCCGATGTTCATTGACGTAAGATGAGTGGGTAAATGCGTTGTGCAGAAGAGATTCATTGGAAAACCGGATATCCAAGTTCGTTTGGAGCTCCTCGAACTTCTTACGGATTGCTGCCGGCAACGTTCCATTCGTTGGTCTGTGGTGATGTCGTCTATTGGTCATAACGATTCTGCCTTTCCTTACATAATCCTTACATGTTCCTTCTAATTTTACCCCTTTGCCCTGATTAGTGCAAAAGTGAAAAGAGACGCTTTCACACCTTTCGATGAATGAAAGGATGAAAGAGTCTCCGCCGGTTTTACCCGTTAATTTACTTTAGCTTCGATATACGTTACCGCATCGCCGACTGTCGAGATTTTCTCGGCATCGTCATCGGAAATCTCCATATCGAACTCATCTTCCAATTCCATGACAAGTTCCACGACGTCCAAAGAGTCCGCCCCGAGATCTTCACGGAAAGAAGCTTCCACTTTCACTTCGCTCTCATCGACGCCTAGACGGTCGACGACAACTTTCGTTACACGCTCAAGTACTGTTGACAAATCAGTCACCTCCTCTCAAAGAAAAACGTAGAGTGCAGTTAAATTAAAATAAAAGGATCGCATACATACAGCTTAATATTCACCAGCCGTTGACTTCCGTTCCAGGCGGACGCTTTCCGGGGGGCGGGCGGTGAGCCTCCTCAGTCGCTGCGCTCCCTGCGGGGTCTCACCTGTCCCGCTGATCCCCCAGGAGTCGCCGCCTTCCACTCCAATCAACTGAGTGTCCCGATACTCATGAAGTGTACTGTCTAGAACACTCTTACATCACCATTCCACCATCAACATGGATGGTTTGCCCCGTAATATAGGCCGCATCATCGGACAGCAGGAAGAGGACCGAACGAGCGACGTCTTGCGGGCTGCCGAGTTTACCGAGCGGGATGACGGAGAGCATTTGTTCTTTCACTTCATCCGTCAGCACTTCCGTCATATCTGTCGTGATGAATCCCGGTGCGACCGCGTTGACATTGATATTCCGTGTGGCCAGTTCTTTGGCGGCCGTTTTCGTAAAGCCGATAACCCCCGCTTTGGCAGCGACGTAATTCGCTTGTCCCGGGTTGCCGGACACTCCGACGATCGAAGCGACGTTGACAATCTTACCTGCCCGCTGCTTCATCATTTGGCGCGTGACCGCTTTTGTGCAGAGGAACACGCCTTTCATATTGATATTGATGACATCATCCCATTCGTCTTCCTTCATCCTCATGAGAAGGTTGTCCCTGGTGATGCCCGCATTGTTCACTAGAATATCAATAGAGCCGAACGTTTTCAACGTTTCATCGATCATGTTCTTGACACTTTCCGAATCCGAGACATCTGCCTGAATCGCAAATGCCTCGCCACCAGCCTCTTGAATCAAACCGACGACTTCATCAGCTTTCTCTTTACTACCGCTGTAATTCACTGCTACGCGGGCTCCTTCCGCCCCTAATAAAAGGGCGATTTCTCGACCAATTCCACGGGACGCCCCCGTAACGATCGCCGCTTTTCCTTCAAACCTACCCATTTATGACCATCCTTTCGCCGATTCCACAACGGCTTGCACTGTTTCTTCATCATACGCTGATAAGACCGTAGCGCTTCTATCAATCTTCTTAATGAGACCGCTCAACACTTTCCCTGGCCCGCATTCAATGAAATGAGTGACGCCTAACTCCAGCATGGTCCGGACAGAATCTTCCCATAAAACTGGCGAATACAGCTGCTCGACAAGCAAGCCTTTTATTACGTCCTCATTTCGCACAGGCGCAGCATTGACATTGGCGATGACTGGAATCTTTGCACCCGACATGGCCACGCCATCCAATGCATCACTCAGCTTGGAGGCTGCAGGTTTCATTAGAGAAGAGTGGAATGGGCCGCTGACATCGAGAGGGATCGCCCGTTTCGCCCCCGCTTCTTTCAGCTGGACACATGCTTTCGCTACTCCTTCTTTGGAACCTGAAATGACAATTTGCCCCGGACAGTTCATATTCGCCGGCTGGACCGGATCTCCTTCTGCCGTGATCGCATCCGTCACTTCTTTCAACCTGTGGCCATCCAGGCCTAGGATGGCGGCCATTGCACCTTGCCCGGCCGGAACTGCTTCATTCATATATAAACCGCGTTTATGGACCAATGAAACACCATCTTCAAAAGAGAGAACTCCCGAAGCGACTAGAGCGGTATATTCACCTAGGCTATGCCCCGCCGTATATTCAGGTGAAATTCCTTCCTCCATCAGTCTGGCGGCAATCATTGAACCGATTGTCAACAGAGCTGGCTGCGCATTATATGTCAGCGTCAGTTCTTCTTGCGGACCTTCCAAAATTAACTTGCTTAGCCCGAAACCGAGAACTTGATCGGCCTTCTCCAAATACTGTTTACTCGTTTCATTCGTTTCTGTGAGCTCTTTTCCCATTCCGACCGACTGTGATCCTTGCCCCGGGAACACAAATGCCACTTTTGTCATTCTGTCTCCGCCTTTCCAATCGTCTCACGGATGGTTCCGCTGACGTCATATTGCACCATTGTCCTTGCCTGGCGAATCGCGTTCAATATGGCGTTCGCGTTCGAAGAACCATGCGCTTTGATGATCGGCGATTGCAAACCGAACAGGCCGGCACCGCCGTACTCTGTATAATCCAATTTCCCTTTCAACGCTCGAAGTTCATTTTTAGCAAGGGCCGCCGACAATTTCGTTTTCATCGATGCAGTATAGACTTCTTTCAGCATCGAAAAGAATCCAAGCGCGGTCCCTTCAATTGTCTTCAAGACCATATTTCCAGTGAAACCATCTGTGACGATGACATCCGCAACGCCTGTCAATAGATCTCTGCCTTCGACGTTTCCGATGAAATGAATCGGCGCATCTGATAGCAGTTCATAAGCTGTTTTCGTCAGCTCATTCCCTTTTCCTTCTTCGGTCCCGATATTCAATAAACCGACGCGAGGATTGCTGATACCGCGCACTTTTTCCGCATAGATACTTCCCATGATAGCAAATTGCTTCAGGTGAAACGGCTTCGAATCCGCATTGGCACCCACATCGAGCAGCAGGAACCCTTGTCCATCCACAGTCGGCAATGTTGGAGCGAGTGCAGGACGTTCAATCCCTTCCATTCGGCCGACAAGGAACAATCCGGCCGCTACGAGCGCCCCTGTATTGCCCGCGGAAACGCCAGCATCCGCTTGGCCATCATGGACCGCTTGCGCCATTCTTACCATGGAGGCGTCTTTCTTCCTGCGTATGGCCCGGACCGGTTCATCATCCGGTTCGATCTTTTCGGTGCAATGGATGACTTTCAACCGGTCATTTTGTTGCACGTGTGGAGCGATTGCCGTCTCATCACCATAAATATGTATTTGAATGTCTTCAAATGCTTCCAGACTTTTCAGGGCACCCGCCACAATTTCCGCGGGGGCGTTATCTCCGCCCATCCCATCAACTGCTATGATCACGTCGATTCCTCCTACTTTCCATCCGTCGTGCGATACATGTAAAATTGACCGATGAAGACCGTTTCGTCACCGACCGTTGATACCACTTCAACCAATGTCCGCTTATCTTCAGGACCTCTGTCTTTCACTTCGGCACGGGCGACGACCCGATCCCCTGCTTTCACAGGTTTAATAAAATTCAGATTGGATTTTGCGGTCAAAGCCAAGTCTTCGTCCAAAACGGCCACAGCAAGGGAATTCGCCTGTGCGAATAAATGATGCCCTCGCGCTATCCCATTTCGTTGAAACACATGATCCTCCGTCACATCAAAAATGGACAAGGCTCGTTTATCCAGTTCAATATCGACAATATCCCCGATGATTTCATCGGAATGAAGGGACTTCACTTCCCCCTGCATCGTGCGGGACGCAACGGATTTCAGCCGTTCCCGTAGTTCGGGAATTCCAAGTTCCAACCGGTCCAATCGTATTGTTTGAACACTTACAGAAAAATGATCTGACAGTTCTTCATCAGTCATAAAAGGGTTTTCTTCAAGCAACTCTCCAAGACGGCGTTGTCTCTCCTGCTTCGGTATTCTCAATAAATTCACCTTCCGGATTAGCACTTGGTACTAACACCAGTATATAAATATCGTACTAGGAATGCAAGCTTAGAAAATAAAGAGTCAAAGAAAGGCCTGCTGATCCCATAACGAAGATCAGCAGGCGATGAACCATGATCAATCGATCCGGCCCCCGTCCAATGCACCAGACTGTTCCAATTGGATGCGTAGATGAGCGTACTCCGCATCTCGCCAGAAGCTGGGCGACTCCAGCAGCCGTTCAGCATCCGCTTTGGCTGTATTCAATACCCTGTAATCATGGACTAAATCAGCCACTTTGAATTCCGGCATCCCGCTTTGCTTCTTACCGAAGACATCTCCTGCGCCCCGAAGTTCCAGGTCTTTCTCCGCCAATAAAAAGCCATCATTCGTTTCCGTCATCGTCTGCATCCGTTCCTTCCCTTCCTCCGTTTTCGGATCAGCAAGAAGAACACAATAGGATTGATCTGCACCGCGCCCAACGCGGCCCCTTAACTGGTGAAGCTGCGCAAGACCGAAGCGCGTCGCGTCATAGATAAGCATGAAGGTCGCATTTGGGACGTTGACACCAACTTCAACGACAGTCGTGGAAACAAGCACATGAATCTGCCCCGAACTGAACTCTCGCATGATCGCATCTTTTTCATCAGTAGGCAAGCGGCCATGCATCAAGCCGACTGTATACCGACCGGCAAAATGTTGGGACAATTGGGCATGGACATCGACCGCATTTTGCACATCCAACTTATCGGACTCCTCGATCAGGGGGCAAATGACATAAGCTTGCCGTCCAGCCCGCAGTTCTTGGTCCATTTTGCGCAAAACGGGCAAAAGGGAGTCCTCTTTCAACCAATGGGTTTCAATTTTTTTCCGTCCTGCCGGCAATTCATCCAAAATGGAAATATCCATTTCACCGAAAGCGGTGATGGCAAGCGTCCGGGGGATTGGGGTCGCCGTCATGAACAGAACGTCCGGATTAATGCCTTTATCCCGTAAAATCCGGCGTTGCTCAACCCCGAACCGGTGCTGCTCATCCGTTATGACGAGACCGAGGCGATGGAAGGTGACGTCTGGTTGAATGAGGGCATGCGTTCCTATAAGGAGGTCGATCTCCCCTTTTTCCAACTTCTCCAAAATAATCTTTCTTGCTTTCCCTTTCGTCGAGCCGGCCAAAAATGCAACGGTGACGTCATGCGGCTCCAGCCACTCCGCAAGGGACGCAGCATGCTGTTCGGCCAGTATTTCAGTCGGCGCCATCAATGCTCCCTGATACCCCGCCGTAATGACAGCAAACAGGGCAATTGCTGCCACGACGGTTTTCCCCGAACCGACATCACCTTGCAATAGACGATTCATCCGGATCGGGCTTTTCAACTCGGCGCACAGCTCATTGACGACTCTCTTTTGGGCATTCGTCAATTCAAACGGCAATGTGTCGATGAACCGCTTCAACCGGGACAGTTCATATTCGATTGCCTGGCCCTTTTCCGCCTCTTTCCTCGCCTTTTTCATGCCCTGCATTTTCAATTGGAAGAGAAGAAGTTCTTCATAAGCAAACCGTCTCCTTGCTTGCTTGACATCTGCAGGATTGGTCGGAAAGTGAATCATTTCCAACGCCTCGCCGATGCTTGGCAACCGGTACGCTTCCCGGATGTCTTGCGGCAACGTCTCGTCATATTGGCCAGCAACCGTATCCAACGCGGAGCGCATGAAACGGCGGAATGTCTTTTGCTGCATGACTGCCTTTAGACTATAGACAGGTTCAAAATCCGCTTGTTCGGTTTTCGGCCCATCCTTAAAATTGCTCACATTGATCACTTGACGTCCCCGGTCCCACTTGCCCGTGACGGTGACAATCATGCCCGGCGCAAGCCGTTCTTTCAAATAATGCTGGTTAAAAAAAACGGCTTTGATCAGATGATGGCCGGTCAGAAGGCGCAATTGCAAACGGGAGCGCTTCTTGCCTAAATATAAGACGGACGGCTCGCTCTCCACCCTTCCCTCAATGGTCACCCGCTCATTATGCGGCGTTTCCGACAAGTCCTTCAACCGAAAATCCTCGTGTCGGTACGGAAAGGTCATGACGAGATCTTCGATTGTCGAGATTCCAAGCGACTCGAATTGCTCGCTCGCGACTTTCCCGACCCCTTTTAGATTTGTGATCGGTTCATGAATTGAAACTGTCATGGTTGCCCGGTTCATTCCTAAATATTTTATCATGTAGCGCTATACTGGTTGGGGTGACTGCCAGTCCGCCACTCGTCGGCTCAATGTCTCCGTAAACCGTTCTGAATTTCATAGTACTGGCTCCTTCCGTTCATATGTTCTGTCCTACTAAATATTTTACACAATATATAATAGAAAAACAAAGTTGTAGGTCAGGAGAATATGTTTCATTTTGAATTAAAAATGCTGAAATGGACGAATAAAAAACAGGCGAAGAAAAACTCACTTTTCTCCACCTGTTTATGATAACTTTTTATTCAACCGAAATGATGTAAGGATATAACGGTTGTTTGCCGGCATACAGTTCCACTTCAACCTGATCGTACGTTTTCTCTATATATTCCCCTATAGTTTCAGCATCTTCTTCGCTAATGTCTTCACCATAGATGATGGTGACAATCTCGTCATCCTCATCAATCATGGAGGCGAGCAATGTTTTCATCACTTCATCCACAGATGGGGCAGAAGTGACGATTTTGCTTTCCGAAATCCCCATGAAATGATCTTTTTTAATCTCGACTCCGTCAATCGATGTGTCTCTCACAGCGTAGGTGACTTGTCCCGTTTTCACGGCGGAAGCCGCCTCCGTCATAGCCGAGGCGTTGGCACTGACCTCTACTTCCGGATTAAAAGCGAGAATGGCAGCCAACCCTTGCGGTACCGATCTTGTCGGCACAACAGCCGCTTCGATACCAGCCACTTCAGCAGCTTGCTCCGCCGCCATGATAATGTTCTTATTATTTGGTAAGATGAGCACCCGCTCTGCTCCAACATCTTTGATCGCCTTCACGATATCCTCTGTCGAAGGATTCATCGTCTGGCCGCCTTCAATGACAGCGGAAGCTCCGACACTTTTCAATAATTCTGAGATACCGGATCCCATTGCGACAGTAACGACGGCATATGGATGTTGTTCCACTTTAGCTGGAAGGGAAGCGCTATGGTTTTCTCCGACGATTTCGCTATGCTGTTCGCGCATGTTCTCAATTTTTATTTTAATTAAGGAGCCAAAGTTTTGACCATAATTCAGGGCGTCTCCAGGTTCTTCAGTATGGATATGTACTTTCGCCACTTCCTCGTCCGAAATGACAAGCAAGGAGTCTCCGTATTCGCTTAGCGCTTGACGAAACACGGTCTCATCGAACGGATTGTCTTGCAGTTTGGCGTCTTCGAACTTCACCATGAATTCTGTACAGTAGCCATACACAATATCTTCCGTATTCATAAACCCTTGCACGCTGCGGTGATGCTCTGCGTTCACAAGGTCTTCCATCGATTGGATGGAAGTTTTTGCGGGAAGCGCTTCCCCTTTCAAGCATGCCAAAAAGCCCTCGTATACATAGACGAGACCTTGTCCACCGCTATCGACCACGCCGACCTCTTTCAAGACAGGCAATAGATCAGGTGTCCGGTCGAGCGATGCTTTTGCCTCTTGGATGACCGCTTCCATGACTGCCACTACATCTTCCGTCGTACCGGCCACTTCAACTGCGTGACGCGCCGCATCTTTCGCAACCGTCAAGATGGTCCCCTCGACGGGCTTCATCACCGCCTTATACGCCGTTTCCACCCCATATTGCAAGGCATCCGCAAACTTAACGCTATCGACGGTAGCTTCTCCTTCGATCGCTTTTCCGAAACCGCGGAACAATTGGGACAGGATTACACCTGAATTGCCCCGGGCTCCCATTAACAAGCCTTTCGACAGCGCCTGTGCCGTTTGACCAATATGGGGAACTGCATTTTCTTTCGTTTCTTTCGCGCCGGAGGACATCGACAAATTCATATTCGTTCCGGTATCTCCATCCGGTACAGGAAAGACATTAAGCGAATCAACGTAGTCAGCGTTCTGATACAGATGGTGGGCACCCATCTCCACCATTTCCGCAAATTTCAAACCATCGATAACCTTCATTACAAACGTATCCTCCTTTTACAAGTTCGTCACCCGAACTCCTTGAACAAAAATATTAACGGATGTCACGGTCATGCCCAATGTCTTTTTCAAGGTATACATCACTTTGGATTGAACTTGGTAGGCGACCTCGGAAATTTTCGTTCCATATCCGACAATTATATACATATCAATATGAATTTCGTCACCGATTGTACGGACAATGACACCCCGCCCAAAATTCTCTTTCCGAAGAATTTCGGTCAGGCCATCCCGGATCTGATGTCTTGAAGCCATCCCGACAATTCCATAACACTCGATTGCCGCTTCCCCGACCACTTGCGCAATGACGTCATTGGTGATATCGATTTTACCGAACTCGTTCTTCACTTCGATTGACATGAGTAGATCCCCCTTGCATCCTGATTGACTTCATATATTGTACTACACCCCTAGGCATAATAAAAGAAAGCATTCCTATCTGGAGTGCAAGAGCGTCAAGGGAAACCACTTGAAAGATGTCTCGAAAATGGTTGCAACCCGACATTCTATATGATAAAGTACTATGGTATGCGAATAACAAGTAGATCGCTTAATCATCATTCGCAAGGAGGTAACTGAAATGGCTAAAGAATGTGTTATCACAGGACGCAAAGCCCGTGCAGGGAATGCCCGTTCCCACGCGATGAACGCTAACAGACGTACATGGGGTGCGAACCTTCAAAAAGTCCGTATTCTTGTTAACGGTAAACCAAAGCGTGTATGGGTTTCCGCAAGAGCACTTAAATCAGGTAAAGTTCAACGCGTTTAATAGAACGGAAGCGTAAGGTGCGCATAAACATGCGGGCGAATCTTCACGCACGAAGAAGAAAAAGCTAATGATCCATAATATTATGGGGCATTAGCTTTTTTGTGTTGTGGGGAAAGTCGTTTATGGGCGGTTCTCACGACTTATGAGCGCTCCAGGAAAGTTATCAGCGCTTCTACCAAAATATGGGCGTATGGCAACAGTTATCAGCGCTTCTCCCAAACTATGGGCGCGCCGCAACAGTTATCAGCGCTTCTCCCAAACTATGAGCGCACCGCAACAGTTATCAGCGCTTCTCCCAAATTATGAGCACGCATCAAAAGTTATCAGCGCTTCTCCCAAACTATGAGCTCTCCGCAAAAGTTATCAGCGCTTCACCCGAACTATGAGCACATCGCAACAGTTTTCAGCGCTTCACCCGAACTATGAGCACACCGCAACAGTTATCAGCGCTTCTCTCAAACTATGGGCGATGACTATAAAAAATCTATGCCATTTTCCATTTGCACTAAACCTAAGAAACTCAGAAAAAAACGCAAGGCTGGATCGAGTCAGCCTTGCGCTTTTTCTTTTTTCCTTTTCCCCTTGCTTTTGGCGATCGCTTTGGGTTTTTCGTCTTTTTGGAAAGCGACCATACATTTTCTCACAAAGCCACTCACGAATTTCGGTAGCGTAAATGTGTAAACTCGCAAATCCCCACCCCTTTCAGGAATCTGAACTCCTTACCATTAAGCATATGCCTTCCCGGAAAGAGATAGTACAAACTTCTGAGGCGGTTTCATTGCTGGTGAATCTTGTTGAGCCCATTTCAAGCATGGCATCGACAGTTTCATATTTAAAGCCAGTCAATGTCAGCTTTTTCACTGGGCCGATGAAGGAGAAAAAAGAGATGTAAGGGAATCTCTCATTCCTCGTCACCCTATGTACACCTGCCCGGAGAATGGACATTTCATTCGTTTGATTGCCAATCAAAAATTTAATGTGCTTGTTTTCTTCTTGCAAACGGTAAATTAAATGGAGGGCGGCCTCGGCATGATCCAATCGCCCCCCTGTCACCCCCGTCAAAATGACGCAATCGGGTTTATAGGAGAGTGCGTGCAAGACCGCGAGCTCCGTGTCGGTCTCGTCTTTTTCCGAGTCGGCTTTCTCCATATAACTGACCGACTCCATAATTTGCTTATATTCTGTCTCCGTTACGGAATCAAAATCCCCGATGGCGGCATCCGGAATAACTCCTCTATTCAATAAATGAACTGCTCCCCGGTCCGCTCCGACATACAAAACATCCTCTTCAGCAAACGCATTGAAGTCCAGGACATCAGACTCCGGTCCTCCTGCACAAATGATTGCGATCTTCATTGGGTCAGCGCCCCTTCACCGGCGGATTTTATCTTTTGCAATGCTTCTGCGCGATTTGGCGCATTATAAATGGCAGAACCAGCGACAAAAATAGTCGCGCCCGCTTCTACGCATGGGATGATGGTCTCTTCATTGATGCCCCCATCGATTTCAATTTCGATCAACAGACCCCGCTCTTTGATAATATCCGCCAATTGCTTGACTTTCGGGATAACCGAATGGATAAACTTCTGGCCACCAAAGCCCGGATTGACCGTCATAAAGAGAACCATGTCCACCTCGTCCAAAACGTGCAAAATGGATTCGACCGGTGTATGCGGATTGAGGACGACCCCCGATTTGACCCCTTTCGACCGAATCAACTGCAACGTGCGATGCAAATGACGGCAAGCTTCCACATGAACCGTGATATAATCCGCACCCGCATCGGCAAAAGCTTCAATATAAGCATCGGGATTTTCAATCATCAAATGCACATCTAATGGAAGATTGGTGACAGGCCGCAACGCTTCCACCACGATAGGCCCCATTGTAATATTCGGGACAAAATGGCCGTCCATTACATCAATGTGGATCAATTCGGCACCAGCCGCCTCCACCTCTTTCACTTCCTCGGCAAGTTTTGAAAAATCTGCTGATAATATGGAAGGTGCTATTTTAATCATTTCTATCATACCTCGGCTTTCGGTCGGTAATTTCCTGCATAAATTGCAAATAGTGATCGTATCGGTGGCGTGGGATGTCACCGGCCTCCACCTTGTCTTTCACCGCACATTTCGGCTCTTTCAAATGCAGACATCCCCGGAATTTACAATTCACGGACGCCTCTTCGAAATCGATAAAATAGCGGGACAATTCCTCTCTTTCGATATGGTCGAAATCGAGGGAACTGAACCCCGGTGTATCCGCTACTAATCCTCCGGCCACCTCATGCAGTTCCACATGGCGCGTCGTATGTCTTCCTCGTCCGAGCGCATCCGAAATCTCCCCGGTTTTCAATTCCAATGACGGTAACATCGTATTCAACAACGTCGATTTTCCAACACCAGATTGTCCGGCCAAGACCGTCGTTTTCCCTTTCAGATACGGTTTCAGCATTTCAAACAGCGACTCATCCCCAATGAATGTCTGAATGACATCGTACCCGATCTCCTCGTAATAGGAAGCGGCTTCTTCGACCTTACTACGTTTCGTTTCATGTGCCAAGTCTTTTTTGGTCAGGCAAATGACCGGCTCAATGCCGAATGATTCGACCACCACGAGAAACCGGTCCAGCAAATGAAGGCTGAATTCAGGCTCCACCATGGAAAACACGAGCAAGGCTTGGTCAACATTGGCAATTGGCGGCCGGACTAGCTCATTGCGCCGTTCATGAACAACCGTGACCGTTGCGTCATTTTTTCCGTCCGGGACATAGGTGACAAAATCACCGACAAGAGGAGTAATTCCACGATTTCTGAAAACCCCTCTCCCTTTACATTGAATCAATTCCCCATTTGCTTCCACGTAATAAAATCCGCTTATCGCCTTCCTGATTTGTCCTTCCGGCATCCTATCCCTCTTTCTATTGAGCATCCTCATATGTGAATTTCTGTTGTGCAATTTCTTCGGAGTCGCGCATGATCCGATAGGCCCCAACTTGACCTTCTTCCAGTTCGATCGTAATCCGTCTCGTTGTCGTTTCGGTAATCGGAAATTCTTCAACTGGATCGGTTAATGAATGTTTCCGGTCCTGGATATAAATGCGGATAGTCTGTGGAACCCGTTCCTGCTCTTCCCCATACTCCCCGTTTTCGGAATCCTCATGTCCCGTCGCTGGTGGTGCATATTCAATCGTCACGGTTTGAATAATATGTTTAACCGGTTTCTTCACCGGGCCTTGTGATAAGACAACCTCAATCTTCCCGCCTTTCGCCAGTTCAGTCGGGGATTGCGGTTTTTGGGAAATGACATGACCGGCAGGCACCGAATTCGAATGCTGTTCACCGACGATTTTAATTTCAAATCCTGAACTTTTAGCATAATCGGTCAACTGGCTTTCGCTAAACCCTTTCAAATCAGCCACTGCCTTCTTTTCGATTCCCTTGCTCACTGTAAAGACCAAATCGGTATCGCCCGGAATGACCTCAGTCTCTGCAGGAGGATCTTGGCCAATGATCGTTCCGGGCGGTTCATCGGAAAATACTTCATTCGCTGTAATGGATTTAAAATCATATCCTGCCAACAGATTGGCGATCTGTGTGTAACCTTTCCCCGTATAATCGCTCATAACGGTCGTTTCTTCCCCCGTACTGACTATTAGCATGATGGCCGTTCCGACATCCTGTTTTTCGCCAGCTTCCGGAATGGTCCGGATTACACGTCCTTCTTCTATCATATCGGACGGTTCTTCCTCTTGCCCCTCCACTTTAAAGCCTTCTTTTGTCAAAAGCGCTTCCGCTTCGGAAACTTCCAAGTTCTCCACGTCCGGAATTTCTTTTTGTTTCGGCCCGAGGAATCCAGACATCCATAAGAAGAGAACCACTAATGCGATTACTACGACCAAACCAAGGAGGATCGGCCATTTCTTCCTCTTTTTCTTCTTGGAAGGAGGATCGGGATCTGTTGTCGTAGCGACGGGATCGATTTTCTTCGTCTCTTCTACATTTTCAAACTTTTCCGCTTCACGGATTGCAGGTATAGCCATGGTTTTTTCATCGTCAAACGGAATCGTGAATTTTTCTTCATTAAGACGTTCCGGTGATAATACGGTCAATAAATCGTCATACATCTCATCCGCCGATTGGTAGCGGTATGCCGCGTCTTTCGCGGTCGCTTTCAAGATGACATTTTCCACACTTTGTGGAATGTCGGGGAACAGTTCCTTGACGGATGGAGTTTCTTCCTGTAAATGTTTTAATGCGATAGCCACAGCCGTTTCTGCTGAGAACGGCAATTCACCCGTCAACAGTTCATAAAATACGATTCCAAGCGAATAGATATCTGACTTTTTCGTAGCCATGCCGCCGCGTGCTTGTTCGGGCGATAAATAATGGACCGTCCCGATTACAGAATTCGTCTTCGTATGGACTGTTGCGCTAAGCGCCATTGCAATGCCGAAATCGGTTATTTTCACATTACCGTCCGCATCCATCAAAATATTTTGCGGTTTGATATCCCTATGAATAATGCCGTTATGATGGGCATTCGAGATGGCCGAAACGAGCTGGCGCATGATCGGCACCGCCTCTTCCGGGCGCAGGGGACCATTCGATTGGATGAATTTCTTCAAGGTTTGCCCTTCGACATATTCCATGACGAGGTAATGAAGTTCCCCCTCCTCCCCGACATCGAATATATCGACGATGTTCGGATGGGTCAGGCTTGTTGCGGATAGCGCCTCCCGCTTGAACCTCCGCTTCAATTCATCTTCATTGGCAAAATCATAATTGAGGACCTTGATGGCGACATCCCGGTTCAGTATGATGTCATGGGCCAGATAGACTTTCGACATCCCCCCATCCCCGATTCCTTTCAGGATCTCATAACGTCCCCCGATTCTGTTTCCGATCATGGGCGATCCCCCTCCCTGTCGGCCAGTTCGATGAGGATGACTGAGATGTTGTCTTCGCCGCCTCTTTGATTCGCCAAATCAATAAGATTTCTAGCTTTTTCACGGAGGGATACATTCGTCAACACGATATCACTGATGGACTGCTTACATACTTTATTGCTCAGGCCATCGGTACAGACCAGCAAATATGAGACATCAGTCAATTCAACCGTATAAAAATCGGGCTGTATCGTTCTCTCGGAGCCGACCGCTCGCATAATCCAATTTCGCTGTGGATGGACAGCCGCCTCTTCCTCCGTGATTTCCCCACTTTCCAACAGGACGTTGACATATGAATGATCTCTTGTCACTTGCCGGATGCCGTTTTCGTTCAGTACATAGACACGGCTGTCACCGATATGCGAAACGAAGCAAGTGTTCCCGTGAATGAGAACGGCCTCCAATGTCGTTCCCATACCGGAAAGTTCTTCATTGTCCTTGGCATGTTCATAGAGTAGTCCATTGACGTGGATGACCGATTCCTGGAGCCACTCATCCCAGGGGAATTCGGAGTCCAGCTGCTCCGTTTCCAGTTCTTTGAAGCGCTTCCCGAATATTTGGATCGCCGTCGAACTGGCAAAATCCCCACCCCGATGGCCACCCATGCCATCTGCAACAACTGCCAGGAGAATCCCTTCCGGAAGCGTATAAACGGCAGCGCTATCTTCATTGATCGTCCTCTTTCTACCGATGTCGGTCAAGACTTCGTACTGCACCATTCTTCCCCTCTTTTCCGCATTACAACTCGTTTGGCCCACTATCGATTTTACGAAATGCCGCGACAAAAAATCCATCGCCGCCAAAATGCTGAGGAAGCACTTGAAGCATATCCTCATCCATCTTCAATTTTTCAAAGTTCTGTAACTGTCCCAATGGAACCTTTTCCATATCTGCATGCTTTTGCAGAAAACGTTCCGCTACGTCTCGATTTTCCGCCTCATCGACCGTGCATGTACTGTATACGATTAGGCCACCCGGTTTGATCAACAGATGCGCAGTATCTAATAATTCCGATTGGATAATCGGTAAACCTGCCAGATCTTCTATCGTCTTATTGTATTTGATCTCCGGTTTACGACGGATCACGCCAAAGCCGCTGCAAGGAGCATCCACCAAAATCCGGTCGAACGATGACGGTTCGTAAATGTCTGTCAGCTTACGGCTATCCCCGCTTTTAGCTTGAATGGATGTCAATCCGAGTCGGTCGGCATTTTCCCGGATGAGGGACAGTTTATGCTCGTGAAGATCATGGGCAAGAACTTCCCCTTCATCTTTCATTAATTCGGCAATATGGGTCGTTTTTCCTCCGGGAGCCGCACACATATCGAGCACCCGCATTCCCGGGGATACATCGAGCGCGAAAGCCGGCAACATGGAACTTTCATCTTGTATCGTCACAAACCCGTTTCGGAATGCCTTCGTTTCTATCGGATTCCCTTTCACTGGAATGAGTGCGGATGGGACAACTTCTCCTCGTCTCACTTCGACTTCTTCCGATTGAAGCATCGCGATCACTTCGTCAACGGTCGCTTTCGCCGTGTTCACCCGTAGCGTGATGGTACCGGGATTGTTATTTTCATGCGCCATTGCGACTGCTTCCGTCTCGCCAAACTGCTCGGTCCATCTTTTGATCAGCCACTCAGGATGGCTCGTCTCGATTGCCGTTTTACGAGTCCCTTCCGGCAAGTCTTCCAGCGATCGGACCCCTTGGCGCAACACATTGCGGAGGATGCCGTTAACGGTCGGGGCAATCCGTTTATGCCCCCGTCTTTTCGCGATTTCCACCGCTTCATGGACTACCGCATGCGGCGGAATTTTGGTCAAATAAACAATCTGATAAATGGAAAGCCGTAAAAGCTCCCTTACCCAATCATTCAATTTGCCACGGACAAACGGTTCCAAATAATAGTCAAGAGCCATCCGGTGTTGCAATGTCCCATAGGTCAATTCGGTCAATAAACCCCGATCCTTCGCCTCGATTTTATATTTCTTAATCGTACGATTCAGCAGCAGATTGCTGTACGCTTGATGTTGGTTAATTTCCAATAGAATCGAAAGGGCGGCATCCCTGACATTTCCGTTCCAGATCTTCTGTCTTGGCCTCGTCATTCGAACCGGTCTCCTTCACTCCATTTCGAAGCGCCTCCGCGCACGAAAACATCGGCCGGCATACGCTTTTTACCGGCAGGTTGCAAATCGGTAATTGCGACGGCTGTATCATCACCTGTTTTCACGACGATCCGGTCTTCTTCAATGGAAAGGATCGTTCCAGGCTCGGCATTAGCAGTAGATTGCTCTTTCTCCGCCCACCAGACTTTCACGTTTTCACCATCGAATGTCGTATAAGCGACAGGCCATGGATGGAGGCCACGGATTTGATCATAGATCGCCTTGCCTCCATTGGACCAATCGATCCTTTCCTGTTCACGTGAAATATTGCGTGCGAATGTCACCTGGTCTTCCTGCTGCGGAATCCGTTCGTTCGTTCCATCTATAATAGAGGGGAGAGTCTCTTTCAATAGTTCCGTCCCCGCTTTGGAGAGCTCTTCGAACAGAAGTCCGGTATGATCGGTGTCCGAAATCGGGACACGGACTTTGGAAATGATATCTCCGGCATCAAGCTTCTCCACCATATACATAATGGTGACGCCTGTTTCGGTTTCCCCATCGATAATCGCCTGGTGGATCGGAGCGCCCCCTCTGTACTTCGGCAGCAGGGAAGCATGCACATTGATGCAGCCAAGTGGCGGAGTTTCCAGCAAGTCCTTCGGCAAAATCTGGCCGAACGCCGCCGTGATGATCAGATCAGGCTTCAGTGCGATGATTTCATCCAGTTCAGTAGAACCCTTCAACCGTTCCGGCTGGATGACCGGCAGTCCAAGACGCACCGCTTCCTCTTTGACCGGTGGAGGCGTCAGCACCTTTTTCCTTCCGACCGGACGATCAGGCTGCGTCACGACAGCCAAGATCTTATGGCCCTCTTCATGCAGCATCGTTAAAATAGGGACCGAGAAATCCGGCGTGCCCATAAACACAATATTCGTCAAAGCACTTCACCTTCCTCGTCATCCAGTATTTCCTCCTCAAATTCGGAAGGATCCACAACGCGGATGATTTTCGAATCAAACAGGATGCCATTCAAATGATCGATTTCATGCAGGATCGCCCTTGCTTCATAATCTTCCGCTTCAATTTCATAGAGGGAGCCATCCCGCTCCTGCGCTTCCACCCGCACAAAATACGGGCGCTCCACTTCTCCGTAAAGCCCCGGGAAACTGAGGCAGCCTTCCACTTCAATTTCCGATCCTCCGATTGCGGTGACGACCGGATTCACCATTTCGATGACATCTTGCCCTTCACCCATATCCACGATGGCCACCCGGACCGCTTTCCCGACTTGGGGTGCCGCCAAGCCGACTCCATCGGCCGCTACCATGGTTTCGTACATATCATCCAACAACTGGCCAAGCTCTTTATCAAATTTCACGACTTCTTCGCACTTCTGCTGAAGAATGGGTGCAGGGTGTTTTACGATTTCCAAAATTGCCAACTTAATTCCTCATTTCTGCTTCTAGTCCGAACTACCACATGTCTTTCTGAGATCAAAAGATGGAGGTCGGTTCTACGTCAACCGTCATCGTCAATCCCGATTTGATCCAATCGGTCCGGTAATATCTGATGAGCTGCTGTAATGTTTCGATCAGCTTCGGTTCTTTTTTGTATTTTATCAAACATTGGTAGCGATATCTATTGTTCACTCGACTAATTGCGGCTGCGGTCGGTCCGATCATGACCGTTTCCGGCGACAGGTTATCACGCAGGAATCTCGCCCCTTTTTCTGCAAAGTCGGCTACTTTCAATACATCTTCATGGCTGAATTGCACGAGGGTAATAAAATAGAACGGCGGGTAGCCGTACTGCTTCCTCGCTGCCATTTCCAGCTGGTAAAACGGCTCGTAGTTTTGCGACTTCGCTAACTCAATGGCATAATGCTCCGGCGAATACGTTTGGATGAACACTTCCCCAGGCAACTCGTGGCGTCCCGCCCTGCCGCTTACTTGCGTCATCAACTGGAACGTCTTTTCCGCAGCCCTGAAATCCGCCAAATGAAGCGTCGTATCCGCCGCCAAAACACCGACGAGGGTAATCCGGGGGAAATCAAGTCCTTTGGCGATCATCTGCGTACCGAGTAGAATATCCGCTTTCCCTTCGCTGAATTGCCGTAGCAATCTTTCATGGGATCCCTTTTGACGGGTCGTATCGACATCCATCCGAAGGACCCGGGCTTCCGGGAACAGCTTGGCGATCTCTTCTTCCGCTTTCTGTGTGCCTGTCCCGAAAAAGCGGATATGTTCGCTTTCACATTGTGGGCATTGGAGCGGAACCGGCTCTTCATGGCCGCAATAATGGCATTTCAACTGTTCATACGCCCGATGATACGTAAGCGAAATATCACAATTCGGACATTCCACTACTGTTCCGCAATCCCTGCACAGGACAAAAGAGGAAAAACCTCGTTTATTTAAAAACAGGACGATTTGCTCGCGTCTCTGTATACGTTGCCCGATTGCTTCTGCCAATGGGACGGAGAACATGGACCGGTTGCCGCTCTTCAATTCCTCCCGCATATCGACCACTGTCACGGCCGGCATCGCTTGCTGTTTAGCACGGTGCGACAATGTCAATAATGTGTAGACCCTTTTCGATGCACGGGCATAGGATTCCAATGACGGAGTCGCACTGCCCAGGATGACCGGGCAGCCATAATATTCGGCCCGTTTGATCGCGACATCCCTCGCATGGTAACGGGGTGGTTCCTCTTGTTTATAGGAAGATTCATGCTCTTCATCCAAGATGATGATGCCCAAGTTTTCAAAAGGAGCGAAAATGGCAGATCTTGCCCCGACTACGACCTTCACTTCGCCCCTGCTGATTTTCCGCCACTCATCGTATTTTTCACCTGCGGAAAGGCCGCTGTGCATGACGGCGACAAGCGAACCAAATCGCTCAATGAAGCGGGACGTCATTTGCGGGGTCAATGAAATCTCCGGAACGAGGACAATCGCTTCCTGTCCTTTTTCTAACACCCGCTTGATCGCCTGTAAATAGACTTCCGTTTTTCCGCTCCCTGTCACGCCATGGAGGAGAAACGTCTCCGCTTGCCCCTTGTCCATGGAATCGGTCACCGCTTCGACAGCATGGCGCTGTTCCTCTGTCAAAGAAAGCGGGATCGGTGTGTCCTTCAATTGGGGGGCAGTCGGTTCCCGGTACACTTCCTCAAGCTTTTCCGTCGCCGCCCCTTTCTCGATGACCGCTTTCAGGACAGCTGGCTGAATGCCCGATTGCTCCAAGAGATCTTTTGCCCGGACCGACTCCCCTGCATGATCCATCATCCAAACTAGCAACTCGGCTTGTTTTCTGGCATTCGCATGGATTGTCTTCTGCACTTCTCTCAGCGTATCGGCATCTGCAATTTGAATGACACGTTCCTTCTTTAACGAAGTCTGTTGACGGACGACCGTATCGACAACGATTGCCCCTTGCTCCACGTACTTCTTCAAAAGGTTTACGAACCCGGCCGCAACAGCTTCCTTCATCGGGACTCTCTTCCGGCCAGCAATCAGTTTGACAAAGTTTTCATTGTCAATTAATTCTTCCCGCTGCACCACAATGAATTTTTCATATTTCGCCCGCATCGCCGCCGGTAACATCACTTGGAGGGCATCAATTTCGTAAGATAGCGTCTCATTTGCCAACCATTTGGAGAGGTGAAGCAATTCTTTCGAAATGACTGGTTCCAAGTCGATCAATTCATCGATCGGCTTTAACTTGGTCATGTCCAGGTCACTGTCCGCCTTTAACCCGGTAATGTAGCCGAGCACTTTCCGGGGACCGAACGGCACTTTGACCCGGGACCCTGGTTCGATGACCGATTCCCAATTGGGAGGGACCAAATAATCGAACGGCCTATCGATCGGGTACGCCGCCACATCAACAATCACTTCAGCGATCATGTATCGTATCACTTTCTTCCCGCATGATTGTTTTGAGTAAAACAGTGGCCAGCTCCTTTTTCGGCATCGCCTGGAATGGCCGATTCAGCCCCTTTCTCGATAGGAGCGTGACGACATTTGTGTCCTTCCCGAATCCGGCTTCGGGATCCGTCACATCGTTCACGATGATATAATCCAAGTTTTTGCTTTTCAATTTCCCTTTTCCATAATCCACCGCATGCTGGGTTTCTGCCGCAAACCCGACAAGCAGCTGGTCGGCCTTCATTTCACCGAGCGTTTTCAAAATGTCGACCGTGCGTTCCAACTCGATGATGGAATCGCCCGATTGCTTTTTCATCTTTTGCGGATGGATGTCTTTTGGCCGGTAATCCGCAACGGCCGCCGATTTGATGACCATATAGGCATCTTCGTATTCCGACTTCACCGCTTCGAACATCTCTGCGGCACTTTCCACATCGACGACCCGAATCCCTGCTGGTTTCGCCAAACCGACCGGACCGGAAATCAAGACAGTATCCGCCCCAAGTGCGGCCGCCGCTTCCGCCATCGCATACCCCATCTTGCCAGTGGAGAAATTCGATACATAGCGCACGGGATCGATCCGTTCGCGAGTAGGTCCCGCCGTGACGACCACTTTTTTGCCCGCTAGCGGGAGGGATGGCTGTTGCTGGAATCTATCCTGAACTAACGCAACAATTTTCTCCGGCTCTTCCAGGCGGCCTTTTCCTACGTAACCACAGGCGAGGAACCCTTCCGATGGCTCGATGAACCGATACCCGTCCTCATGAAGGCGGGCGATATTCCGGACGACTGCTTTATTTTCATACATATGGACATTCATCGCAGGGGCGATCCACACTTCCGCAGTCGTCGCGAGCAAGGTGGTCGTCACCATATCATCCGCGATGCCGTTTGCCAGTTTCCCGATGACATTTGCCGTAGCAGGAGCAACGATGACAAGATCCGCCCAATCCGCAAGATCGATATGGGCGATCACCCGGGAATCCTTTTCATCAAACGTATTGGTATAGACATCATTGCGGGACATCGCTTGGAATGAAAGCGGCGTCACAAATTCCATCGCGGAGTCGGTCATGATCACTCTCACATCCGCGCCGGCTTGCGCCAACTTGCTGACGAGTGCCACTGCCTTATAAACAGCGATTCCCCCCGTCACGCATAGAAGAATTTTCTTATTGTCCAGCATCCTTCTCTTCCTTTCTAAAATGACAAACTCCCCAAGAAAAACTCGTTTCTAAGGGAGTGTCACGCAACATTATAGGTTCTTCAAATTAAATTTCGTCCTCGTAGACGATGGAGTCATCCTGCTTCTTCTTTTTCAAAACGCCTGCAGCGACTTCTTCTAACGCCTTGCCCACATTCTTTTTGGATTTGTAAGAATGAAGCATCTTATTGCCTTCCTCCTGCATTTCACGCGCACGTTTCGCCGCCAGTGTGACGAGTGTATACTTGGAATCGATTTTATCCTTTAAAGAATCGACAGATGGGTTTAGCATTGTTTTTCAACCTCCAACATATGTAAATAACGTTTTTCGACGCGTTCCCGTCGGCAGTGTTCAGCAATCACGATGGAATTGATGCGGTCACATGCTTTCGAAACTTCGTCATTTTCTACGACATAATCGTATAAATTCATCATTTCCAGCTCTTCCCTTGCCTTCGCTACGCGGGATGCGATGACATCCTTTTCCTCGGTCCCCCTGCCGATCAGGCGTGTCTCCAATTCAGACAGGCTAGGCGGCGCTAGGAAGATGAATAGTCCGTCCGGCACCTTGGACCGGACTTGTGCAGCCCCGACCACTTCGATTTCCAAAAAGACGTCCCTTCCGGCATCGAGAGTTTCATTGACATAGTCGAGCGGCGTGCCATAATAATTTCCGACATACTCGGCGTATTCAAGCAATTTTCCTTCTTCGATCAATTGCTCGAATTCATCGCGTGATTTAAAGAAATAATCCACGCCATCCACTTCGCCTTCACGGGGGCTTCTTGTCGTCATGGAAATGGAATATTCATAATTCGTATCAGGTTGTGTAAAAAGCTCTTTTCGGACCGTCCCTTTGCCAACTCCGGAAGGTCCCGATAGGACAATTAGCAGCCCTCGTTTTTTATACATGCAATCCCTCTTCTATCCTGTTCTGATTTTTCAATGATGCCTACAAAAGTGGCCAAGTTTCACCATAGTTGAATTCACCTAATCTGTTCATATTGTACCATAACTCTCGCCTATAATGCTAAAATGGAGAAAATGAATTGAAAGAGGAATCGACATGGCATTTGATGGTTTATTCACAAAATCGATGGTTGAAGAGTTGCAAGTGCTGAAAAACGGCCGCATCTCTAAAATCCATCAACCGAACACCCAAGAAATCGTCCTACTGATCCGTGCCGACGGGCAGAACCATAAGCTCCTGATCTCCATCCACCCTTCCTATTCCCGAATCCAATTAACTGATGAAGCCATTACCAATCCCGCGGAGCCACCGATGTTCTGCATGGTCCTGCGCAAACATTTGGAAGGCGGAATGATCCGTGCAATTGAACAATTCGGGAACGACCGTATCATCTCGTTTGATATCCGGGCGAAAAATGAAATCGGGGACGATATCAACCGGACAATCGTCGTCGAAATCATGGGGAGGCATAGTAACTTCCTATTGGTGGATCCGGACAGAAATTTGATCATAGACAGTATGAAGCATCTGCCGCCTTCCGTAAATAGCTACAGGACCGTTTTGCCTGGACAGCCCTTCATTCCGGCCCCTTCCCAGGATAAAGCGGACCCATTTGCCCTTAACGAAGAAGAATTCCTATCCCGGCTGCCTGACTTTGAAAACGCACGTGATATCGTTGGCGCCTTTGCAGGTTTCTCCCCGGTCACAGCAGAAGAACTGCTATTCCGATTGAACGCTGCCGCAGACAGTGAAAAATATTCCGTATTCACAAAGTTTTTAGCGTCCTTTACCGACCCTTCCACCACGCCTACTATTTCGGAGGTCGGAAGCAAAACAGCCTTTTCCGCTATCCCCCTCACCTATGCCGATCGGACGCTTGCAGAGTTCCAGACACTCGGCGATTTGCTCGATAAAGTATATTTCGCGCGGGCGGAGAGGGAACGGGTCAAGTCGCAGGCAGCAGACCTTGAACGTTGGCTTGACAATGAAATTGCGAAATTGACCTTAAAAATGAAAAAGCTTCAAAAAGAACGGGAAGCTGCTAGCCAACTGGACAAGTTCCAGCTCTTCGGCGAACTGTTGACCGCCAATAGTTATGCTGTCCAAAAAGGGGCGACGGAAGCGACTGTCGACAATTACTACGAGGAAGGAACAACGGTCACCATTCCCCTCGATCCGAGAAAATCGCCGATCGACAACGCACAACGCTACTATGCACGATACACGAAAGCAAAAACAGCACTCGTCATGATCGCCGAACAATTGGAAAAAGCGGAGGAAGATATCCAGTACTTCGAGATGGTCAAACAGCAAGTACTGCAAGCATCCCCAGAAGACATCGAAGAAATACGTGAAGAGCTGGCGGAATTGGGTTTTATGAAAGCAAGACGGTTGAAAAAGAAGAGCAAACCGAAAAAACCGGCGCCGGAATCCTATGTATCTTCATCGGGAATCCCGATTTCCGTCGGGAAGAACAACAAGCAAAATGATTATGTCACATTCAAATTGGCGGCTCGGGATCATCTCTGGCTCCATACGAAAGATATCCCGGGATCCCATGTCGTCATCCATCACAACGAACCGGATGAACAGACACTCCAGGAAGCGGCGATTTTAGCAGCCTATTTCAGTAAAGCCCGCGAGTCCTCATCGGTCCCTGTCGATTACACGCAGATCCGGCACGTAAAAAAACCGAGCGGCGCTAAACCCGGCTTCGTCATTTATTTTGAACAGAACACCTTGTTTATCACACCGGACGAAGATATCGTGCGGAAGTTAAAGAAGTGAACAAGAACGGGGCTGTCCTGAAAGCCGGAAAAGCGCCAGAAAGGCTCGCTTTCCGCGGGCGTTGCCAATCGAACAGCCAAGGGTTCGATTTGTCGTATTTCTGCGCTTTTTGCAGAACTTAAGGCATCCTTCCTGTTGCCAAACGCTACGCTTTTTGGCACAAAGGCCGTTTCTGTCGCTTTTCCTAGAATCACCCTTAATAAAATAGGCATCGGAAAGTTGTCATACTTTCCGATGCCTATTTTCAAATGGCTCCTTCCACTTAACTTAAGCTACCCGTTAGTTGAATAGGAGAGTTAAAATTATTTTGGTATCTGTTCAATTATTTCACCTTCTGAAGACAAACCTGTAATAGTAGAGCCTATAAGGTCTTCTCCATTACTAACTAAAAACCAAAACTTCTCGGAATGGTCATATTCAATTAGTTTGGCTTTATACTTGTTTCCACCCTTAGTTTTAACGTTTACTTCTTCTATTTGAGGGTCAAGAATCTTTCCTCTGATTAAATCTGTGTAGTTCGAAAAGTGAAACTCTAAGTTTGAAAAACCCCAATCTAACTTATATCCATGAGAAAGTTCACTTGAGCTATTACCAACAGGTTTCCATCCAAGTAGGTTTTTCCTAAAGAAAACACTTCCGAAATGGAGATTTTCTGTATGACCCCATTCATAAAAAACTATTGCTTGATTGTCATCTAAAAATTCTATATGAGCAATGTTCTTCATGGGTTGGTGTAATGAGTTCATAGCCTTTTTAATTACTGGAATATCATCTCTTAATACTAAATTTGTAATATAAACTCCTAATAAAATTGCAGCTACATATAGGAAAATTTTTAATTTCTTAGACATAGAAACTACCCTCCCCCCACAAAAAGCATAACACGCTTACCAATAAAATAAGTTTTCATTTACCTACATTTTCTTACTAACCTGCTTCTTTAGTTGAACAAGAAAAAAGAGCTGTCTAAGCAGCTCCGATCTTCAAGTAAAGCACCCGTTAATTCATTAAACCTTATCTTGCCAGTTGCGGTTGATCATCCTGAAGCTTACTTCTAATTTCACTCGATAATATTTGAATAGCTTCAGAATTAACTACACTTAACTGTGAAAGAACATCCGAATCTTCGACTGTATCAAAATCTCTCGATAAGTCGGGTATGAATAAGACTCTTTTAATATTGAATATCGAAACCTGCGTTACCAGTGATAAGTCTATCGCAAATAATTTCAACCTTTCTTTCTGCAGCTGAATTTAATTTATCTAAAATAGCTGGGTTTACGGAAACTTAATGTTTACACCTTTCGCATTCCATCTACCTTTTCCATTAACATAATAAGAAGTGCCTAGATCATCAATCGTAATATCCGCCTATTTTAGATACCCATATAGTTCTAACTCGTTATCCCTTTTTAGTTCCCCTAATACTCCGCTGAGTAACTTTTCTTCTGTAAACGGTAATTCATATGTAAAATCGCTCATTGTTCAATCCCCCTATTCTATCTTACATTACACGGTTTCTTTCGATTTAAAAGGATTTAGCACAATTCCCCAATATCTTCTTGAACTATTCTGCACCTTTAGTTCAAGAAGAAAAAAGCTTTACTCCTTCTTGAAGTAAAGCACCCGTTACTTTAAGAACACTATTTCACAATCTTTGTTAGAATTTATAAGAAAACACAGTATTATTCTATAAATGATAAACCCGCTTCTTCTAATAAAGTTCTCATAATTGGTAAGGAAGCTGGTCCAATACCATGGATTTTCAGAATTTCTTTTTCGGTGTATTTTGAGAGTTTTTGCAAAGTATCAATACCTTTATGAACTAAGGCATTTCTGGCAGGTGAGCTTAGTTTCGATAGGAATCCGCTTTTAGGTTTATTCTCTTTATCACAAGTAGGGCAACTTGGGCAGTCACTACTTTTGTAATAATTATGCCCTTTTTCACAAACCCTTAAATTTTTTTCTGCTTTCAATATTAACCCCCCTACTAATTTCTAAGTCCAATATAACACACTTCTAATTCTGCAAAAATTCGTCTATTCCTATAAAACAATCCTGCCCCGTTAGTTGAAGAACAAAATAAAGCGGTCAAGCAACCTAACGATCTAGTAAAGCACCTGTTCAATTCCAGCCTGTCTTTTCAGTTCCGTCCATATAATTGACTTTTACTTCGGGATCATAATTAACAGGGGTTTCTGAAAAGCAATACCATATTCGTCCCTTACTTGTTTCTATAATTGTTGCTTTAGTGAAATCTTGGTCTTTATATTTAATCTCAAGTGTCTCAATCGAAGCGTCGTTAATGACCCCGAACGTCAGGGATATTAGTTCATTATCCGACTTTTTTCTTGTTGGCTCTAAGTTACTAAACATTCGGGTCAGCATTCTATCCCCTTCGTTGAACTGCTTGCTTCCTGTACCAAACACCCACCGAAAACCAAGAACGGTCTTATCAATTAATGCTATTGATAAAACATCACCATCGCCGTAAAACATTATCTTGTGATCATTAAAGTCAATAGTATGGAAAACTTCATCAATCGGGACATTCGATTCTTTTATAGCTTCATCAAAATCCCTATAATTCACTTTATAGTAGGTGAAAATAATTAGGAGCATTAATAACAAAAAGAAAACAGCCAATTTCACTTTCATAACCATCCTCCCTCATATAAGTAGTTAGAGCCTTATTAGCAATGTTCTATCTTATCAACTAACCTGCTCCGTTAGTTCAATAAGAACATTGAGCCGTCTTAGTAGCCCAATGTTCTTCAGGTAAAGCGCCCATTTAATTAGGGCCTACTGCTAGCGATGCAATGGTCCACATAATAATCGTAAACGATATTATTAGCCAAACTGTATTGGCCGTAGTTTTTTCTTCGTGTTTTACTTTTTTCAATATAGAAACCAAATTCAAACAAAATATAATGCACCAGATAGGCATTAAAAGCCATCCTATGTAGTAAAAGAAAAATAACAAGTAATCCATATTTTAACTCCTTTGTAGTTGTTTATCATTGTTCAACTAAACTGCTTCTTTAGTTAAATAAAATAAAAGGCTGTACTCCGTATTAAACTAAAGCAACCGTTCAACAAAGTTACTTACCATCATTATACAGTTCAAACGACTCTTCAAAGTTATCCCATTTTACAATTACTTTTATAACTTCATCTTCATGTACTTTTGCCCCGCCTTCCGAACGACCTGAAGATGTAAATGTTACTGTTGAGGGGGGTTCCGTGAACTCCTCATTTCTATATCCGTTACTACTATTTGTTTCATAAGAGTAGTAAAGTTTCTGTATGGAAGATAACTCTTCTAAAGAACCTTTATATTCTAGTATAAAATTATAACTATCTTCGTTTGAATAAGTTTCTTTTCCTCCCCATTTTTCTGTTCCCTTATAGACATATTCAGCTTCCCAATGTTCACTTTCTCCACTAAATTTATAATCATTATACGTAGTCTCTGAACAAGCTGTTAAAAGCATAATTGTAAATAATATAGTGATTATTTTCTTCAACTTAACTCCCTCCCCCGAAAGAAATTGAATTGTAATAGTAACTATTTGACACATCTCCGAAAACACCTTGTTCTTCACCTAACCTGCCCCTTTAGTTGAGCAGGGAAATAAAGCCGTCATAGCAGCTCCGATCATTAAGCAAAGTACCCGTTCCGGTACCAGTTCATCTATATAATAACTCTAAACGTTGATGCTACAACAAAACAGGGACACCAATTCATTTTCGAATTGCGTCCCCGAACACTGTATTTTTATTGTTTTCTCCTCATCAAACATACCCGTTAGAGAAATACGGCTCATTTTAGGGGCTTTTTAGAGAGCCCTGTTTTCTCTGTCCTAGGCGGCGGTTCCCCTGCTGTCTCGCCCGGACTCAACCAATTCTTTTTCAAATATGTGAGGGGGCCTTTTTTGAAAGACAAGGCCATATGGATGGCAACGATGACGAAGATCGCTATGGCGAGGAACCCGTATTGGAAGCGGACCGACTCGTTGGCGGCAATCGAACTGACTGCTTCTAATAGAATTGGCGATAAAAATTGTCCGAGGAAAATAAAACTCGTCGTAATGGCAACCGCACGATCACTTTTCCGGATTTCCACCTGATCGATTACCTTCAATAAAATAAGGGGAAATAGGACACCTTGCCCGAATCCAATAAAGAGGACGCTCACGATAATGACAGGAATTAATGTGGTCATTGAAAGAAAAGTGAAGGACAGACCCATTAGCAGCAACATGATATGAATGGCATATTTCTTTAACAAATCTTCAATATGGACAAGTGTCAAGCTGGTAATCATCCCGCCAATCGTAGTGAAGGAAATGATGGTCCCTGCAAGCGCGGTTCCTCCAATTCCGTTCTGTTCCATATACAGTGCCATGCTGGTCGCGATGGAATAATAGGCAACCATAATGCCCCCCATTGCCAATCCATAGCCATATATGATCCAGGGGATTCTTCCTTGCGACATGGCTGGTGTGGAACGAGGCACTTCATTCTTCGGCAAGAAGAAGTAAACTAAACCCATAATGCCGAGGCCCATTAGATAAACATTGAAGGGGGCACGCCAACTCATATTGGCCAGAAAACCGGCCACCATGACTGTGACTATACCTCCAAAATTACTGAAAGCCGTATTATATCCCATCATAATCGTTCGTTCTTTTCCATCAAAATAATCGTTGATCAGTGACATGGACAGCGGCATGATCAGCCCGACTCCCACGCCTAGTAACAAACGAAAGGCAAGCAGAGTATTGATCGACTGAACGAACTGGGCCCCTGTGCCGGCTACAACATAAATCGATAACCCGATCAGTAGGATGGTGCGTTTCGGCAGCTTCATGATGAGGAAACTCGAGACGAATGAAAAGAAGACAATCATTAGAGATGGTATGGTTAATACGAGCTTCAGTTTGACTGCACTCACTTCCGGAAACGCTTTTCCGATCAAGGCCATGGCAGGGGAAATGGCGGCTCCTGCCATGACCGTCGCCATGGAAATGGATATGATGGTGGGTTTGATCATTTTATTCATGCGAATCACTCGTTTCTATTCATGGCGAAACCACATTCTTTTCGAATACAATCTAGACCGTGGCGCTGGAGAGCGCTTCGCGGAATGAAGGAACTTGGAAGTAGAAAATCTTGCCGTCCCGTTTCTCCCACCGCACAGCCCCTTTAGACTCCAGGTAGATCAAATTGGTAATGGTCTGCAAGAAAGCGGGCATAACCCGTCTTTCGGTGTAGTTTGAGTAGACGATCCGGGAAGCATCGTATGCCGTCTTTCCTTCGCTGCCGATCGCTTCATACGTTTGCAACCATCTCTTCACATAATGGGATTTCATCTCAGCAATCCGCCCTGCCAAGTTCTCAAATAGTTCCCCATGCCCAGGCAAAACCAACTCTGTTTGACAGGATTCGATTTTATCAAGCGATTCCATATACTCCTGCAGTGGATTATCCTCCATATGCCGGGATGTAACGATTGGATTCATGTTCTTCAATATATGATCGCCCGCAAACATAATCTTGCTGTCCTGATCGTAAAAGCAGCAATGATCTTCCGAATGCCCCGGAGTCCAGATAACTTGGAATGCGGCATCCCCAAGCCGAATGTCGTCCCCCATCTTAAAGAGGACGTCCGGTTCGAACTGGAACGTATCCGGTTTGTAATATTGCTTAGATCTGTCATCCGCGGGCGGGTAAAGCGCAGCCCCGTGCTGAAGCGCAAAAGGGATCATAACATCTTCATAATCGTCCATAAACATCTGGCGGGCTCTGACCAATTCCTTATGCCCTTCTTCGGATAACCAAACAGGAAGTCCATACTCATTTTGAAACCAAGCAGCTAGCCCCAGATGATCCGGGTGTGCATGCGTAACCACAATTTTTTCTATTGGAATATCCATGGCAAGAACCTTTTTCCACACTTCTCTTGCTTCCATCGTGTTATCCCCCGTATCCACGACGGTGTACCCACTCTGCCCTTCCACGAAATAGCTATTGACCGCTCCCATATTAAATGGCATCGGCACTTGTAAGCGTAAAATTCCAGTTCCCACTTTTGTTAGCATTTCGGCTTCCCCCTTACTGCCCCTGTTCACGTTCTTAACGAACCATGATCGTTCCACCATCCACCATGATTGTCTGGCCGGTTATATAATCCGCATCTTCACTTGCCAGAAAAACAGCAGATCGACCGATATCCAACTCACAATCCCCCAGCCTTCCCATCGGAATGAGGGAAATCATTTTATTGTAGGCATTCGGTTGATGCTCTTCCATCCGTTCCACCCCTGGCGATTTGGCGATCGGTGATATCAGGTTGACGGTAATGCCGTAACGTCCCCATTCATTGGCAGCTACGCGGGAAATGCCGCGAATCGCTTCTTTGGCTGCGGCGTATGAAGATTGCTTGCTCAACCCGATCATCCCTGCCCCTGACACGAAATTTATGATTTTCCCTCTTGTCTCCTTCATATGGGGCAATGCTTCCTGCATTAAGATGAACGTCGGCCAAAACCCGGTGTTCATGGAGTAATCCATATCCTCCTCCGTCGTTTCTTCAAATGTCTTATTGTTCGTTGCATGGGCGTTGTTCACCAAGACATCCAGCCTGCCGAATGCAGCGACCGTCTTGTCGATTAGAGAAGGAAGTCCCTTGCGATCTTGCAGATCGGCCTGGATGTAAAGAGCTTGCCCTCCCAAATCCAATAACTCCTGCTCCGTCCTTCTCCCTTTCTGTTCATTCAACCCAACGAATACGACGGTAGCCCCTTCCTTTATGAATGCGTGGCAAATCCCTCTGCCGATTCCCGATGAGCCTCCTGTAACCAACGCTACTTTGCCTTTTAGCTTCATGGGTCATACCTCCTGACATATAGTTTTTTAAAAAATCAATTGTTCGAATACTATAATAAAAGTACAAACAACTATGCTATGATAAATGAAAATATTTTCAGAAAGAGGTTTGCCGTATGGAAACTAGGCTGCCTGCCGATTTGCTAATTGAAAATGTCACAGTGCTGACGATGAATCCTTTACACCCGTCTGCCCACGGGGTCGCCGTGGCGAACGGCAAGATCATCGGTCTTCTTCAGCAGGAGCAGTCCTGGCCGCTCGCAGTGAACGGCATTCGGATCGATGGAAAAGGATTGACGTTATTCCCTGGCCTGATCGATGCCCATTGCCATCTTCGCGCACAGATCAGCCAATTCCCTTCTGTTTCGTGTGGGGCTGATACAGTCAAAAACATTCAAGACATCATCCAAGCCATTCGCCAACAAGCCGATTCATTACCGGAAGGCATATGGATTCGCGCATCAGGATACGATATTTCCAGCTTGACCGAACAGCGGCATCCGACCCGGCATGATCTGGACCAAGCAACTACCAGCCATCCGATCCGGTTGCGCCATGTCACCCGACATGTATCCGTCTTGAACAGTCTTGCTCTGGAATTGGCTGGAATCACTCGTGAAACGATCGATCCGCCGGGCGTTTACGTTGAACGGGATGCGCTGACCGGTATTCCGACCGGCGTCATATTCGGCGGAGATGCTTGGTTGTCCCGAGATATCATCCCTCGTTTAAATAAGGGAGAATTGATGCGCGGAGCGGCTCAATTACAGTCCCAGCTTTTGCACTCCGGGATCACGGCTGTTCAGGACGCCACCCCTTCAAACAGTCTGGAAGATTTGAAGTTTTGGGCAGCTCGTCTTGATGAAGATTGGCCGATCTCCATCCAGTTCATGACGGGTTTAAACGATCGCCATCTGATTGCAGACTATGTGGGAGCATTGCCGGAGATCCATGCAGGAAAACTGGAACTAGGACACTGCAAGATCGTCATGGAGCCTTTGCCTGAACTGCACCCCGATTTGGAAGAACTGTCACGGTTAGCGCGCGAAGCCACCCGGCAAGATATCCCGCTGGCCATCCATGTCGTCGATCCGGAAATGACGTGGACGGCAATAGAAGCCATCCGTCATTCAAAAGAAATATTTCCGCATAAGCAGCTTCGGCATCGCCTGGAGCATCTTAGTCTTTGCCCGGATGCTTTTTTGCCCGATATGGCCAAGTTAGGCATCACCGTCGTGACCAATCCAAGCCTTATCTATGATCATGGAAACCGGTATTTGGCAGATGTGGATCCTACCGAACATGATTGGCTTTACCGGATGAACAGTTTGCGGACTATCGGTGTTCCCTTGGCAGCGGGATCGGATGCCCCTGTCGCTTCCGTCAATCCATGGATTGGAATGCAGGCTGCCTGTACGCGCTCCACCAAAACCGGCAACCTGATCGGGGTGGCCGAAAAACTCAACCGATGGGAAGCACTCAAATTGTATACGAGCGGCGCAGCATACGCTGCCGGATGGGAAAAGACCCGGGGCATCATCGCACCCTCTTATCAAGCCGATTTCCTTTTGATTGACCAGAATCCCCTCACTTGTGAAGCGGATGAGCTTGGCATGATCGATGTCTGTGCGGTATGGATTGCCGGCAAGCTAGTCCACGGGAGCCTCTGAGACTTTCAATATGCTTTCAGTCACCCTCTCATAGGCAATAATGCAAATTTACTGTATACTACCTGTAGCAACCAAATCTTCAAAGACATGGTGCTTCCTAATCAAATTCAACGGAGTGATGACATGTCCTCGAATAAAACAGTACACCGTTTAAATACAGTGAATAATGCTATATCGCTGCTGACAATGTTTCTGAAGTATGAATCTATCGGCCTTGTAGAAATCGAGCAAGAAATCGGCATAAGCAAAACGGCCGCTTTCCGTCTCGTTGCCACGATGGCCGACCGTGGCGTTCTTGTCCGGGATAATAAAACGAAACGGTACCACCCGGGTCCCCTCCTATTCCAGTTGGTACAGAAATCCCAAGTGTCTGACGTCGTCAGTGTTGCACAGCCGTTCATTCAAGAAATGGCCGAGCTTACGGACGAATCCATCTACTTATCCATCCGAAGCGGCAATAAATATATCTATCTATCCGGAATCGATAGTAACCAACTCGTGAAAGTAACCATTCCATTTGGCGATGAGATCGATCTCCATTTAGGCGCTGCCGGCAACTGCCACTTGGCTCATATGGCACCTTCCGATATCGATTCTTATTTGAAAAGAACCGTATTGGAACCCTTTACACCAAATACCATTACGGATACTCAGCAAATGAAAGAAAGGTTAGCCTCCATCCGGGAAGCCGGCTATTCCTTCAGCCTGGGTGAAAGGATGTCCGATTCAGGAGCCTTTGCCGCCCCTATTTGGGATCATAGCGATGAACCGGTCGCCACAATCGGGATCTACTTTCCGATGACCCGGATCAATGAAGAGAAGCAAGGACTTTATATCGACATGGTGAAGAAGTACGCAGAGAAAATTTCAGCTGAAATCAGAAATAATTAGGCATCCGTTGACGCCTGAGCGGAAACTATTGCAGCGACCCGTTTCTTGCGCTCCTTCCAAGAACGTTCGATCAAAATCCGCTCCTTCGCAATGCCTTCCGATAACGGCATATCCATACCGTGGGCTGCCAAAACTTTGATCCATTGAGAAACCTGAGGATTGTTCTGTACAATCCTCTTCATAAATTGGATCGCATCCTGTACTAAGGTTTCTTTGGGCAGCAGGGCACTGATCATGCCCAACTTCACCCCTTCTTCCGCCGTAATTTGACGGCCGCTTAGTGAAAACTCCATTGCCTGCCCTTGCCGAAGCAATCTTGGGAGACTTTGGGTCCCACCCGCCGCAGGGATCATCCCGATCCGTGCCTCAGGCAAAGATAATTTCGTGCCTGGCGCGGCAAATCGAAAATCGCAAAGCATGGACATTTCCAAGCCGGAACCGACCGAAAAGCCGTGCATGGCTACTGCAATTGGCTTAGGCATCCGTCGAATCTCTTCCCATAAATCATGTTGGAGTCGAATGCGTCGCTTTCGAATGACTGTCGTCTCCGTCCCGAACTCGGTCAAGTCAGCACCCGCACAAAACCCTCGTCCCGCTCCACAAACAACTACCGCATCCGTTGTCGGGTCTGCATTAATTGCCAAAATATATTCATATAGCTGATCCCGAATTTCCACGTTGAAAGCATTTAAAGCATCTGGCCTATTCAACGTAACGATTGCAATATTGTCCTCCTTTTCCATCAATACCGCCGGCTCATTCGTATTCATCGGTCTCTCCCCCTCATGATCATCCTGCCAAGCGAAAGAAGACAGGAGCCTGTTTTAATTTCCCGTAAATTGAGGTGCCCGTTTTTCAAGGAACGCTTGGACCCCTTCCATGCGATCATCACTCGTTTGAAGCAGCATATAAACGTCCAGTTCCAATCGCAGCGCCTGTTCAAATGACAATTCGCCACCTCTTAACAAACACTCTTTCGTAAACTGCAAAGAAAGCGTCGAAAGTTTGGAAAGCTGCATCGCTTCTTCACATGCTGCATCCCAAGCCGATTGCCCCTCCGCAATCCCGTTCACCAAACCAAGGCGTTCGGCCTCCTGCACTGGCATCGCTTCTCCGCCAAGTAGCATGGAAATGGCCGGGCCTTTGCCTATCAATCGTGGCAAACGTTGTGTTATACCGCCCGCGGGAACCAATCCATGTTTTCCTTCCGGAATTGAAAAAAAGGCGGTGCTCGAGGCATACCGCACATCTGCAACGCATGCCAAACTGAATCCGAGTGACATGCATCTTCCATCTATTGCTGCTATGATCGGGTATGGAATCCGTGCCCATTTCTCAATCATTTCACTGGCTAGACGAACAGCAGTGTACGCCTCGTCCACCTCTGCATCGACCTGGGAGTCTGTCAAATCCAAACCAATTGAAAAATCGGGACCCCGGCTTCCCAGGACGACCACTTTCACGTCTTCCCTAAACATCAGTTCATTCGCAATGCTAAGCAGTTCCTGTGACATTGCGGCGTTCAACTCATTGAAACTTGCAGTATTATTGAGCACCACATAAGCAATCATGTCTTTTATTGTTAACTCCACTTGACAATCGTTCATCGGAATTCCCCCTTCCTTTATTCTAGAGCTGATGATGCCATTCACGTTTTGCCATATAGTCTTCCAAAAGCGGATTATGCTGTCCAAGTGTAGGAGCAGGCTCATACGTTTGATTTTCCGGATTGTCGATGATCCAAGGCGTGGAGATGGATCGCTTGCCGTCACTCGTTTTCACTTCAAGCGGTCTCTGATCTTGAATTGCCAGTTCGGCAATGCTTGTGCATCCTACTGGCTGGAGGGGCGTTGGTGAAAAAGTTTCTTCTATTATATAGTCGCCTATCAATTGGATGGCGGCTTCATATTGCGAGAGGTCAACCGCCAACCCGTTTCCGAAACGTCGCTGGAAATATAGGGCCGCCAGCAAGGCAAAGGTTCCATGTATACCTGCACCGATGTCACTGATTGAAAAGCCGGGCAGCCAAGGAATACCGTCCCGATAGCCAGTCAATGAGGCTAAACCCGACATCGATTCCAAAGTCGGGCCATACCCGACATAATCCCGGTAAGGACCGGTCTGTCCAAATGCAGAAAGTGACATGATAATGAGACCTGGTTGTTGAGCCCATAAAACCTCCCGGGTTAACCCAAAGTTCTCCATTACCCGTGGACTGAAATTGTCGATAAGGATATCACTCGTGGCAACAAGTTTTAAAAATTTCGCACGTTCCTCTTCCTGACGCAGATCCAACGTAATGCCGCACTTATTCCGGTTTAGTTCATTGAAGAATGGAGCGGGGCTCTCCCCGGAATTTCCCCGTATACCATCCGGTCGGTGGGGAGCCTCCACTTTGATCACTTCGGCACCATGATCGGCAAACAATCGGGTGCAATATGGACCCGACCACATGCTCGTCAAGTCAAGAATCCGTAGACGTTTCAATGAATGACTACGATTTTCCAGTTTGCATGATGAGTGGCGATAAATAATCCACGGAAGCTGTATTCCATCAGATGGATGTTGCCCTTTCCAAAAATGGCGCATGTTCAAATGAGGACAACGTTTTACATCTTCCAGAGTTTGGACATCTCCAAAAGGAAGACGGAACGCTTGGCCGGTATGGAATAATTCCTCCCGCTCCATCCCCTGAGTCCAGTCGGCTATACAATGTTCCAATGCTGGATATGATTGCTGTCTTTCATCAACTGAAGCCCAATTCGGATTTGGAGCGCGTCCCATCCATCTCTCGAGCAATTCCCACTGCTCATCCACAGGGGCTCCAATGAAAGAAAAACCGTTTTGACACGGGAAGATGGACATTGGCGTCAAGGTATGATGCCGGTTTCCCACTCGCTCACGTACTTCTCCAGTTTCCAAATAATTAGTATAGACTCCTTCCAACGCACTGACCACTACCGTCAACGCATCAACTTGGACAAAGCCCTTCTTCTGCTCCAGCCATGCAAACATCGTGGCTGCCGCAGTGTGTGCCCCCACTAAAGAAGTAGCCGGAAAACCTCCAATATACAAAGGAGATCGGTGCGGGTCGCCCGTCAAGGACGTCCATCCGCCCCATTCTTGCAGAGCATGCTCCTCTTTCACATCGACCGTTGATGGGAAATGAATCCGGACAGAAAGACATGAACCGGAGATTTTCTCCAGCAAGGATGCCAATTGACTTTCTAGGTGAAGAGCCATATGGCTATCCCATAAAACAATATCCCAATGTCCGACCGCCAGCTGCTCCGCAATTGTCTCAGGAAGCTGGTTATCCGTTGTCCGGATCATCCGCTTCCGGGAATCTTTAAATGTCGAAATTTCCTGATCCCCGGTCACAACTTTAGTTACGTGGGCTCCGCTTTCCGCAAAGAGGCGACCCGCATAGCCGCCGGAGGGGCCATAGGTCAAATCTAAAATTCGAAGCCCTTCCAGCAAAATAGTATCTCTGCCTCTCTCCATGTAACCCCTCCTTTACAGAGCAACCTGTCCACGTTTTATGAACTAATCAGTCCGCTGTCGGAAGGGAGACGGGCTGCTTCATCTGCATTTCCACTCCGCAACAATGAACTGTGCCTTCCCCGGATTTGGTGCACAGCACTTCCACTCCGCATTTCTTACACTCCAGTCGTTTTCCCAGCTGGTTTGCCATAGGTATAGCCCTCCCTTGTCATCTATGTTTGAATACTATTCACTTCGCTTCCACATCTTCCCCACAGCATTTCAAATCTGCCTGAGGTGTCGACTTGGTAATGATAAATTCACTATTGCATTGGGCGCATTTATATTTCGTCCCTACTTTAACGGCCATCAAGACCACCTCCTTTTCATTTGGATGCCGTTTCAACGGTTCCTCTGGCACCAATCGGTACCGTTCCGATGATATCGTCCTGTTCCAATTGCTGGATCTCTTCATCTGTTAACCCGAGAATTTCGCTTAACACATACTCATTATGTTGACCTAACATAGGAGCAACAGTCCGTTGGAGGATACGTTCACCTGAAAACTTGATGGGCCAGGAAGGATACTTATGGGACCCAATCAACTCACGCGTCATTTCTTGGAACATCCCTTCCAAGAATGGATCTTCCACAATTTCATCCACTTCCAAGACAGGTCCAGCATTGACCCCTGCTGCTTGTAATAGATTAGCCGCTTCATAGTGACCGAACCTGCTCGTCCAAGTTTCAATCAATGAATCCAACTCATCCTGATGCTCGCAACGGCCTTCCATCGTTTGGAACCGTTCGTCACGCGACCACATCGGCTCGCCTAACGCTTTGCAAAAGCTGCGCCACTCCGTTTCATCATTGACGGCGATGGCCACCCACGAATCTTCCCCTTTACTGCGATAGATGCCATGCGGAGCAAACCCCGGTTGCCGATTCCCTGACCGGCCCCAATTGTTCCCATTCATCGAGAATTCTGAGATTGCTTGCCCTACCATATTGGCACACGCTTCAACTTGCGCCACCTCGATGGCCTGCCCTTTCCCTGTCCGTTCCCTGTACTCCAATGCGGATAATAGAGCGAATGCCGTATGGGAACCCGCGATGACATCTCCTACTCCCGAAATGATCGATGGATTTCCGCCTTCATATCCATTCACTTGGGCAATTCCTGACAAAATCTCGAACGTATAAGCGAAACCCGGTTGCTGTCCAAACGGCCCTGTCTTCCCATAAGCCGGCATGGATAGCATAATGATTTTCGGGTTCACTTGCCGAAGCACCTCGTAATCCAACCCGAAATTCTCCATCACCCTTGCCGAGAAGTTCTCGATGACAACATCGCTTTTTTCCACTAACTCGGTAAAAAGCTTTTTGCCTTTCGGATCGCTTAAATTGAGCGTGATGCCCACCTTATTCAAATTGGCACTGTTAAATTGCGCTCCGAATTCCCACCAGTCGTTTCCCGGCAATGTGGCAGTATATCGAAATCCATCAGGCGCCTGAATGGATTCCACTTTAATGACTTCCGCTCCTTGAGCCCCAAGATACGAAGTGCAAATCGGTCCAGACCACCACATTGATAAATCCAAAATCCGGATTCCTTCCAACGGTAAAGATGACATGGCTTTTCTCCTCCTTTTGAAATGATGGAATCTTTAGATGATACCAGCGGTTTGCATCTTTTGAAGGTCTGTTTCTTCCATGCCCAGTTGCCCATCCAAGATATCTTGGGTATGTTCCCCTAGCAGGGGTGCAGGGCTTTTGATTCGCCAAGGGGTTTCGGACATATGGAAAGGAGCGCCCGGCTGGGTCACTTCCCCCATTTTGGGGTGATTCACTTTTACGAATAAGCCGCGTTCCACATATTGCGGGAAGGATAGCATGTCTTCGAACGTTGGTACGGGAATGACGGGAACTTTCCAGTCTTTGGCAATCTCGATGATTTCCTCTCTTGTATGCTGCATTAGCCACTCATCCAATCTTGCTTGGAATTCCGATTTATGCTTCAACCGGTTCGTCAGCAAGATGAAACGCGGATCTTCCATCCAGTCATACATTTCCGTCATACAGCAAAAGTCTTGCCAATGCTGCCCCGTCAGAAGCGTGATGCCGATATAGCCATCCTTGCACTTCTCTATGCTCGGCGACATAACAAAACGTTTTGGCGTCTTATGGGTACTGTTCGGAAATGAATCTTGCACGGTCGGGTAAGCACGTTGCAATAGGCCGACTTCGACAGTCGAAACATCGATATGTTCCCCTTTTTGTGATTTCCGCCGCCCGATGACCGCTGTCATCGTAGCCATGGCCGCAAAAGTTCCCGTTATATAATCCAGGAGACGGATCGGGCCGCCCGCCCGCAACGGAGGTTTTCCGTATTCCCCGATGGAACTGACCCACCCACTCATCGCTTGAGCGACCAGTTCCGTCGCCTTATAATCACGATACTTTCCGGCCTGGCCGAAGTTGGTGATGGAAGTCATGATGAGCCGTGGATTAAGCTCTTTCAGCGTAGTGTAATCGATTCCAAGCTCCGCCATGACACCCGGCTCAAAGTTTTCCACTAGAATGTCAGCATCTTCAATAAGCCGCTTAATGACGGCAATTCCTCCCGATGTCTTTAGGTTAAGCGTGATCCCTTTTTTGTTATTATTCAAATAACCGAAAAGTCCGCTTGCATTCAAATCCGGTTTATTGCCTGGAAAGGGTCCTTCCAGTCGGGAGGGGTCCCCTAATCCAGGCGGTTCGATCTTAATCACTTCAGCACCCAGATCAGCTAGTAACTTTGTACAATATGGACCTGAAACCAATTGCGATAAATCAATGACTTTGATTCCGGCAAGGGCTTGCTTCTCCATATCTCTTCACCTCTGCTCCTCTAGTAATAGGGTGGGACTGGTAGGGCAATGTATAAGAGGAAGAACATAACGCCAGGCGATATGTTCTACTTTTGGCTTAGTGTGCGTGCACAACTTCCGCCTTCTGATTTTTGATGAACGAATTGCCGATCATCTTCAAATGGTTGGCAGTCGGCCCGAGATTCAACTGCATGCTTTTGAATCGGCGGAAGCAGAATTGAAGTGGATAGTCCATATCCACGCCCATGCCGCCATGAAGCTGGTGTGCGCCGACGAGCACTTTCTGGCCATCTTTACTGAGCCACGCTTGGGCGACAGCAATTTCCTTTTCTGCTGGCAGCCCTTCCTCCAATCGCCAGATCGCCTGGAATGCAGCGAGTCTTCCACCTTCCACGACTGTATACATGTCAGACAGCCGGTGCTGGACGGATTGGAAGTTACCGATCGGCTGATTGAACTGAGTTCGCTCTTTCACATAATCATTCGTCAGGTCCATCGCCCGGCCAAGCAAGCCAGCCATTTCGACAGATTGGAGAGCGGTCCCCAGCTGGATGATTTCTTGCACGACCGACCAGCCATCCCCCTCTGCCCCCAGCAGATCAGCATCTGTCAGCAGAGTATCGAGGAATTCGACTTCATACAGGCCATCCGAACCGATGGATTTCAACGGAGTATGACGGACTGTAGACGGATCATTCTTAACTAAGAATAGACTTAGGCCATCCGGACTACCTTCTTGACCGGGATCCGTCCGGGCCAACGTTAACAAGTAATCTGCGGAGTCGGCAAATGGGACAAACAGTTTCGTGCCACTCAATGCGTAGCCCCTGCCCAATTTCTTCGCACTAGCGGATATATATCTCATGTCATAATGGGCTTGGGCTTCCGATAGGGCGCTTGAAACAATCACTTGCCCCTCGATTATTTTCGGCAGAAGCTCCTGTTTCTGCGCTTCCGTACCATATTTGAGGAGCGGCAGCACCCCATAAGTGACTGTTGGCAGGAATGGGGAAGGAAATAATGCCGAACCTGCCTCTTCCACAATGACAGCCAAGTCGGTCAGGCCGCCGCCGACACCGCCGTATTCCTCAGGCACGACCAAGCCCAAGAATCCAAGGTCCGCAATTTCCTTGTAAAATGTGGAGGAAAATCCCCGATCCTCCTTTTCAACGGCACGTAATGTCGTAATATCCCACTTCTCTTCGAAAAGCTTTTTGGCAGTGCTTTTGAAAACCTCTTGAATTTCGGTTAATGAAAAATCCATCTTCCTGGCACCTCTTTCCTCATGTGGTTTGGCGTTTGAACTTGACTAGGGAGATATCCTCGAATGTCTGCTCGACAACATGTTCCACCGGCATCCCGATATATACTTCCTCCGGCTTGCAATCGACCATATTGGAGACGATCCGGACACCCTCTTCCAATTCAACAAGGATCACTTCATATGGAACTTCGAATCCAGGGTGTACGGAGCGGTGATACACTACATAGCTATGAACCTCGCCCTTTCCTTCCGATGGCACCCACTCCATATTGAAACTGCGGCATTTATGGCAAGTCACTCGCGGCGGATGGGAATAGGTCTCGCAATCCGCACATCTTTGCAAATGAAGTTGTTTTTTCTCCTGCAACAACTCCCAGAACTTCACTGTATCTTGATTCATCATCGGTTTTGGTGTCTGAACCTCGACTTTGTTTTGGACCATTCCAATTACCCCCTTCTTAAAATGAGACCGCTGGATGGGACGCCTAGCCCCCCAGTGACCAACGAATATTCAACGTCATCGATTTGTGTCGTGGATGTGCCGCGGACTTGCCGGACCCCTTCCGCAATCAAGTTCATCCCATGGATATAGCCTTCCGACATGAGTCCGCCTGATGTATTGATCGGCAACTCGCCATCCCGTCTAATCCGATGCCCGCCTTCGATATAATCGACTCCTTCGCCTCTACCGACAAAGCCGAGCGCTTCCAATTGCAAAGGTACCAACGGACTGAAAGCATCATAGAATTGGGCCACATTAATATCTTTTGGTGTGATGCGTGCCATTTCAAAGAGCTTTTTGCCGTATTCTTCGACTTCCGGCAGTGTGGCAATGTCTTCCCTCGTATAAGAAGTCATCACTTCCCCATTCGTGGACATGCCTTGAGCCACCCCCGAGATGTATGCAGGTTTTTGCTTCAAATGTCTGGCGCGATCGGCGGTAGTCACAATGATGGCCACCGCCCCATCAGTGCTCAGGCAGCAATCATGCCTGCGCAATGGCGCGACATTGATAGGCGAATTGTTGTACTCCTCCAATGACAATGTCCGATTATGGAATATGGCATTCGGATTCCGGTTGGCGTTCTCCCGGTTCACGAGAGACACTGGAGCGAACTGGCCATCTTTCACGCCGTATTTATGGATGTAGCGCTGGGCGAACATGGCCACCCAGGCGACCGGCGTTAGCAGTCCATATGGATGGTACATGCCCATGTACGTATCCCCCGCAACCCGTGTCGGTTCGAAGTCCCCGTAAGTGACCGGGCCAGAAGCATCACGGATTGATCGGTAGCAGACCACTGTAGTTGCCAGTCCTGCCTCGATCGCAGCAACCGCCTGTGCGATGGTGCCACAGCTTGCTCCCCCTCCATAAGGCACTTTATTGAAGAAGCTCAAATTCGGGATGCCAAGCGACCGGACCACTTCGATTTGGTCCGCCGTATCCAGTGTATAATTGACCATTCCGTCGATGTCTTCCACTTTGATGCCTGCATCTTCGACTGCATCCAAAATCGCTTCCAATGCCATGCGAAGCTCACTTCGTCCGCAATTCTGACTGAATTCCGTTGCTCCAATTCCGACTATTGCTGTTTTTTCACGCACTGCTGTACCCATTCCGATTACCTCCCCTTAGGCAGTGAGACGATAACGCTACCACTTGCATGATCGCCCTGCTTATTCTTTCCTTTATAGTCGATTTCCACGAGATACTCGCCATTCGCTTCGTATTTTTTGGTCACTGTGCCGCTGATGACAAAGAGGTCACCCGGATAATTGGGGACTGCCAATCTCAATTGGATTTTTTTCAGTTCCCCAGTCGGACCAGTCCAATCGGTGATATACTTGCCAATCAGTCCATTTGTAGTAAGGATGTTCATAAAGATGTCTTCCGCTCCGGCTTTGCGGGCAGCATGGTAATCATGATGGACTGTGGCATAGTCATGTGTTGCGGAAATGGCGCCGCCCGCAACGAGAGCAGCGGTGACTTCCCGTTCATAAACCGGCAGTTCGTAACCCACATCGATGTCATCCCAAGTGATGGCAGCTTCTTTCGTTGTCAGCATATTCAAGCCCCCTCCTTCGAAATCGCATTGTAAGCTAAAATCGTAAAGCTCTGTTTGCATACGAGTTCATCGCGTTGATTGGTGAATTTGTACAGGAATGTAACGAAATATCCTGGTCCGCGGACAGTCTGTTTCTCAGGGGAGATGTAGTCGACGGAAATGGTATAGCTAATCCGGTCGCCCAGTCTCATCGGCTCGAAATATTCCTGCACTTGCTCGGTTGCAACGATGGATGTATAGCTGTTGTTGTCTAGCAATTCGACGAGTTTTTCCATCGGATTCTTTTTTCGTGCGGGTTCAGGCCAAAGCGGACTCATCGTATAGACTTGCACTTGCATCGGCGGTGCGATGACCCCTCCGTATTTGCTCGAAGCGGCATATGCCTCATCCACATATAACGGATTGCTTTCCTGCATCACCTCACACCAGTGCCGGATCATCTGTTCACAGACCGCGTCGGGACCTTCTGTCTTTTCGGATTCGATTTTAAGATGCTTTTTAATCAACTCTTCAGCGATTGCCATTGATTCGCTCCTCCTTTGTGAAATGAATTCCTTCCTGCAACGTTGCCAACCTCATGAACTCTTGGCCAGTTCTAGTCCGAACCGTGCGACGAGGTCGCGCATAACATCATTTGCTCCGCCTCCGAATAGAAGGATGAGCGCTGCCTGTGCGAAGGATTCCACTCTGCCTTTCAGTACGGCATGTTTGGAATCTGCACTTAATTGGCCGAACAGCTTCATGACCTGCATGCAGATGTCATATGTTTTCGAATTCAGTTCCGATGAAAGGACTTTGTTCATGGATGGACGGAAAGGTGCCGTCTTTTCATTTTCATGGGCCCAAGCCGCACGGTAATTGAGAAGTCTTAGCACTTCGAGATCGACTGTTAATTCCGCCAGGCTCGTGTGGACCCATTCATCGTCAATAATGCGTTTGCCATCGATGACCGTTTCATTGGCCCATTCAATGATGTCCTCCACAACCCGTTCCATTTCGGAATACGTGGAGAGCATGAGACGCTCCAAGGATAACTGGGATGTCAAGTAATGCCAGCCTTTATTCTCCTCTCCGACGATTGCGTCCAATGGAACACGGACATTATCGTAAAACGTCACGTTCGATACACCTTTCCCCATCAAGTCCATCGGGGTGCAGCTGTAGCCTTCAACATTGGTCGGCACGAGGAAGATTGAGATCCCTTTATGTTTCGGGGCGCTCGGATCAGTCCGTGCCGCCAGCCAAATATAGTCAGCGACGTGCGCATTTGTCGTGAACACTTTCTGGCCATTGATGACATAGGAATCCCCGTCCCGAATTGCCGTGGTCTGGAGGGAGGCAAGGTCCGTGCCGGCATTCGGCTCGGAATATCCAATGGCGATTTCCACTTCGCCCCTCAAAATTTTCGGTAAGAAGTATTCTTTCTGCTGCTCGGAACCTAACTTCATTAGCGTAGGTCCGACGGTTTCCAATGTGATAAATGGGATGTTCACACCGGAACGGCTGATTTCTTCCAAGAAGATATATTGCTCTAACGGAGTTTTTCCTTGCCCTCCGTATTCAACCGGCCAACCAACACCGAGCCAACCATCCTCGCCCATTTTCCGGATGTATTCATTCCAGAGCGGGCCACCCTGCGTTGTCGTTTTCACTTCTTCAAGCAACTCATCTGTAATATGGGTCTCCAAATATGTTCGGATTTCCTGCTTTAATTGCTGCTGTTCTTCTGTCAAATCAAAGCGCATACTTTTCACCTCTCCAATTTTTTTAATTCGTCTTCCTCTTCCGAGAAAGCGTTTACACAGTAGTCTCATTGACCGGAGTGTAACGTTCCCGAAGTTCTCGCTTCAGGATTTTGCCGGTGGATGTTCTAGGAAGCGTATCCGCAAAGAGGATATTCGCCGGCACTTTGAAACTTGCCAATCGTTCCCGGCAAAATGCGTTCAGTTCTTCGCTTGCCGGTGGTGAATCGGGATTGTCCACGACGACAACCGCCATGATTTCTTCCCCCCACTCCAAGCTTGGAACTCCAATGACTGCGACATCGGACACGTTCGGGTGTTGAAGGAAGACATCCTCGATTTCCGCAGGTGAAATATTCTCCCCACCCCGTATAATCATGTCCGAACTGCGTCCTCCGAGGAATAAGTAGCCTTCCTCATCCAACCAACCGACATCTTCTGTATTAACCCAGCCATCAACCAACGTCTCTTTCGAAGCTTCCGGCCGGTTCCAATATCCTTTCATCGCTCTCTCGGTACGTACGTAGACATTGCCGACTACATTCGGCCCAACGAGTTGGTTGTTGTCATCCAACACGATGATTTCCACTCCTGGAAGCGGTTTCCCAACAGAAGAGAGCCGTTGAATTTTCTTTTCTCGCTCCTCCCGATTACCTGTCAATTTGTGATCATCAGGGCCAAGGACTGAAACAGTGGAGGTCGTTTCCGTCATTCCAAACGCATTGGCGAACCCGGTTGTTTCCGGGAACTTCTCGATAGCCTTCAAAATGACTGGCAATGGCATGGGGGCCGCCCCGTACGACAAACTTTCCAAGCTACTTAAATCGGTTTGATCGAAGCGTGGGTGGTCCATCACTTGCTTCAGCATGGTCGGAACAAGAAACGCATGGTTCGCTTTTTCATGTTCAACGGCATGAAGCCATTTTTCCGCATCGAACTGAGATAACAAAATTAGACGGCGACCTGTATAAATGGCGTTGCAAACACTTGTTGTTCCCGCAACATGGTAAATCGGGATGCAGACAACCGAAGAACCTCGATCGGTACCGTCCGCCACTTCGGAATGATTCATTACATATGTGGTGAGCTGACCGTACGTCAACATGACCCCTTTCGGTCTGCTTGTCGTTCCGCTCGTATACAGAATGACGGCCAAATCCGCCGACTCTACATCCGCGAATCCCTCGTAGGGCTGTTGAGATTGCTTAAATTGTTCGTAGTTCCGAAAATTCTGATCAGCTTCCCCGCCGATAGTCACTGCAGTCTTCATACCGCTTGCCGATAACATTGGCGTGATCAGTTCCCGATAACGATCTTCGAGGAATAGCAATTTGACTCCGGCATCCTCGATCATATAGCTCAACTCTTCTTGCTTGGCCCGGTAATTGATCGGAACAACTGTCGCACCGAGCTGGAATGTTGCAAAAAACACTTCAATCACTGCCGGATGATTGGTAGCGACCAAGCCAATCCGATCCCCTTGCCTAACACCGGCTTCATGGAGTGCGGCAGCTAGCCGACTCGTATTATCTACCAACTGGGCATATGTCTGGCGTTCTTCCCCAAACGTGATGACTTCTTGATCAGGCACAATGCTTGCCGCTATTTCCAATAGCAGATACGCATTCATTTTTCAAAACCTCCTCGGAATATCCAGTTCGGCTAGATTCCATCTTTTCTTAAAGGGAACCCCTTTTCACTAAGCGTAGTAATTTGCCAATGTACTGGCTTTCTTAAACACTCCTCCTTTGTTCAAATTTTCTAAATAAACTCTTGCATTGCATTTATAGTAATATATAATTGCATATATGGCAATACTGAATTGCGGAAATCTTTCGAATCAAATTTTGACAAGCTATTCATAAGTAGCAGTAGATCAGGAGATTACTGGATTTTTGATGACTTATGTAAAGGGAAAATTTTTCATTACACATCTAATTGGAGGGATTAATATGGGGAACAAGAAAGTGGATCGCCGGATTGTCCGGACGAGAAAAGTCTTGAAAGATGCTTTCATTTCATTGATCCAAGAAAAAGAAGTGGAAGCCATTTCCGTCACCGATATCGTAAACCGTTCAGAAGTCAATCGCTCTACGTTTTACGCTCATTTTCAGGATAAAGAAGATTTGATCAACTGTTTAATAGATGAACTTATCATGGAACTAATCGACTCGTTCGAAATCTCTCATCTATCATTGATAAAACCGGAGAAAGACTTTCCAATACAAGCCATCGAAGAAATGTTTGCTTTTGTCTTTGAAAACGCCGATTACTTCAAAAGTTTGCTCTATACGACAAAGGTTCCGCAATTCACACCGGAATTATATGCGAATTTATATAAATATGCCGTCGCTAAAATAAATGAACTACAAGAAGCGGATTACGAGCTGGGAATTCATGTCGGTTTCTATGCAAATTATTTAGCATCCACCTTTATCAGCTTCGTACATTACTGGCTGTTCGACAAAGAACAAAAATATACGCCTACCTATATAGCGAATGAATATATTAAGGTTCTTATCTCAAATCCATTGGCTTCGTATGTTAGGCAACGAACTATGGCCAAGTGACACAATTTCCCGTTACACCATAATTTTTCCGACATTCCAACAGATGCTTGGCTTCTTCTTGGAAGTTATCAAACACTTGAACCCTTTTTGTCGGTTATCCAACAAAAGTCTAGAAATTAGTGATTGTGTTTTCTAGAAGAAGTACCTATAATTCTATCCAATACAAAATTTTCAGAATTCAAAACGTAATTTCAATACAGAGGGAGGCGCAGTTGCAAGTATTAACACTTATTGTTGAAAGCGTTTACACACCAGTATTTTCAAAGTTGTTTTAAGCTGCCTTAGAAGAATAAATTATCGGAGGGATTGCAATGGAAGTTCAAGCGACACAGAAAGTGAAGACGACCAAGCAACAATGGATCCAGTACATGGCTTTGGTATTCAGCGCATTTATCGCAGTCGAGGCAATGGCGTTTCAATCGCCCGCCATTCCTGTCATTTCAAACCATTTCCAAGTTCCATCTCATTTAGCAGCGCTAATTGTATTGTCGTTCTATATCATGTCTGCAACCCTCTATCCGATTTCAGGAAGATTAGCTGATAAGTACGGCCGGAAGAAAGTGTTATTGGTTGGTATGGCCATCTTCGCGGTTTCTGAATTTGCGGCCGCGGTCAGTCCGACGTTTTCTTTTCTCATTGTAGCCAGGATGTTCCAAGGGGTTGGCGTAGCCTGTATTTTCCCTATTGTCATTGCCTTTATCGGAGTCATTTTTCATGAGGAATCGCGAGGGGTGGCTTCGGGGATCTTTAACTCCGTGCAAGCGATAGGGGCGATGCTTGGAGCCGGATTAGCTGGTTTCTTGATCAAAATCTACGGCTGGCCCATCATTTATTGGGTAAGCGGCGGGTTAGCCACGATCGGTTTCTTTACCATTCTGTTCTTCGTCAAGGAATCGAAAGGAGTCGTTTCCGGTAAACTCGATTATATTGGCACTATGTTATTATTCATCATTGCGGGAACAGTGTTATCGGTCTCTACGCTCGTCGGCCAGTTCGGCCTAACTTCACCTTATACATTGGGCACATTAGGTGTCGCAATTCTCGCTCTTGCTATTATGTGGATTCATGGGAACCGGAGTGCACATCCCATTATTGAAATATCTATTTTAAAACAAAAAGTATTTGCTTTAATCGTGCTCATTTATTTGATTTATACAGCTGCCATGCAATTGCTTTTGTATTCAATGAGTTTCTTCCTTGCCTTGCGTCCAGGCGGGGATGTGGCGGAAAGTGGCATGTTCTTCATGTTTAATGCCGGCGCAGCGGCCATCGGAGGGCTCATTATCGGGAAGCTTTCGGATAAAGTGAATAATAAGAAACTATTACTAGTCACCTATTTACTGCCATTGACTGCGGTGCTCCTCCTCTCGAGGATTGATGCGTATACGCAAACTCCATATATTCTAACGCTTGCTGGATTCTTTGGGTTTGGGGCAGCCACTGCCATCCTTATCAAATATGCTTTACAACAAATCCCGCCAATCAAGTACGGTTCAGGGTCCGGCTTACTTGCAGTCATCCGGGATTTCGGGGCGCCTTTAGGCTCTACAACCGGGATTGTGCTATTCTCCCAGTTCAATACAAAGGCGAAAACTTCTTCATTGGTTCAACAAGCAACGGATGCCGGGGTTTCTCCTGGATTGATGGGTGATGTGCAACAAGCTGCAGCGACAAACGGAGCGACAATCAGTGACGCACTAAATGCTGAATTAGTTTCGCTCGGCATCAAGTTTGAGGACCTGTTAGCGACTGCTCTCGGCGAGGGAGCGACTTCCGCCATTCAGAACTTATCCTATACCGTCGCAGGTTTCTTTATAGTCATTCTGATTCTTGTATTCCTCATTCCGCAAAAGCAAAAGGAAAAAGTGCCTTTGGCAGTAGCACCTTTTGAAGAGAAACTGGAAGAAAAACTGGAACCTTCAAACTGACGCGAAATGCTGCTCAAAAAAAGACTATTACAAAAGCCGGTGATGGCTGTGTAATAGTCTTTTTCTTAGATATAAAGCGTCCGTTCACTCTTCTCCTGGAGGGGCGGGAACGTGTAGAATACAACTAGATCCATCAATACAATACTAATTCATCCTCTTCATTCAACCGGGCTACGATCGAATGTCCGTTTTTGGAGAAAACATGCTTTCTCGGACCCACTTGGATTTCAGTTCCGGCGTAGGCAAGCCCGATTTTAATGCGACCGGTCCTACTCGTTTTAACGACTGTTTTCACAGGATTTTCGGAACCTGTTTCCTGTAATGCAATCAAATTCTCCGCGATGATTTCGCCTCCTCTGCATACCCCTTTAATGGTGATATCATGTTTCGCCGTCAAGGTGCTATGATAGACCCCTTTCGAAGTGACTTCGATATTTCCGTTGCTGAATAATGTGCTATTAATGGCATAAGGAAGCACGAGTTTATTTTGAGGAGATGCGTCGGCACCATATATATCAATGAGCGTTTTTGCATCTTCGATCAACAGTCCGAATTCCGCCAAGCCTTCCAGACTTTCCTTTAATGGATTAATGAAGGCATCATAAAGACGGTCTGCTATACCGGTCCACTCATCCGTCAATTGAGCTGCATACTCTTTGACATTTTGGATGAATCGCTTATTCAATTCCTCGAACCGGGAGTATTTCTTTTCCATTAATAAATAAATGAGCCGTTTCAACTCGGACGGACTCATCTCCTCCTCGTCGTTCCCTCTGATGACGACCACTTGATGGATAGCGGTTTTAATTTGTTCCATCTCTGTTACGACAGATTTCAAGTAGCCGACCAACTCACTGATGACCACTTCCTGTTCTCCGACGCTAATGGTCGAAGAAAGCACATTCCCTCGGATGGTCGCAGATTGTACGGCATGGACTGTAGCTTTCGTTACCGCTCCCCCGATATAAATCGCTCCGGTTGCCCCTACAAACATTGATGGCATGACATTTCCGCCAATACGAACATCCCCTTCGAACCGTATATTCCCGCTCTCCATATCTACTTCCCCTGGATGGTTAAATTCATGATGAACATCGATTCTGACTAACTTATCCCGCCAATCCAACGATGGCTTCCCTGAAATGAGCGCAACGATATCTTGGTCGACTTGTTTGACATTTTTTCCGAGCTTCAAATGGATGTCGCGTACCGGCTTGACACGAATCGGTTTACCAAGCAAATTCCGACCTTCCGTTCCCGGTACGGGCAATATATGCGTTGCAATCACTTGCCCTTCCCTGACATTCATGATGGCATTCATTTCACGAAAGTCGACCTTTTCCTCACTGTCCGGGTCAAACTCTTCGTATTGGATATGGACTTCCAAGTCTCCATCCGTTCCTTCGACAGGCAAAGTCCCCTTTGCCACAATAAGCTCATATGGTTTATTCACTTCCGTCACTTTTTTGATGGCCGGGAATAAAAGACCTTGCTGGATGCCCATTTCTTTCAGCACATCGACGATTGCCTGAGGTTTCAGGTTATTGTAATACTCGACCTCTTCCTCGGCTTCGAGATGCAATTGCGGTAGCCAGTCTGTGTCGACCAACGTGCGCCTGACTCGCTTTCCCGGAGTGAACTGTAGGAGGGCGATCATTTCTTGTTCAATTAATTGGATGGAAAATTGCGGAGGAATGAATTCATCGCATAATGTAACGGTGACTTCATCTGTAGGCAAAATGACGGTCCTTTCCCATTTTTGCTCTCCATTTACATGGAACTGGACGGAATTCCCTGGAATAATGACAGGATATTGCGTTCCATCAAATGAAAATTGCAATTCGCCAGCCGTCAGTTTCACACCGGATGAAGTGGATGCCGTTTGTCCAACCTCCTTCGAGACTTTGTTATCAGCCGGGAAATCCGTGAATAATACATCATCCACAATAGCTGCCAATTCTGCGAATGATTCATCTTTTGGCACTTCAGCTTCAATTTCTGTCACCGTCACTTCCGCCATCACTTTCCGAAAACCCATCAACCGACGCCCAGGATTCGAAATCACTTCTACATGAACTTGCTCCAATGGCAATCCGATCAAATCCAGTGCCTGTTGTATAGCTTCTTCCACTGTGTTCGCCTGCACCGTTACCGCCTTTTTCATATAAACCCATCCTCCTGTACCGAATTACCTATTATTTTCATAGTATCATAGAATAGGAATTTTTCGAGAGATTGTCCAGTTTAATTTAAAAAGAGACAATTTCCCCTGAAACACGTAGAGGGGAATTGTCTCCTTTAATTGACAGTCGATTAATTCAACTGAATGGTTGTTGTGTTCACACCAGCTTTTTCAACATCCTTTTTATTGAATAAAAACGGCTTGAACTCCCAGTTAGCAAACATTTCGATCTGATCTTCATAATGTTCGCTAACGGTTCCATCTTTCTTAATAAACCCGATTTGGCCTGGCGGGGTGATATTAAAGCCCACTGGATCACTTGGAACCATTTCGATGTAATGATTTTCACTTCCGCGGTTCATTTCAATGATCGGGGTGGATGACCCTTCACCATGTGGAACCGCAATTAAGGACTGTTCCCCAAACGTCATTGTTTGAATTTCTGTTTTCCAATCCTCAACAGATGAGCCTTTTTCTTTTTCCAACTTCGCTAAAGCTTCATTGACACTATCCATAATGATCTCCTTTGGATCTTCTTCCAGCCATGGATAGTTAGTTTCCTTTTCGCTCAACAGTCGATTGGCCAAGGAGGCTCCATAGCGGTGATTCGTAATTCCATTGGTCATCATGGAAACTTCTTTCAACGATTCGCCAAATAACTTTTCATGCACCGTGCTCCACCATGCGTCAAAGAATGTTGCAATTTCAGCGTCATAATATCCGTCTTTATCTTTGTCCTCTTTTAGGTTGTTCCATTTTTTCAGTTCATTGATCAACATCGCATAATCAGCGTCCATATCTTGATGTTGTTCCAACGTTTCGATTAGTAATGGCTTAAAGTTATGGGTGCGAAGCTGGGCAAAACTTGCGTGATAGTTGATTTCGTTTAAATCTTCCAGCGTCACTTTACCCCGGGCTTCCATGCCATTAATGAATTGCTGAACCCGGTTGTCTTCTCCCCAATAGAAACTGTTTTCTCCATTTCTCCAATTTTTCTCGGGTTTGTTGTTCCAGTTGACGACATACCCATTTTTCGGATTAATAACTTGCGGGTTATTCTCAAATGGGGAGAATCCATTCCAATCATATTCACCCGTTCCCGGCGTAGGCAACCTGATGTCGATCTCTTCATTTCGTATTGGGTATTTCCCGACATGGTAATAGGCGATATCTCCAGTGATCCCTGCATAATACCAATTAAGCGACATTGTATATTTACTTGCGGCTTCTTGGAACTGTTGAAGGTTTTTAGCGAAATTCGCTTCCATGTAAGCTGCCATACTGACCGCCTCAGTTCCACGGAATGACCACGCTTTACTATAGGCGACGTGATTCTCTTCATCAATGCTGATTACCGGACCGTGTACCGTCCGATAAAACTCCTTCTCCACTTCCTTAATGCCATCTTCCGTTTTAACCTTGATTAACTCTGTCCTTTTGTCCATTTCTTTCCACATACCTTTATGTAAATATTGGCGTGGGTCATTCGGATTGAGTTTTTCCTCGAAAATATCTGTAACATTCCCGAATCCAGCTGTAGCAGAAAAAGCAAAATGGTTATTGGCACCAAACATGATGAATGGATAACCGATGAAACCGGATCCCACCATATCATAGCCTGGAGAATGGAGCCCTACCTCATACAAGAAACCCGGTGCCACAAAGCCTACTTGCGGACCGCTCATCAACAAAGCATTGCCTGATTCAGATTTATCCGCTCCTACAATCATCGCATTGCTGCCGACGGAAAGCGGCAAGCCGAGTTCCTCGGATAATCGTACATATTCTTTTCTTTGCGCATTCAATTCTTTGGAAACATCAACAGCTCCCTGTGAAATCGGTTGCAAAGTGTTGGAAACTGAGCTCGTTGTGGACGATCCCTTGTCCATAATGCTCGTAGGAGCCTCCGGGTCATTTGTCCACACTAGATCATCAAACATGGCAAGGGCAGTTTCTTTTCCATATGTCCCTTCGAGTCCTGCCAGAATTTCTGCATTGGTCAACTCTTGATGATTATCCATAAAGAAAGTCATAGAGGACATGTACAAACGGACAATGTCAATCGAAGTCCATTCGCGAGGAACTACCTGATGATCATGGAACTCCTTTGATAGTTTTTCATCCGGGTTTTGAAGCGCTTCCTTCACATATCTTGAAATACCATCAGCGAACTTCTCGATTAACACACGGTACTGGGGATCCAGACCTGCAAGCATTTCTTTGATTTCTTTATCGGAATACCCATCCCGTCGTGTTTGTTCATCTTTGGATAAATACTCTTCTCCAAACACTTCTGAGACGGTTCCTTCATTGCCACGCCGAAACATTTCCAATTGGAAAAGCTGATCTTTCGCCATCACGTACCCATAGGCTTCATATAAATCCTCTTTGTTTTTAGCATATAAATGTGGTACTCCATATGCGTCACGAATGACGGTGACTTCTCCAGCCCGTTCTTTTTCTGATGCCAAAACAAATTGTTGAGGCAAAATTAATACCACCATAATAAGTATTGCTAGCAACCGTTTCTTTTGCATTTACATCCTCCTTTATCGTTTATAACACCTACGAAACGAATTATACGTTTAAGGTTATACTTGGTCAATGAACCTTTTGAATCTTCTGAATTATATTCCGGAAGTTACATGAATTAAGGTTATTTATTTCCAGTAGTTGTGAGATAAGTATTATAAGAAACGAAAAAGGATGAATGATAATAATTCCTTTTATATATGTAAATATTACAAAGGAAATCTAAAACATAATAATCCGTAATATATACTCCAATGAAAAAGCCAATCCTCCCAGTACTCAATCGGGAGGATTGGCTTCCTTCATAATTAATTCAATAACCCTTGTTTCAATTTCCCGTGCCATTCCAGCAAATCACTGTTTAGAACATGCAAACCTTTTACAGCGTCCTACGAAGTAACTTCAAATTTTATTTAACAAACTAAGCCCTGGAAGTTTTCTCGATTTTTGAAAGTTTTACACTTAACACATATATCGAAAGAGTGTTACGATAAACTAAAAAGCATTGACCCGGGGGATAGATGTCATGAGAATCGAACAACTAGAATATATTGTTTCCGTCGCAGAAACACATTCCTTTTCAAAAACTGCTCAGTTATTACATGTCTCACAACCTGCGATCAGCCAATCAATCTTAAAATTGGAGATGGAACTTGGAGTAGACATTTTCGAGCGTACTCCCCAAGGGGTGAGTCCTACCTCTGAAGGAAAAGTATTAATTCAGAATGCCGCTGATGTATTACTCCAGTTAAAACTTTTGAAAGAAAATGCTCAAAAATTCAGATCATCCGATCAAAATGAATTGAAAATTGGGTTAGTAACAGGATTACATTTGCCTTTTCTGCCAACCATTCTGTCGCAGCTGAGAATGGAATTTCCTTATCAACGAATCACATTCAAAGAAATTGCCTCTATTGAAATTGTTGAATCGATAATAAAAAAGGAGTTAGATATCGGCATACTGGCAATTTATGAAAATACATTGAAACACCAAAACATCATAAATTTCCAAAATTTGTACGAAGTTAGTTTTTTCATTTTTGTAAATAAAGACTCTCCATTGGCTTCCTATGATTTCATCACACCTCAACAACTGAAGAATTACACGTTTGTGATGTATAATGGAGAATTCATGAATTGGTTCTTCGATAAATTCAATGACCAATTTGGTCCATTTGAGATACTATTGAGAACGAATAATAATGAAACGATTAGCGAGACTGTAAGAAATGGCTTGGCAATCACTATCGAAACCGAGGCGGAGCTACTAAATAATCGTTATATCAAAACAGGGGAATTAATTCCAATTCCTTTGATTGATCATATTCCTAATAAAAGCTATTTAGGTTTGGCAAAGACAAAGAATAGGGCTCTTTCCACAGAAACTAAAACATTCATAAAATCGTTAGAATCATACATGAAGGAAATGTTTCACTCTAAAACCGTATAAATGGATAGTGGATCCGTAGAAAACCACTAACTTCATTGTCGTAAATAGCAGGTCATCCTCTCAATAAATTAACGTAAAAGAATCATTTTATTATCGCTTCATTTTTGGATCTAAAGCATCCCTCAAACCATCGCCGAACATATTGAACCCAATTACAGTAAGCATGATTGCAAAACCTGGGAATAGCAATGTCCAAGGGGCTACCGTCAGAAATTGCCTGGAGTCTGCAAGCATCTTCCCCCATTCGGGTTCTCCTGGCTGCGCTCCCAATCCAAGAAATCCGAGTGCAGCCGCTTCCAAAATAGCAGTAGCGATCCCCAATGTTCCTTGTACTATAATTGGACTAATTGAGTTTGGTAGAATATGCTGAAATAATATTCGACCGTTAGACATTCCAATCGCTCTAGCCGACATTATATATTCCTCTTCTTTGACACTCAGCACTCGTGAGCGTATTAATCTGCCATAGGTCGGAATATTAATAATCGCAATCGCAATTAACGCATTGAATAAACTGGGTCCCAAAATCGCCACTATGGCAATAGCTAAAAGGATACTTGGAAATGCCAACATGATATCGAAAAAGCGGGAGATAATTGAATCAATCCATTTACCGTAAAATCCAGCAACAAGACCTAACAGACATCCTACGATAATGGACCCGATTACCGAGAAGAAGCCGATCCAAAGCGAGATTCTTGCTCCATATACTATCCTAGTAAAAATATCTCTCCCTTGATCATCGGTCCCGAACCAGTGATCTGCACTTGGCGGTATTAATGTACTTTCGGGATTAAAACCGTCAAATGGCTCTGAAGTAATAACAGGGGCTAGGATTCCAATTACAATAAAGAATAGAACAATAGACAAACCGATCATTGCTGGACGTTGTTTGGTCAGTCTTTTCAATTCATCTAACCAAACTAACTTTTTAGAAGGTTTGAAAACAATATTGTCATTGATTTCTTTTGTTGAAGGTACCATAACCCTCCTCCCCCCTTAGCGGAATTTTATACGTGGATCCAGTCGTGCATACAGTAAATCCACAATCAGATTAATAAACACAAAAATTGTGGAAACTATTAAGATACCTGACTGAATCACAGGGTAGTCTCTCGAGCCGATTGCATCGTATATGTAACGACCTATACCCGGCCACCCAAAGATTGTTTCTGTTAATACAGCACCGCCAAGCAATAATCCGACTAGCATTCCAATGATTGTCAATATAGGAGCAAAAGCATTTCTTAATGAATGTTTATACAAGATTTTCAACTCCGATAAACCTTTGGCTCGGGCAGTACGGACATAGTCGGCATTTAGTACCTCAAGCATACTGGAACGTGTAATCCTTGCTATGATAGCCATCGGTATCGTTCCAAGAGCAATCCCTGGTAAAATCAAATGCTTTAACGCATCCCAAAATCCTGGTAAATTTCCACGGATCAGAGTATCAAGCAATAATAGACCTGTAATCGTGTCAACAGGTTCCCGTGCATTAATTCTCCCAGTCGAAGGTAACCAACGAAGTTTTTCAGCAAAAACCCATTGCTCCATCAGCCCTAGCCAAAAGACAGGCATGGATACCCCGATCAATGCGATTAGCATGGCGGTGTAGTCGAACCACGAAGCTCTTCTCCAAGCAGCTATTATACCCGCATTGATACCTACCACAACCGCAATGAGCATGCTGATTAACATAAGTTCTATCGTGGCGGTCAAATAGGGTAACACTTCTTCTCCAATTGGTTTTTTGGTCCGCAATGAAGTCCCAAGATCTCCTGTTACAACATCTTTCATATAAGATATATATTGAGAGACAACCGGTTTATCCAACCCCATTTCAGCCTTCAAATCTGCAACTGCTTCCGGAGTGGCTTGATCCCCCAGAATCACTGTCGCTGGATCACCTGGTATCGCATGAATAATTGAAAAAACCACAATCGACATTCCGATCAGAACGGGAATTAACTGGAGTAAACGACGTGTTAAAAAAGATTTCATGCTATAGCCACCTCCTTTAATCTACTTGGTCATTATATAGATGACAGGCGACATAATGTTCGTCCCCGACTTTGCGTAACTCGGGTATTGCCGATTTACATATTGACATGGCTGCAAAGCATCTCGGATGAAATGCACAACCGCTTGGAGGGTTTGCCGGACTAGGCATATCCCCTTTTAAGACAATCCTTTCTCGACGATTCTTCGAATTAACGGTCGGCGATGCCGATAACAAAGCTTGTGTATAAGGATGAAGCGGTTTAGCATACAAATTCTCTTTTGTTCCTTGTTCAATAATTTTGCCTAAATACATTACACCGATTCTATCGCTAATATGCTTCACAACACTCAAATCATGTGAGATAAATAGATAGGTTAGTCCAAATTCCCTTTGTAATTTTCGTAGCAAATTCAAAACTTGAGACTGAATAGATACATCTAAGGCAGAGACCGCTTCATCAGCTATAATCAACTTCGGATTTAAGGCGAGGGCCCGCGCAATACCAATTCGTTGACGCTGTCCTCCAGAAAATTCATGTGGATATCGAGAGGCATGATAGGAATGTAAGCCTACAATTTCTAATAGTTCATGGACTCTTTTCTTCCGATCACTTGCACTCATTTTACTATTAATAATTAGCGGCTCTTCTATCAAATAACCAACTGTTTTCCTAGGATTAAGTGAGGCATAAGGATCTTGGAAAACTAACTGCATCTCCTTATAGACGTCTCTCATTTCTGAACGATTAGCCTTGGAAATGTCTTTTCCTTGAAAAATCACTTCTCCATCCGAAGCCTCGATTAAGCGTAATATTGCTTTTCCAGTAGTGGATTTACCACAGCCTGATTCTCCTACTAATCCGAAAGTCTCTGTTTCATAAATTGAAAAGTTTACGCCGTCAAGAGCTTTTACATAACGTTGCTCCTTTTTTAGAAAGCCTTTGTCTATAGGATAGTGGACCTTTAAGTCCTTCACTTCAAGTAACAACGACTTCATGTTTAACCTCCTTTGCAATAAAGCATCGTGTTTTTTGACCACTCCCAATTTCCTCCAATTCCGGTTCTTCTGTTGTACAACGATCGAACGCGTATTGGCATCTGGGGGCAAATTTACAGCCTGCCGGCATTTCAGATGGGATGGGGACATTTCCTTTTATCGTGTTAAGCCACTCCACTTCATTTTCAATAGAAGGCATAGAATCGATTAACCCTTTTGTATATGGGTGTGAGGGAGACTCAAATATCGTCCTGACATCTGCCTCTTCTATAACCCGCCCCGCATACATGACAATTACGCGATCACATACTTCTGAAACAACAGCAAGATCATGCGTTATCATGAGAATTGAAGTATTACTTTCTTGTTTCAATTTTTGAATTAACTCAAGGATCTGGGCTTGAATGGTAACATCCAATGCGGTGGTAGGCTCGTCTGCGATTATTAACTTTGGATCGCATGCAAGGGCCATGGCAATCATGACGCGTTGACGCATCCCCCCTGATAGCTTATGAGGAAATTCATCAACCATACGTTCCGCATTTGGAATCCCCACTTGTTTCAGGAGCTCGATACTTCGTTTTCTCGCTTCCTTCCGATCCACTTTCTTATGCAGTTTAATCGCTTCTCCAATTTGATTTCCGATAGTGTAGCTAGGGTTCAAGCTTGTCATAGGTTCTTGGAAAATCATTGCGATGTCATTACCTCTTATTTTCCGCATCTCTTTTTCTTTTATTTGTACCAGGTCGGTATTCCCAAATGTAATGCTGCCATCAACGATACTTCCTGTCTTGTACGGCAGTAAATTCATAATGGAAAGAGCAGTTACGCTCTTTCCTGAACCAGATTCACCCACAATTCCAATCGTTTCACCTTCATGCACTGCAAATGTCACGCCATCCACGGAACGCACGACACCATTATCGGTAAAGAAGTGCGTTTTAAGATCTTGAACGGTAAGCAACGGCTTCATCTTACTGTCCCCCTATTCCTAGTTCTCAAGATAGACTTCGGCTAAGTTTTCCTACCCTATGGCTGTCCACGTGTACCATCCTCTCTATATGTTATTCGCAATCATTCTTTCAAAGATAATTCCATCTGACTTCAAACGATCAATTTCGCTTTCCTCTAGACCGAGCATGGAACGAAGAATTGAATCAGTATGTTCTCCTAGTTGTGGCTCAATCGGTCTATCGCCATTCTGTAAGCCAATATCCTTATCGAAGAACTTTATTGGCAAATTTGGGAGTTTAACCTTACCTAATTTCGGATGCTCAACATCTACAACCATGTTTCTATTTATTAAATGTTGATCTTCTATTAAGTCTTTTACATTTTTGACTTCACCGGCAGGAACATGCAGCCCCTCTAAAAAGGTCAATACTTCACTTGCCGTTCTATCTCTTGCCCAATCTGCAAAAATTTTGTTTAAGTAGTCCAAGTCTGTTTCTCTTTTTCGCATTGCTTCTATATCCTCGCCTTTGTATGTTTCCACGAGATCTTCTCGTCCGATTCCAGCATACACTTTTGAAAATCTGTCTCCCCCGGACGCACATACGATAATCCATTTATCATCCCTTGTTTGAAATGCGTCCCATGGAGCTCCGAGGGGATCTTTATTACCGCGGGCAGACAGAGCTTCCCCGGTCATACTTGTTCTAATAACAGACTCTTCCAGAACTGAGAACACACTATCCATCATACTGACTTCTAAACGTTGACCGATCCCCGTGTTATTCCTTTGAATGATTGCACTCAAAATACCAACCGTTAGATAGACCCCGGATAATGCGTCTGCAACAGCCGGTCCCGTTTTTAATGGTTGACCACCTTCCAACCCATTTTGACTCATGAGTCCCCCCATGGCTTGCGCGATTCCATCAATGCTTGGTAGATGTGAATATGGGCCATCGCTGCCAAATCCATTTAAGGACGCAAAAATGATTTTAGGATTGACCTTCTTAACAACGTCATATCCTAAACCAAGTTTGTCCATCGTTCCAGATACGAAATTTTCAACAACTATGTCAACTTGTTTTGCTAAATCCAAAAAGATCTGTTTTCCTTCATCACTTTTTAAGTTTAAAGAGATAGACTTTTTCCCTCTATTCAGCATGTAAAAGTATCCGCTTACATTTTTGTCGAATGGAGGTAAAGACCTCGATCGGTCTCCCGATCCAGGCCTTTCTACTTTAATGACCTCGGCTCCCAAGTCTTGAAGCATCAAGGTTGAAAAAGGGGCTGAAAATACCCAACTAAGATCAAGTATTCTAATACCGTCTAAAGGCTTTGTCGTCATATCAGATTCTCCTTCTAGTAATTCTATTGTTCGATTGTAACTTCAGCCATATTTTCAGCACCTGTCGGGTGTGGGAAATAGCCTTTTACGTATGATCCAGTCACCACAGCTTCACTTACTTCCACTAAAGGAACAGACGGAGCATCTTTAAAAACCAATTCTTGTACCTTTTTATAAATTTTTGTACGTTCTTCTTGATCAATGACACTCTTGGCCTGCATCAATAAATCGCTCACTTCGTCATTCATATAGAATGTATGATTTTGTGCAGAACCTTTCACCGCATTATTCTTACTAAACAAAGAGTATAGAAAATTATCAGGATCTCCATTATCACCAACCCATCCGATCAAGCCGATAGAATGGTCTCCATTTCTGATTTGTTCGAGATATGTGGGCCATTCTAAAGTGACAACTTTTACATTTATTCCAATCTTTTCGAAACTGGCTTTCATAGCTTCCACCATTTTGGTCGGTTGCTGCATATAAATACGTGAATTGGAAGTTACGGAAAATTCAAGGTCAAATCCATCTGGATAACCGGCTTCTTCCAATAGAGCTTTTGCTTTATCCAAATCATAATCGTACCCTTCAATATCATCATTATAAGCCCAACTAGCAGATGGTAAGACATTCTTTACCGGTTCAGCCAGGCCATAGAAGTAGGCATCGGCAATTCCTTTTTTGTCTACCGCATGACTAATTGCCTGACGGACTTTTGGATTATCCAAAGGTGCCTTTAAATTATTAATGGAAAGATAACCAACATTTAATGGGGGACGGAGAAGCACTCTTAAGTTGCTGTCCGATTCAACAGAACTCAAATCAGATGGGTTTAAACTGACCATAATATCCAGTTCACCATTCTTCAAGGCCGTTAATCGGGCAGAATTGTCAGGAATGACTTTGTAAATAATCTTGTCCAATTTAGGTAGATCTGCTATCCAATACTCTTCATTTTTAACTACCGTAATAGAGTCATTTGGATTCCAAGATACAAACTTAAATGGGCCCGTCCCGACAGGATTGACGTTGATTTCTTCTCCATATTTCACTAATGCTTCCGGACTGATTATACCAAAAGCATGCATTCCCAAATTGGATAGAAATGTTGCTTGGGGTTCAGCTAATGTAAATTCTACAGTATGTTCATCAATTGCTTTAATCTCCTCAATCGAGCTACCTTCCCCTTTAAAACCGTTGAACATACCACGATACACTGAAAAAGATGCACCATGTCGATTCGGATTTTCTTTGTCCATCATTCGTTCAAAGTTAAAAACAACTGCATCCGCATTAAAGTCAGTCCCGTCGTGAAACTTAACACCTTCTTGGAGCGTAAAGGTCCATGTCCTTCCGTCTTCCGATACATGCCACTCTTTGGCTAACTTCGGAACGATATTGGTCGTTTCTTTTTCGTACTCTACCAGTGTTTCATATATATTTTTTGTGACCAACCACGTTTCAATTTCATTTGAGTCTTGGGGATCCAATGTATAACTATCCGCCCCTCTACCAAAGACCAAAGTTGTTTCCTTCCCTGCTGAATTTTTCTTATCATCGGTCCCGGTTGTTGAAGCTTCCTCATTACTGCAGGCAATAAGTAAAAATAAGATTGATAACAAAAGAGCCAGAAATTTTAATGTATGTCTCATTATTTCCCCTCCATTATTCATTCTTTATATACTCAAAGAAATGTGGATTAAATACCAAGCCACTACTTTTATTGCCAAAAAATCGTTGAAGGGCAACACTATCCTGCCGTTTGGCAAAGGCGCTTGGCCCTGAGATAAAGTCATTGCCCACGGAAATATCCTTCCGTTTCAACGATTTTCTTACTTGTTTTCCTTATTAGATAATTAGAGTCTATTAGATTTTCGCTTTGGCCCCCTCAAGAAACCTTTCAATCTCTTCCTTCGTCCTTCCCTCATTACCGATCATTTCAGCGATCGTTTTACCTTCCCGATAGGCAACGAAACTTGGAATGCCCATCACATTGGCCGCTTCACATACTTCTTTTTGTGTGTCTGGATTCACTTTATAAAATTCAAAGTCGCTTTGATTTTTATCCACAATTTCATCTATAAAGGTATCGATGAACCGGCAATCTGAACACCAATCTGCTGAGAAAAAAAGGACAGTTGCTTTCTTATTTCCGATTAACTCCGAGTATTGTTCTTTACTAGTGATATTTTCCATTATTATTCCTCCTAGATAGTTTTTGTGGTTAAGCTAAATTCCTTTGTTTCCATGCCTAGTTTGAAAAGTCTATTGGCGTTCTTCCAATAAAACTTTTCCCTTACAGCTTCTTTTAATGGCCATTGCTCGACTTCTTCAATATATTCCTGGATTGGAATACCTAGTGTCAGCCAATCTGATCCAAATACGATTTGGTCTTGGATTAAGCTATTGGCATAGTGTAAGAACATATCCCAACCGGTATTGGGTTCCGCGATATAACGTGGACGGAATGCAGAAGTATCTACATGCAGGTTTTTATATTTCAATAGCATTGCAATCATATCCGGGATCCACGGCCATCCTCCATGCCCCGCAATGATCTTCAGATTTTTAAAATCCATGAGAGGCGCCTCCAAATTAGAAGGGTGGTCTATAAAAACTGAGGTTTCTCTATAATAGTTGATCGAAGTATGGATCCAAATAGGAATATCCAATTCTTCACATAGCGCGTACAACGGATAATACCTTCGGTCGTCGGCTTTTAATCCATGTTCATAAGGAGGGATTACAACCGCTTTGTATCCTTGTTCAGTCAAAGCTTTCCGAACTACTTTTAAGCTTTCAGTTCCTTTATATGGATTAAAACCGGCATAAGCAATAAACCGATCCGGATGTTTTTTTATTATTTCTGCAATGTAATCGTGATCGACCGGTGGCTCTGAACCCTCCCTCCCATAATCCATATTATGAATCGCATGATACGCTACATTGGCATCGCTAAGCATCTGTAAAAATTTATCCATCGAATAATCCGTTTCCAGCTTGGAGTAGACTTCCTGCATGACGACTTCAGCGGGTTGGGCTTCCACCTTTTTTAAAAACTCTTCCTTCGACCAACCCGCCAATCTTGCCCAACGTTCTCCGAACAACTTTCTATACTCTTCATTTTTCGGATTAATTTCTGAAGATGCCTCAAATTGGAACTCTGGTAAGGTATTAGAACAGTCGACTATCAATATTCTTTCCTCCTTTTGTGATTATGGTGCTTTTAATAACTAGTAAATCTTAATAGTTCTTTTCGAAGATAGGTGTTTTTGTAAGCGCTTTCTCTAGAGTGCCTGGTTCACACCAAATGATTTCAGGCGTTACCCTTAATTCGGAATGAAGAGTTTGTTTAATTCTTTTTTCTAAATCCGCCAATTTTGCGTCATCTCCTTTTCCTCCATGCTCTAGCTTGATTAAAAGAGGCGGTACAACTCGAGGTGGTGGATTATTTAAAACGATTCTTAATTCACCTGTTATTTCCGGAATGAAATTTGATATTACTCTTTTAATAGCGGACGGATAGACATTCGCTCCTTTAATAATGAGCATGTCATCTGAACGCCCAATAAATTTAATCCTTCTCCCTTTGAACCCACATCCGGGACATTCTTTTGTAAAGACTTGGACGATGTCTCCAGATGAATAACGGATTCTAGGCAATGCTTGTAAATTAAATTCAGTAGTGATCAATTCACCAATGACACCATCATAGATTTCAATAGGTTGCTTAGTTTCCGGGTCAATTAAATCGTTAGGGAAGAGACTTAAATCTGGCGCAACACAGTGAATGCCATGATATTCATCCGAATCACAGGAGAAGCCTAATTCTCCTAAATAGTCATAGATACGGCAACCGTACGCATCCTCTATTTTTTTCTTGATCTTCGGAACACCTACACCAATTTCTCCTACTGTAAAAATTGCCTTCAAACCGAGATCGCCTACATTCATTCCGATTAGTTCGGGAGCTTTCTCAATTAAGTGCTCTGCTAAAGAAGGGGTCATCATGGCTGATGATGGTCTTGTCATTTCTGCATATTTCAATATCATCTTGCTTCCGGCCCTTACATCTACATCAATTGGTAAAACACCTTGCGATCGGATTCCCCATAATATAGATGAGGTTGCATATATCCCTAAAGCATGACTAAATAGTAAACGCTCACCCGCGTGGATCCCGCCATATTCCAACATATGGGCGATGTAGCGATTCAAAAATTGAATGTCTGCCTCTGTAAACGTGTAAGTGAATGTCGGATTTCCGGAAGTTCCACTCGTCGTTCCTGTGAACACGATTTCGTCGGGTGAGCTGCATAGATGCGTTCCGAATGGATGACCGTAATGATCCATGGATTCTTGTTGAATTTCTCTTTCGATTGTTTTATTCAGGAATATAGGTAGCCTGAAATAATCGTCAAATGTACGAATATCCTCCGGCCGCATTCCAATTTCGTCAAATTTCTTCCGATAAAAAATTGAATTTCGATAGGCATATTTAAGTTGTTTTTGTAAAAGAACCAGCTGATGGTCTTTTATCTCCTCTTCCGACATTTGATTGAAAATGGGATTGGTATATTGAACCATTTTCGCCGTCCTCACTTTTGTAATCACCATGTACACCCTCCGTTATCCCGAAAGTATTTCCCGGTTTTTTATTTGAATATTTAATTAAAACTAATAATAGGTTATATTCTGAAAGATGTAAAATTAGGTTTTTCAATAAGCATATAACTATCTCTTATACCTTCTCTGAACAAATAAAAAGCCATTCCGTCCAGTTATTCACCGGACGAAATGGCTTACTCTATTTTACAATAATCCCTGTTTCAATTTCCCATGCCACTCCAGCAATTCTCCAATCGAACCCTCACTGATGGCACCATTTTCCGACGCAGCTTCTGTTAACGCGCCGAAATCTGTCAAGCTATTATACGTTAATCCTGCAGTTGCAAATGCTTCATCCGCCTTCTGCAGTTCGTACGTGAAAATTGATACGATTCCCGTCACTTCAATACCTTCTGAACGCAGGGCTTCGGCTGCATTCAAGCTGCTGCCCCCAGTGGAGATCAAATCTTCAATGATGATCGCTTTGTCCGTGTCCGCGATTTTCCCTTCGATTTGTCGGCTGCGGCCATGGCCTTTTGCCTTCGAACGGATATAGACCATAGGCAATCCTAAAATATCGGCGACCCAAGCGGCATGCGGGATACCGGCTGTCGCCGTCCCGGCGATGACTGTCGTTTCCGGGTAGTGTTCACGCACGAGGTTGGCAAGGCCTTCTGCAATTTTTTTCCGGCCAACCGGATCAGACATCGTCAACCGATTATCACAATAGATGGGGGACTTGATTCCCGAAGCCCACGTAAATGGATCGTCCGGACTTAATGCAACTGCTCCGACGTTCAATAAAATTTTCGCTATTTCTTTCTTGTCCATATGTCAATCCGTCCCTTTCCATAAAGCATTGACGCGTTCATAAGCCGCACGCGGATCGGTTGCACCCGTAATGGCCCGTCCGACGACGATATGCGTCGAGCCTGACTTTCTTGCTTCGTCCGGTGTTGCAATTCGTTTCTGATCATGCTGTCCACCATCGGCCATCCGAATACCCGGTGTCACCTTGTAAAATGAGTTGCCACAAACATCCGCAATGGCCGCCGCTTCATGGACCGAGCAAACGACGCCCTCCAATCCGGACTCTTTCGTCAACTGAGCATAGTGAAGTACTGAATCTTGAAGCGGTACCTGAATCAGTTGCTCTTCCCGCACTTGGCGTTCATCGGTTGACGTCAGCTGTGTAACCGCAATGAGCGATGGGCGTTTCAATCCTGCCGGTGTTCCTTTATCAAGCCCTTCCAGAGCGGCCTCCATCATCCGCTTCCCGCCGGCCGCATGAACGTTGACAAGATCGACTCCCATCCCCGCGAGCACGGCCATCGCCGACATAACAGTGTTTGGGATGTCATGCAGTTTTAAGTCGAGGAACACATCATAGCCCGCTTCCTTTAATATAGCCACGATCGGGGGACCTTCTTTGTAATAAAGCTCCATGCCCACTTTTACATTGAGATTTCCCTCAAAGCTTTTTAAGAACTCAAAAGTCTTTTCGGCGGAATCAAAATCAAGGGCGATGATCGGGGATGTTTTCATAGACGGTGACTCCTTCCCACGAGTTCCGAAATATGGTCAACGCCAAGTTCATCCAGCTTCGCAGGCAATTGATCGATGATTTCCGGACAGACGAACGGATTGACAAAGTTGGCTGTGCCAACTGCTACGGCGCTTGCGCCAGCCGATAGGAAATCAATGACATCATCTACTTCCGCCACGCCGCCCATGCCGATGATCGGAATGTTGACGACCTGGCTCACTTCGTACACCATCCGGATGGCGACCGGTTTCACCGCTGGACCGGAAAGTCCTCCCGTCAAGTTCGCGATGATCGGTCGGCCTGTCTTCTGATCCAACCGCATGCCGACGAGGGTGTTGATCATTGTGATAGCATCGGCTCCGCCTGCTTCCACTGCCAGCGCAATTTCCTTGACATCTGTAACATTCGGAGACAGTTTTACATAAACCGGAACTTCGGATACTTCTTTCACCGCAGCCGTCAGATCGTGAGCCTGTTGCGGATCCGTACCGAATGTGATGCCACCGCATTTCACATTCGGACAAGAAATATTCAACTCAAGCGCTTTGACATTCGGCGCGGTTGAAATGGTTTTCGCCACTTCAACGTAGTCCGCCGTTTCCGTTCCTGCCACATTGGCAATGATCGGCACATCGAACTGTTCCAACCACGGCAGTTCATTTTCCATGACCCCGTGCAAACCCGGGTTTTGCAAACCGATGGCATTCAGCATGCCGGCTGCTGTTTCCGCAACGCGAGGAGTCGGGTTTCCGAATCTCGTTTCCAATGTCGTCGCTTTGATCATAATCGCGCCAAGCAATGACAGGTCATATAGTTGGCCATACTCTTTTCCGAATCCAAAGCAACCGGAAGCCGGCATGATCGGATTTTTCAACTGCACGCCTGGCAGCTCCACTGATAATCTGTTCATATCGCCACCACCCCTGCCGGGAAGACTGGACCGTCCGAGCATACTTTGATGTATGCTTTGTCGGTCTCTTCCGTCGTTTGACATACGCATGCAAAACACGCACCGATTCCGCAACCCATCCTTTGTTCGAAGGATAGGAACCCTTTTTTGCCGGCATACATTTTCTGAACCGCATCCAACATCGGCATCGGCCCGCAACTGTAGTACGTCGCAAAGTCCGTTGGAAGCCCGGTCATGACATTCGTTACAAAACCTTGCGTTCCTCTCGTGCCGTCCACTGTGACAATATGCGTATCACCGAGCGCTTTGAATTCTTCTTCATAAAATACGACATCGGCAGTTTGGAATCCGAGCACATGGACGCATGTCACGCCTTTTGCTGTCAATTGCTTCGATAATTCGTATAGCGGCGGCACTCCGATCCCTCCGCCGATCAAGATTGCCGTTTCTCCCGCAGCTGTTTCATCCACAGAAAAACCGTTGCCGAGCGGACCGAGTACATCGACCTCATCTCCTTCACGTTTCTGTGATAGCAATGAAGTCCCTCTTCCTTCAGCACGGTATATGAGTGTCATTTCCCCCGCATCGCGGTCAATGGAAGCGATGGAAATCGGTCGCCGCAGCAACGGTTCGAATGAATCCGCTACACGGACATGGACAAACTGGCCGGGGGAAGTAATTTCCCCGACCAATTTTCCTGATAGTTTTAATTCAAAAATAGCTTGTGCCAATTGCCGCTGGCTTGTAACTGCCATCCGATCTTGAATGATCATACCGACACCTCCTGCTTCGGCATTTCCTCCATTTGAAACGTCATCGATTCAATTACTTGAAGTGTCGCATCAGCAGTATCCAAGGAAGTGAAGCATGGAACGCCGTTTTCCACCGCTTCTCGGCGGATCCGGAATCCATCACGTTCCGGCTGCTTCCCTTTTGTCAACGTATTGATGATGAACTGCGCTTCTCCTTTTTGGATGACATCGAGCAAATCCGGACCTTCTGAACCGATTTTCTCGACAGTTTCTACTTTAATACCGGCTTCTTTCAATGCTTTAGCTGTACCTTCCGTCGCTAAAATATGGTAGCCGATATTTCGGAATCGTTTTGCTAGGCTGATCGTTTCTTCTTTATCCTTATCCGCGACTGTCATTAATACCGAACCATGGCCTTTGATTTCCATGCCTGCCGCGACCAGTCCTTTATACAATGCTTTTTCAAGCGTCGTGTCTTTCCCCATGACTTCCCCGGTCGATTTCATCTCAGGTCCGAGTGTAATATCGACTCGGCGCAGTTTCGCGAAAGAGAAGACAGGTACTTTCACATATACGCCTTCAGGTGCAGGAGCCAAGCCGTTCTCGTAGCCTTGATCCGCAATGGATTCACCCAGGATGGCTTTTGTTGCCACATTGGCCATCGGGATATTAGTGATTTTACTCAAGAATGGCACTGTCCGGCTGGAACGCGGGTTCACTTCGATGACATACACTTCGCCTTCCGAAATGACGTACTGGATATTGAGTAATCCGATGATATTCAATCCACGAGCCAATCGAGTTGTGTAGTCCACCAATGTTTCCGCTTGACGCTCCGTCAAGTTTTGCGGAGGGAATACGGCGATGGAGTCTCCCGAGTGGACGCCTGCCCGTTCAATATGCTCCATGATGCCCGGGATGACGACATTCTTGCCATCACTGATCGCATCGACTTCGATCTCAGTACCTGTCAAGTAACGGTCAATTAATACAGGATGTTCCGGGCTGGCATCTACCGCATGCTCCATATAGTGTAGCAGTTCCTCTTCACGATAGACGATTTCCATCGCACGGCCGCCAAGTACATAAGATGGACGAACAAGAACCGGGTAGCCGATTTTATTGGCAATTATGACTGCTTCCGGTACCGAAACAGCTGTTTTTCCAAGTGGTTGCGGAATGCCGATTTCATGCAGGGCACGCTCAAATTTATCGCGGTTTTCCGCACGGTCGATGTCTTCTAAAGAAGTTCCCAAGATTTTCACGCCGCGTGCTTCCAAACCGGCTGCCAAATTGATGGCCGTTTGACCACCGAATTGGACGATGACACCTTCGGGCTGCTCCAAGTCGATGATGTGCATGACATCTTCAATCGTCAACGGTTCAAAGTATAATTTATCGGATATTGAGAAGTCCGTTGATACAGTCTCCGGATTATTGTTGATGATAATCGCTTCGTAACCCGCTTGTTGAATCGCCCATACCGAGTGCACCGTTGCATAGTCGAACTCGACACCTTGCCCAATGCGGATCGGACCGGAACCGAGAACAAGGACACTCTTCTTCTCAGATTGGATGGATTCGTTCTCCTCTTCATATGTTCCGTAGAAGTAAGGTGTATCAGATTCAAATTCCCCAGCGCACGTATCGACTTTTTTATAGACAGGGACGATGCCTTGCTCTTTGCGGAAGTCGTAAACCGACCGCTCATCCGTATTCCATAATTCAGCGATTGTAACATCTGCGAAGCCCATTCGTTTCGCCTTATACAAAGTAGCTTTATCGAATGGATTTTCGTTCAATATCGTCTCATATTTGACGATATTCTCCAGTTTCCGTAGGAAGAACAAGTCAATCATGCTCCAGTCATGAAGCGTTTCGACCGTTACCCCTCTGCGCAGCGCTTCTCCGATAAAGAACAGACGCTCGTCGCCTGCACGACGGATCCGTTGCTCGATCCATTCATCCGTCATTTCGGCGCCATTTTTCAATGACAGCCCGAATTGGCCTGTTTCCAGGGAGCGGACTGCTTTTAGGATGGATTCTTCGAACGTGCGGCCGATCGCCATGACTTCCCCGGTCGCTTTCATTTGCGTACCAAGATTCCGTTTTGCCGATTCGAATTTATCAAATGGCCAGCGAGGAATTTTCGTTACGATATAGTCGAGTGTCGGCTCGAAACATGCGTACGTTGTGCCCGTCACCGGATTCATCATCTCATCGAGTGTCAAGCCAACCGCGATTTTCGCCGCTAGCTTAGCAATCGGATAACCGGTCGCTTTTGAAGCAAGGGCAGAGGAACGGCTCACTCGCGGATTCACTTCGATAATATAGTAATCGAAGCTATGCGGGTCTAGTGCCAGCTGGACGTTACAGCCGCCTTCGATTTTCAACGCACGGATGATTTTCAAAGATACATTCCGTAACATTTGATTTTCTCGGTCGGTCAATGTTTGACATGGAGCCGCGACGATGGAATCTCCTGTATGAATACCAACGGCGTCCACGTTTTCCATATTACAGACGACAATGGCATTATCCGCGGAGTCGCGCATTACTTCATATTCAATTTCCTTGAAGCCGGCAATCGATTTTTCGAGTAGACATTGCGTAACCGGGCTATATTTCAACCCGCTTGCGACAATTTCCTCCAGATCGTCGTCGTTATAGCAAATTCCGCCGCCTGTTCCGCCAAGCGTGAAGGCAGGGCGGACGATGACCGGATAACCGATTCTCGCCACAAATGCGCGGGCTTCATCGATGTTGTGGATAATATCACTTTCAGGAACAGGTTCACCTAATTCATTCATCAACGTACGGAAAAGGTCGCGGTCTTCGGCTTGATGGATCGCGTCTAGTTTTGTACCTAGGATTTCAACATCCAATTCATCCAAGATTCCTGATTCATGCAGTTCAATCGCCATATTCAGGCCAGTCTGACCGCCGAGTGTCGGCAATAGAGCGTCCGGACGCTCTTTACGGATGATGCGGCTGACAAACTCCAGTGAAATTGGTTCGATATATACTTTATCCGCAATTTCCGTGTCGGTCATGATCGTAGCCGGGTTCGAGTTGATCAGGATGACACGGTAGCCCTCCTCTTTTAATGAAAGGCAGGCTTGCGTTCCGGCATAGTCGAATTCTGCTGCTTGGCCGATGACGATCGGACCGGACCCGATGACGAGAATTGTTTCAATATCTTGACGTTTAGGCATTGGTATGCTCCTTCCCGTTGCTTGATTTTATGAAATCGGTAAATCTTTCGAACAAATGAATTGAGTCTTCCGGACCTGGTGATGCTTCCGGATGGAACTGAACGGTGAACGCTTTGTATTGATCATTTTTCAACCCTTCAATAGAGCCATCATTCAGTGCGATATGCGTCACTTCCAGACCTGTCCCTGTAAGCGATGCTTCATCCACCGCATAGCCATGACATTGGGACGTCAATTCGGTACGGCCGGTAGCCAGCTCTTTGACCGGGTGATTGCCGCCATTGTGGCCATTTTTCAACTTCATCGTTTTAGCTCCGCAAGCCAGAGCGAACAGTTGATGTCCCAAACCGATACCGAAAATAGGAGCTTTTCCAAGCAATTCCTTGATAATATCAACCGCACCTGCAACGTCCTCCGGGTTACCAGGGCCGTTGGAAAGGACGATGCCATCCGGGCTAAGAGCCATTATTTCTTTGGACGATGTATTGTAAGGGACTACGACAACATCGCAGTCTTTGTTATTCAATTCACGCAGAATACCGTGTTTCATGCCATAGTCGATTAGGACGACCCGTTTGCCGCGTCCCGGGCTCGGATAAGACTTTTTCGTGGACACTTGTGCGACGAGGTCGGTCGGTAACGTGTATGCCTTCACTTCCGCAAGTTTTTCCTCGACATTCGGTTCTTCCCCCGCCGCTGTCAAGATTCCTTTTAATGTTCCCTTTTCACGAAGGAGGCGAGTTAATTTGCGCGTATCGATTCCTTGAATTCCCGGAATCCCTTTGATGGATAGTAGTTCATTCAACGTCATGCTGCTTCGGAAGTTGGAAGGCTCCTCCGCTAGCTCCCGTACGACAAGTCCGTTAATGGCCAAATCAATCGATTCATAGTCATCGCGATTTATGCCATAATTACCGATCAATGGATACGTCATGACAACAATCTGTCCGCATGCAGATGGGTTGGAGATCACTTCCTGGTATCCTGTCATACCTGTGGAGAAAGTTGTTTCCCCGATGGAAGCTTCCTCGGAACCAAAGGCAAACCCTTCAAAAATGGAGCCATCTTCTAAAATGAGTAATCGTTTTTTCATCATTGAACATCCTCCCAGACGACTTTTCCGCCATAAATCGTTTTAACCGGCCAACCAGTACATTTTTGGCCATCGAACGGTGTATTTTTTCCTTTGGATAGGAACGTAGTACGGTCAATTTCCTGTACTTTTTCCAAATCAATCAAAACCAGGTCTGCTTGGGCGCCGACTTCCAGCTTTCCGTAAGGCAGTCCGAACACTTCAGCTGGTTTTGCTGTCATCCAATTAATCAGTTGCTGCAGCGTCCATTTTCCTTCCTTAACAAAGTTTGTATAAAGAAGTGGGAATGCCGTTTCAAAACCGGTGATGCCGAAAGGCGCTTTTTCCATGCCGACACTTTTTTCTTCCGCCGTATGCGGAGCATGATCAGTCGCAATGCAATCGATCGTCCCATCTAGCAAGCCTTCGCGCAATGCTAGCAAATCCTCTTTTCCACGAAGGGGCGGATTCATTTTCCAGTCTGCGTCATCTCCTGGGATATCATCTTCACATAAGAGCAAATGGTGCGGACTCACTTCCGCCGTTACATGGATCCCCGCTTTTTTGGCATCGCGGATTGTCCGAACGGATTCTTTTGTACTGACATGGCAGACGTGATAGTGGGCTCCTGCCGCCTCGGCAAGTAGGATGTCACGAGCGATATGTACGGATTCCGCAATGGATGGAATGCCTGGAAGACCCAGTTCCTTATTACGCTTCCCTTCGTGCATTGCCCCACCGTAAATCAGTGTATTGTCTTCACAATGGGCCACAATTGCCATTCCGATTTTAGCTGCGTCCTGCATTGCTTCGTACATCATGCCTGCCTGTTGGACACCTACTCCATCATCTGTGAAGGCGAACGCGCCGTGTTCTTTTAATTCGGCCAAATTAGTCCGTTCTTTCCCTGCTTCTCGAATCGTAATGGAGGCGTACGGCAATACCCGAATCAAAGCATTTTTGGCAATCAACTCATTGACGAGTTCCAAATTTTCTTTTGTGTCCGGTACCGGGCGGGTATTCGGCATGGAGCAAACCGTCGTGTATCCGCCTTTGGCAGCTGCCAATGTCCCGCTCGCAATCGTTTCTTTATGTTCACCGCCCGGCTCCCGCAAATGGACGTGCACATCGATGAATCCCGGAGAGAGGAACAGGCCGTTACCTGCAATGATTTCGGCGTCTCCAGTTTGCAGGTCCGCACCGATCTCGGAAATTTTAGTACCTTTAATCCTTACGTCTGCATTTTGAAGTTGTCCTTCTTCATTTAAGATTCGGACTCCTTGGATTATTTTTTCCATATTAATTCCTCCCTTTCAAGATGGCTTCCAATACGGCCATTCGGACATAAACACCATTTTCAATTTGTTTAAAAATACGGGATTTCGGACTTTCAATGAGACTCTCCGCTATTTCAACACCTCGGTTTACCGGACCAGGGTGCATGATAATGGCTCTATCCTTCATCTGTTTCGACCGCTCTACCGTCAGGCCGTATTGTTCATGGTAGCTGGACTCCGTGAATACATCATGGGACTCATGTCTTTCATGTTGGACGCGGAGAAGCATGACGACATCGCTCGTTTCCAGCACTTCATCCCAATTATCCACGCTATCAAACTCTCCCGCCCATTCGGCTGGGCAAAGGAACCTTACATTCGCACCCAATTTAGTTAAGGAATCCGCATTTGAACGTGCTACACGGCTATGTGCTATATCCCCTGCAATCAGGATGTTCAATCCTTTAAACGTCCCGAACTCTTCCCAAATCGTAAACAGATCTAATAGGGATTGTGTCGGGTGTTGGCCGGAACCGTCTCCGGCATTGATGATTGAAACGGAAGTCCGACCGACAAGTTCTTTATAAAAACCGTTATATGGATGCCGGATAACAAGCGCGTCCATACCAATTGCTTCTAATGTTTTCACAGTATCGTACAACGTTTCCCCTTTCAGGGTGCTTGAAAAGCTGGATTCAAAAGGCAAGATATCCAGGCCCAGTTTCCTTTCAGCCATTTCAAAACTCATCTTTGTCCTCGTGCTTGGCTCAAAAAACAAATTGGCTACTTGGAATTTCCCAGGAAATTCTCGGCCTCCATACTTTTTAAATATCTCCGCACGTTCGAGGAGGGCCATGATTCCCTCTTCAGATAGTTGCTTCATTGAAACTAGATGTTCCATGTGGATACCTCCTATTTTTGAAACCATACACGATGAAAAAGAGCCTTCCCATTTGATGGAAAGGCTCGTGATAGCATGACTGAAGATCCTTCCTATAGGAAGATCAGCCGACGAACCTTTCCATTTCTCACTGGATAATGTTAAAAGGTATTAGTTATTCAGTTTCATCCGCTAAGCTTTCATCCGTCCTACCTGGTAGGACGAGATTCAAGAATACACCGACGATGGCGGCAAGCGCCATGCCTCCGATTTGGAAGGTTTCACTCAATTGGATGGTCGCACCGCCGACTCCGATGACCAAAATGACAGAAGCGATGACCAAATTGCGTTGATTGCCGAAGTCGACTTTATGATCGACAAGCATGCGCAAACCGGATGCTGCAATAATTCCAAAGAGAAGGATGGAGATCCCTCCTAACACCGCTGCCGGTATCGTCTGGATGACCGCCATCATTTTACCAATGAAGGAAAAGATGATGGCAAACACGGCCGCACCGATAATGACATACACACTGTATACCCGGGTGATGGCCATGACGCCGATGTTTTCTCCGTACGTCGTCTTTGGCGGCCCGCCCATTAGGCCACTGACCAGCGTCCCAAGACCATCCCCTAATATCGAACGGTTCAGGCCCGGATCTTTAATGAAATCCTTTTCGACAACACGGCCGAGCACTAGCTGATGGCCGATATGTTCTGAAATGGTGACAATCGAGATGGGCACCATGATAAGCAACAATGTAGGCGTGATGACAAATTCATAGTCCACACCCGGAATCAAGAATTGCGGGACTTCCAACCAGGCAGCTTGGCGAACCGGTTCCCAATCCAGGATGCCGATAAAACCGGAGTAGATATATCCGATGACGATACCGATCAGCACCGGCATCAGACTAATAACCCCCCGGAAGAACATGAGGCAGATGATGGCCGACGCCAGCGTGACCATTGCAGCTGAAAAGTGCAATAGGTTATAGACACTTTCTCCATTTACTTGAACCGTGCTGGCCATATTGACAGCGACCGGCGCCACTCCGAGTCCGATTACCATGATGACCGGGCCGACAACGACCGGCGGCAGCAATTTCATGATCCAGCCCGAACCGGTTGTCCATATGAGAAGGGAGACGATCGCGTAGACTAGCGATACGAACATGCTTCCGATCATCGCGCTGCCAATGCCTCCCGTTTCAGTCGCTGCCAGGATCGGCGCGATGAAAGCGAACGACGATCCGAGATATGCCGGCACTTTGAAGCCTGTCACTAAGACAAAGATGATGGTCGCAATCCCACTCGTCAAAAGTGCGATAGCGGGACTGAGCCCAACGAGTTTCGGTACTAAAATAGTCGCTCCGAACATGGCGAACATATGCTGTAGACTTAGCGCCAACCATTTATCGGCTGCCGGTTTTTGATGCACATCCAGAACTTTTCCATTCATATTTATAATTTCCTCCGCGACGATTTTTTATTTTTCATGAATAGTGACGCTGTCCAGGTTGTCCGCTTCACGTAAACTGACAACGACCCGTTCGTCGCTGGACGTCGGTATGTTTTTCCCAACAAAATCCGGGCGGATCGGCAGCTCCCGATGCCCCCGGTCGACTAGCACAGCTAGTTGGATGGCGGCTGGCCTTCCCCGGTCCATCACCGCATCCATCGCAGCGCGTACTGTCCTGCCTGTGTAAAGCACGTCATCGACAAGCACGACTTTCTTGTCTGTGACATCATGCTGAATGTCCACCTCTTGTACAAGCGGTTCATTCGTTCCATGTTTTAACATGAGATCGTCGCGATACAATGTGATATCGAGCTCTCCCGTTAAAATCGAATTTCCTTCAATTTGTTCGATTTTCTTTGCAAGCCGTTCCGCAAGAAACGCCCCTCTTGTTTTTATTCCGACGAGTATGCAATCATCAATGCCGCGGTTGCGTTCGATAATTTCATGGGCAATGCGCGTGATCGCCCGATTGATGGCCTGCTCATCTAATATATTTGCTTTTTCCGTCATGGCCCTGCCCTCCGTTTTTAAATCAACTACGAAAAACCCTCCTGCCTTCATAGGCGGGAGGGTATACGTGCAGAAAAAACGGTACAATGAAACTGTGCGCAACAGTTCACCTGTACACTTCCGTGCAACCTTCCCAGCCTCTCTGGACTGTCTTTAAAGGTATCGCTATTCAATTGCTTGGTTCAGTATACCCCGCCCCTGAAACATTGTCAACAGAATCTGCACGGCATAGATTTTCTAAGGTGTTCACTCAAACTTTACCTTCCCTCAACTCATCAAGAAGCTGCTGGAAGTCTTCAGGCAAGGGGGTCGTGAACTCGAGATATTCCTCAGTGGAAGGATGAATGAAGCCCAGCGTGCCCGCATGAAGGACTTGCCCTCCAAAATCAATCGTTTTCTTCGGGCCATATTTCGGATCGCCGACGAGCGGATAGCCGATATATTTCATATGAACCCGGATTTGATGGGTTCTTCCAGTTTCCAATCGGCATTCGACGAGTGTATAATCGCCGAAGCGTTCCAGCACTTTGAAATGGGTGACGGCATGTTTGCCTTTATCCACAATGGCCATGCTTTGCCGGTCCCGTTGATCACGGCCGATTGGAGCATCAATCGTCCCATTATCATGCGCGATATGGCCATGAACTAGCGCTGTGTATACCCGAGTCACGGTTTTTTCCACTAATTGATTTACAAGGGAGACATGCGCCTGATCGTTCTTTGCCACCATGAGCAAACCGGATGTATCTTTATCAATACGGTGGACAATTCCGGGGCGAAGTACGCCATTAATGCCGGATAAATCGGTGCAATGGTACATCAACCCGTTTACAACCGTCCCGTTCATATGGCCGGGAGCCGGGTGAACGACCATGCCCCGGGGTTTATTGACGACCAGGACATCCTGATCCTCATACACGATGTCCAAATTTAAATCTTCTGCAATAACATCCAGCACTTCCGGTTCCGGCTCATCCACCATAACGATCTCGCCCGGACTCACTTTGTAATTTGGCTTCACCGGCTTATCTCCTACCAAGACGAGTCCGTTCTTCAGCCATTGCTGAATTTGCGTTCTGGACCATTCAGGCTGAAGATCACTCAGTGCCTTGTCGATCCGGGCCCCTTTCTGCTCCGCCGTAATTTCAATTTCAATTTTTCCCATTCAGGACACCTTTTCCTTTTTCTTATTCTTCATTTCATCCATGAAAAGATGGAACATGATCAGAACCACACCTACCGTCAACGCAGCATCCGCCACATTGAATATTGGAAAGTCGTAATTGATGACGGGTATCAACACATCCACGAAATCGACGACTTCCTTTCGCCAAAGTCGGTCGATGAAGTTCCCAATGGCTCCGCCCAATAAAAGCATCAAGCTTAGTTTAAATAATGGATACCCTTTCGCTTCTTTATGAAAAAAATAAATGATTCCGGCAATGACGATGACCGTCACAATATAGAATAACCACATTTGACCTTCAAGCATTCCCCAAGCTGCTCCCCGGTTCCGATGGGAGAGTAGCCCCAAATAAGGCTCCGCGATACCGATCCGTTCGCCAAGCTTCATGTTTTGCACGACAAGCCATTTCGTCCATTGATCCAAGACGATCACGAATGCCGCCACTCCGTAAAATATGAGCAATCCCACAACCTCCGTCCGACAGTATCGATTTTATTTTACCATAAGAGCGACAGGTACGCTTTCCTAGGCTTTGTAGATTCTTCACTTTTTACTACTGCTGTAACCGGTCGAGTTTATTCTCCCGATACCGCTCCTAATTTCAGTGGGTCGCTCATATTTCTCCACAAGCGCTCATAACCTAAAGTTTCTGCACACAATCCCCTGCAAAAAGAAAAAACCGCCCGCGCCTAATCCGGCTACTCGGGCAGCTTTCTCCTATTGCATTATGCGTAATATTTATTCACTACATCAGCGCAACGTGAACATAATTCCGGGTGGGTTTCAACCGATCCGACTGTCTCGGAAATCGTCCAGCACCGATCACATTTTTCTCCGTCCGCTTTCTCGACAAGCACACTGACGGTATCCAGTTTCAACGTCTCTTCCGGCATTTGATCGATTGCACCTTCCGCAAATTGGGAGACAATGAAGAATTGGGCAAAGTCAATATCCTCTGCAGCGAATACCCCTTGCAAGTTTTCAGGAAGTGCCACAGTCACTTTCGCTTCGAGAGATTTTCCGATTACTTTTGCATTCCGCGCTTCTTCCAATGCTTTCAATACGTCGTCGCGGACTAACATCAGTGTGGAGAACCGTTCGCGCAGCTGCTTCGCCTCTTCGCCAACGTCTTGCGCTTCTGGCATATCCGTCAGCTGGACGCTTTCCTCGCTGACATGCTCTAGGTAGGCCCACATTTCATCTGTTGTATGCGGCAAGATCGGCGTTAGCAATTTCAGCAACGCTAAGAGAGATTCATTCATCACCGTCTGCATTGCACGGCGGTGCGGATGATCCACGCCCTCGATATAGACGACGTCTTTGGCGATATCGAGATAGAACGAGCTAAGCTCGCCCGTACAGAAGTTGTTCACCGCATGGTACACACCCGCAAATTCATAATGATCATACGCTTCACGAACCTCTTTAATCAAATCTTGCAGGCGGATATAGACGTATTGATCGACAGGACGTAAATCTTCGAAAGCGACCGTATCCGTTGTCGGATTGAAATCCGACGTATTCCCATGAAGGAAGCGGAGCGTATTCCGGATCTTCCGGTACACTTCCGATACTTGTTTGAAGTTGGAGTCAGACACCCGAACATCGGCCGTATAGTCAACGGAGGAAACCCAAAGACGTAAAATATCTGCACCTAGCTGATTCATCACTTTAGCCGGCACAATGACGTTTCCAAGTGATTTACTCATCTTCCGTCCTTCGCCATCCAGAGTGAAGCCATGGCTCAACAAGCCTTTATAAGGAGCGTGCCCATTAATGGCAACACTTGTTGTAAGGGAAGAGTTGAACCAACCGCGATATTGGTCGGATCCTTCGAGATACAGATCAGCCGGATAGACAAGATCGTCCCGCTCGTCGAGTACTCCTTGATGGGTAGAGCCTGAATCAAACCAGACGTCCATAATGTCCGTCTCTTTCGTAAACTTGCCATTCGGGCTTCCTTCATGCGTAAACCCTTCCGGCAATAGATCTTTGGCATCGCGCTCAAACCAAATATTCGATCCATGTTCACGGAACAAATTGGAGACATGTTCGATGGTTTCATCCGTAAGGATTGCCTCCCCATTTTCCGCGTAAAATACAGGGATCGGAACACCCCATACCCGTTGACGCGAAATACACCAGTCTCCACGGTCACGGACCATGTTATATAGGCGTGTTTCACCCCAAGAAGGCGTGAACTTCGTATTGCGGATCGCCTCCAGCAATTCATCCCGGAACGACTCAATAGAAGCGAACCATTGAGCAGTCGCGCGGAAGATGACCGGTTTTTTCGTGCGCCAGTCATGCGGATACGAGTGTGTGATAAAGGATAGATGATGAAGGGCGCCCGCTTTTTCAAGCGCTTCTGTAACGGCTTTATTTGCATCTTCGTAAAACAGCCCTTCAAAGCCAGGTGCTTCGGATGTCATGACGCCACGATCATCGATTGGCGATAGTGCATCGATTCCATATGCTTTGGATACATAGAAGTCATCTTCCCCGTGTCCCGGTGCCGTATGGACACAACCAGTCCCCGCTTCGGCTGTGACGTGCTCTCCAAGCATAACGAGTGAATCCCGATCATAAATCGGATGCTTCGCTACAATGCGATCCAACTCAGATCCTTTCAGCTCGCGCTCCACTGAATAGTCTTCCCAACCGATCTCTTTCGCGACGAATTCAAGCAATTCTTTGGCAATCAAGAACTTCTGCTCTTGCACTTTGACGATGACATATTGGAATTCCGGGTGGACGGAGATGCCGAGGTTTGCTGGAATCGTCCATGGCGTCGTCGTCCAAATCATGAACTGCACATCGGAATCAAGGACGCCTAAGCCGTCCTTCACCGGGAAGCTGACGTAAATGGATGGAGATTTCTTATCCTGATATTCAATTTCCGCCTCTGCCAAAGCCGATTCACTTGATGGAGACCAGTAGACCGGTTTCAGTCCTTTATAGATATAGCCTTTCTTCGCCATGTCGCCGAACACTTGAATTTGACGTGCTTCAAATGCAGGCTTCAAAGTGATGTACGGATTCTCCCAATCGCCCCGCACTCCGATCCGTTTGAATTGGTTGCGCTGGTTATCGATTTGGCTGTACGCATAGTCTTCACACATTTTACGGAATTCAGCAACGGAATGCTCTTTGCGTTTGACTCCTTTATTGACGAGCGCCTGCTCGATCGGCAACCCGTGTGTATCCCACCCCGGTACGTACGGCGCGTGGTAGCCGGTCATCGACTTATGACGAACGATCATATCTTTTAACACTTTGTTAAGTGCATGTCCCATATGCAGATCGCCGTTTGCATATGGTGGTCCATCGTGCAACACGAAAAACGGCCGGCCCTTTGTACGCTCCTGCACTTTTTTGTAGATATCCATCTCTTCCCATTTTTCCTGCATTTTCGGCTCATTGTTCGGCAAGTTCCCCCGCATCGGGAATTCCGTTTTCGGCATGAGCAATGTATCTTTGTAATCCATTTCATTTCCTCCTTGATTTCTTTGGGCGAATGAAAATAAAAAAACCCCGCCCCCAAAAAAGGGACGAGGCTCTATTCTCGCGTTACCACCCTACTTGCAGCAATATAAAATTGCGGCCACTCAGACACCATAACGGGGTGTATCCGGGATCGCGTACTATCGTTCCGCCATCCAGCTCAAGAGTGATTTTCATTTCCAATTCGTTGACCAGGCTTTCACCGCCCCTGGCTCGCTATGCAGAAATTTGGAAAGTACTTTCTCTTTCAACGCTTGTTGTGAATATATGCACAATTATATGGTTGGAAACCGTTTCGGTCAAGTATCAATTACGCCTCGGCGTAATTGTGTCCGGATTTTTTCGAGCTTGCTCGAAAACTTCCCCTAAAAAATCCGTGACATCCGCCGGAGGCTTCATCTGAATGCAGCGCAGCGGGTGTTTGTACAACCGCCGCATTCAGATGAATCAGTTTTCCTGATCTGCCGCAACCTCTAGTCGCTCTGTTTCCATTTCATACACGAGGAGTTGGTCCCAATCATCCATGTTAATCAAATCTAGTTGAGCTTCAATCAGCATTTTGAAACGATTCCGGAACACTTTGGATTGCTTTTTTAAATCCTCGATTTCCACCGAAATCTTACGGGCACGGGTTAGGGCTTCGTTGATGATCCGATCCGCGTTTTTCTCGGCCTCTTTGACAATCAGTTTCGATTCCTTCATCGAGTTTCGGCGAACGTCTTCCGCCGCTTCCTGCGCAATTAAAATCGACTTCTGCAGCGTCTCCTCAATCGTGTTGAAATGGGAAATCTGCTCCTGTGACTGCTTCAATTTCTCTTTTAATTGCTTGTTTTCTTCCAGGATATTCTCATAATCCTTGACCAATTGTTCCAGAAACTCATTTACCTCGTCTTCGTCATATCCACGAAAACCGCGGCCAAATTCTTTATTATGTATATCAAGCGGTGTAAGCGCCATCCAAGCATCTCCCCTTCACTGTATTCGCTTTTACCATTATACATGGTAGACCGGCCGGAAAACAGCAGCATTTCGCCCTATTATCAGAAAACTACTCTAACTTTCCGATCACCAACCGAAGTTTGTCTTTTCTCGTCCTGCCCTCAATCGCCATCACTTTAAATCGGCCGCCCCCCCTAATTGATAATATGTCCGATTCCTGCAATTCAAAAGAAGGCTGATCACGAACGGTCCAATTCACTTTCACCCGTTCCCCGTGAATAAGTGATGCCGCTTTTTGGCGAGATGCTTTCATCAAGGCTGCTACGATGACATCCAACCGGAGGGAGCTGACTGTATGGGACGATTCCTTCCATGTTTCGTTCGTCATTATCCAGTTTTCTGCTGCTTGTACTTCTTCCAGAGTCACCTTTGCTTTTCCGATCGATGTCAGGTTAACCGTGACATAATCCTTTATTTCACGAGCTACTGAAAACTGGACATCTTCATCGGATAACCGGATATCGCCGAATTTGGAACGGTCGATTCCGACGGATAGCAAGGAACCCAATATGTCGCGATGCTCCAAAGTTAGAAACTTCGCAGCATAGACCACCTTGAAGACGGTTACTTGGAAATCTTCCGACTCAGGTACAAAATAGTCAGGATAGAGCAGAATTCGTTGTCGTTCCGCATTTTGAAAGGCCCCATAAGAACTGACCAATATCCCGACACTCCTGGCCAACGATTCCACAATAAACTGCTGCCTCGGGTCCAGGAAACCGGTCAATTTAGGACTATACGTGTTTTCCACTTCACGGACCCAGCCCGTTGCCATCTCGATAAAAGGCTGTTCATCTTTTCTGAAATGCTGCCAAATCGTGTCCATCATCTGGTTTCGGCTCCTTAAAGAAAAATCCTCACCTGAGTGAGGAGAGAATCAAATTAAATATTTCGCTGATTCCCATAGAAATAAAATTCAAAGAGAAAAGCGCTACGATCGGTGAAATATCGATCATACCAAGCGGCGGAATAAACTTCCGGAAAAAAGCCAAATATGGTTCCGCAATCTTGCCTAGGAATTCACCAAACTTCGTTTCCCTCGATGCTGGCACCCATGACATTAAAATATAAATGATAAGGAGGATCGAGTAGATTCGAATTGCCCCCATGATTGCATCATGTAGTAGAATAATCGCTGCCATTAGTAAACGTACACCTCATTCAAATTTTCATCGTTCAAAATAATCGGAAATGGCACCCGCGACTTCCACATTATCAGGCACGCAAAGGAAAATATCCGTGCCGATCCGCTGGATGTCCCCGCCAAGGGCATAGACTGTGCCGCTTAGGAAATCGACAATCCGAATCCCTTGGTCACGCTCGATCCGTTGGAGATTGACCACAACCGCCCTTTTATTCTTTAAATGCTCGGAAATGTCCTGTGCTTCCGCATAGACCCGTGGTTCGATCAGCACCACTTTGGAAGACTTTTGGATGCTTTGTAAGCTGACGACTGTTGCCGATTGTTGAGTTTCCCCGGTCGGTTGCTTTCTGACAGGCGCCACTCTTCTCGGTTGTTCTTGTGGCGGACGGCGCTCTTCCCGACGGACGGGTTCTTCCACTTCTTCCTCTTCTTCATCATAAAGGTAAAACCATTTCTCAAATTTCTTTTTGATACTCATGTGTCTACCTCGCTTTCTGCTCCGACAAGTGCCGTACCGATCCTGACGTGGGTTGCACCTTCTTCAATAGCGATGATGTAATCATTGGACATACCCATTGATAATTTTGTACATGGGGCATGCTTCCATTGCTGAGCTGCCATTTCATCCCGCAGTTCCCGAAGCGAACGGAACACTTGACGAATGATCTCCTGATCCTCTGTAAAAGGAGCCATGGTCATTAAGCCGACAATCCGGATTTTATCATAGGCCGCCGCTTCTTCAATGAACTGCTGGAGCTCTGATGGCGATATGCCAGATTTGGAAGCTTCCCCCGACACATTGACTTGCACGAAGCAATCGATTGTTTTAGTCGCGCGCTTTTGAATTTCCTTGATGATGCTTAGACGGTCCACCGAATGTAAATAATCAATCCGATCAATAATATCTTTCACTTTCCTGCTTTGGACATTTCCGATGAAATGCCAGATTGCTCCATTTGTTATATCTTCTTGTTTTTCCAGCAATCCCTCGGACCGGTTTTCTCCTAGATTGTGAATATCCGCAGCTAATACCTCGGAAGCCCTTGTAGCTGAGACTTGTTTTGTCACTGCAACAATTGTCACCTCAGAACGGTCCCGCCCTGTACGATCACATGCTTCTTGTATTTTATTTTCAATATGTTGAATTCTCTGTTGAACGTTACCCACTGTCATCACTACTTTTCATCTTTCTTTCTTATTATTGTAACAAGGGAACCTAGACATATCAATGATAAGTCATTTTTCCGTGCCTTTTCGGCCGACGAGGATAATGTCTTTTCCAATTGTGGCAATGTCCTCAAGCGGTACTTTTTTCACTTCCTTGTCCCGTGTATCGAAAAAAACGCTGCGCTCTCCCCCTCCGACATGCAAAGATTTTACCTTGCCATTCGCGGTATCGATCGTAGCATCTTGAATATAACCAAGGAAAGCGCCTTTTTCCACATCAATCACTTCTTTTTTTTGGATATCTGTAAATCTCATAAAATCCCCCCTTTATTGAATATATGCAACAAACAGAAAAAAACGATTACAAATAAAAGCCGCCCCCAACGTATTTCGGGGACAGCCTTCTCCATCAAGTCTTTTGTTCAATTCCATTTCGAATGATCTTTACTGCATTTTTCTCCAGTCTTGATATTTGCGCTTGAGAAATACCAAGTTCTTTGGCGATTTCGGTTTGTGTCTGACCTAAATAAAACCGTTTTGAAAGGATTTTTTGTTGCCTTTCATCCAAGGTCATTACAGTTTCTTTTACTGACACATAGGTCAGCCATCTGTCCTCGGAGACGGTTTTATCTTGAAGCTGGTCCATCATGAATACCGGATCGCCGCCATCACCGTTCATCGGTTCATGGAGAGACATTGGATCCTGGATAGCGTCGAGCGCAAACAGGATATCATCTTCCGGAATTCCCGTCGCTTCCGCGAGGTCCGATATTTTCGGCTCTCTCTGATGATCATTGATAAATTGTTCTTTTGCCCGGATCGCTTTATAGGCGATATCCCGGAGCGACCTGGATACCCTGACCGCATGGTGATCCCTTAAATGTCGTTTAATTTCACCGATAATCATCGGGACTGCATAAGTTGAAAACCGGACATTATGTTTGAGATCGAAATTATCAATTGATTTTAACAGACCAATGCACCCGACTTGAAATAGGTCGTCCGCTTGTTCCCCTCTGTAGGCAAATCGTTGAACCAAACTAAGAACAAGTCGTAAGTTCCCGATCACTAGCTCTTCTCTGGCCGCTTGATCTCCATTTTGCATTCGAATGAATGTTTCTCGCATGACTTCGTTCGTGAGTAATGGCAATTCAGATGTATCGATTCCGCATATCTCTACTCTTGTACGTACCATTTTCTCTGCCTCCGCATTCTGTGATGACTGTAGAATGTAGTGTATCCGCAGCCGTTCAGAATATGCGGAGAGTGTTCCGCCAATTTCAACCATCAAGCGATCGGATGGTTCAAACGATCACGTAAGTCGGAGATTATTTTCTTTTCAAGTCGGGAAATATAAGACTGGGAAATCCCAAGGAGTTCTGCCACTTCTTTTTGCGTCATTTCGATTTGACCAGTCAAACCGAAGCGGCACTCCATAATGTAGCGCTCTCGTTCATCCAGCGTGCTGATCGCTTCAATCATATGTTGTCTTTCAATTTTCTTTTCAACATCATCAATAATAATATGTTCATCCGTTCCAAGAATATCCGACAATAATAATTCATTGCCATCTGCGTCCGAATTTAGCGGTTCATCAAAAGAAATTTCGGAGCGTGTCCGATTTGTTTTGCGCAAATGCATAAGAATTTCATTTTCAATGCAGCGCGAGGCGTATGTTGCCAATTTAATGTTCTTATCCACTTTAAATGTTTCAATCGCCTTAATAAGTCCGATGGTGCCGATACTAATCAAATCTTCAATATGAGTGTTCGTATTATCGAATCTGCGTGCAATGTAGACGACGAGCCGCAAGTTTTTTTCGATCAGTGTATCCCGTGCATTCATGTCCCCCTCCATGAATGCGCGGAGCGTGACGGCTTCTTCTTCCCGGGTCAGCGGCTTTGGAAGAGATTCATGTCCTCCGATATAGTAGGTCCCTTGTTTTCTCTTAAGTAAGCCGAACATTTTGGATAGCCAGAATTTCAGTTTAGACAGCATGACTTGTTCTCCTTTCCCGGTTAATGGATTCCATTGCAGATCTGTGTAGGATGGCCTCTGCTCCTTCAGGATAACGGCGGTCATTCTGAGTCAATACGATATAGCCCGGTTGGAGTACTTCACCACTATCAAGCATCCATTGGTCATATTTAAACCCTAGCGCCCACGATTGCCCCTGCACCGTCATCAGTCGAATTAATCGGACTGTCCTCCGATAAGGGTCAGGAAATGCTGCCAACGATTTGGTCTGGGAAGGGTCCCATTCAAGCAACGGCTTGCGTAACGGCTCTGGAACGTGTGCCTCAACTGCTTGGAACGAAACAAAATGGACGGCAGTGCCTGACAACGGTTCCATACACGCATTCCCTGAATCCACAAAAACTTCCACCTCCATTTCCGCATCCCAAATTCGAAGCGTGGAGGAAGCGCGCATTGTGGAGAGCTGACTGGCTGTCCGAACATCAAGCCATTTTTTCTTCATATAGGCGAGAGACACATAAGCCGCACTGGCATAAATGAGGACCAACATGGTTTCATTCATTGTCCCCAATCGAATTGGAATCGCCGTCAACGCTCCTCCTGCAAACAAGCCGCCAATCAAGGCCACGACAGCCGACTTTTTCCACTTCTCCGCTGCAGCGCCGAACGCGCATATGATCATACTGAAGAAAGAAAGAATGATGACGAGTACGGATGAAGGAAAAACGACGACTGGGAAAGCTCCTGCAAAGGAAGCTAGAATGAGGCGTCTGCGACTTGCCTGGATGTGGGGCCCCGCCTTATTGGCAAATGACAGAATGATATAGTTGAAGAGCATATTAATGCCGACGATGACTTCTCCGTACATAGACCGCCCGCCCTCCTTGTTGTTAACGATAGCATTTCCAGCTTGAAATGTTTGTCGGATTAGGGATAGGTCCGTGAGAAATATTCGACATACTCTGCGGGAAATAAAATCCGGGCGAGCGATAATAACTCCGGACAACCGATCATATTTCCACGCAACCGATCATAACTACAGACAACCGCTCAGACCCCTGCTGATGACTGGGAAGGAACGCCAAAAAAAAAACAAAAAACTATCCAACAGGTGGACAATCTACCTGTTGGATAGTCGAATCGTTCTCTTATCTGCCGCGTTGGCGGTTGCGCAGGAATGTTGGAATATCCAATGCTTCTTCTTGCTGATGTGTTTGTTGTTGGCGCACCGGCTCCTGGTAAGAAGGCGCTTCTTCCCGGCGATCCCGAATGGATGGTTGTTGTGCCGGTTCTTGTTCACGGACACGGCTTGTGCCAAAACCTGAACTTCTGGCCGGTCTCGCTTGATTCAGTTGTTCTTCGGTGAATCCAGTCGCAATGACAGTTACGACGATTTCATCCTTTAAATTATCATTGATGACGGAACCGAAGATCATATTGACGTCTTCATCCGAAGCGGAAGCGACGATATCAGCAGCCTCCTGCACTTCGAAAAGACTTAAGTTGGAGCCGCCGGTGATATTCATCAGGACCCCTTTCGCCCCATCGATGGATGTTTCCAACAGAGGACTGGAAATCGCTTTTTTAGCTGCTTCCGCTGCACGGTTTTCACCTGTGGATAACCCGATTCCCATGAGTGCCGATCCTTTGTTTGACATGATCGTCTTGACATCGGCAAAGTCGAGGTTTATCAAACCAGGGACTGCAATCAAGTCTGAAATACCTTGAACCCCTTGTCGAAGTACATTATCCGCTTCACGGAACGCTTCGAGCATCGGCGTGTTTTTATCTACAATCTCTAGCAATTTATCATTTGGAATAACAATCAATGTATCGACAGATTCTTTCATTGCCGCAATCCCACCGATTGCCTGAGTAGAGCGTTTGCGTCCTTCAAACGTGAACGGTCTCGTCACAACACCGACTGTCAAGGCGCCGAGGTCTTTTGCAATTTGTGCAATGACCGGAGCAGCTCCTGTCCCGGTGCCGCCTCCCATTCCGGCGGTAACGAAAACCATATCTGCGCCTCGCAGCGCTTCCTCAATCTGTTCTTTGCTTTCCTCAGCAGCTTTCTTGCCGACCTCAGGATTGGCTCCTGCTCCCAAACCTCGCGTCAATTTTGCTCCAATCTGCAACTTCACTTCCGCAGTTGAGAGATTTAGCGCTTGAGCATCTGTATTTACCGCGATAAATTCCACACCTTGCACTCCGTGCTCAATCATTCGATTGACCGCATTATTTCCCCCACCGCCGACACCGATTACTTTAATCACTGCTAGTGCATCGACATTCGTATCAAATTCCAGCATGGTTTCTCCTCCTGACCTATCTCTACTGAAGTCTCAATTTCCAATCACTCAAAGAAGTTATCGAATATTTTTCTGGCTCTCGTCATGAGCCCAGGCTTATTTTCTTTATTTCGTTCGGTTGCCTTTTTCTTCATGCCGGAGGACGGAACGGTTTCCTCTGCAGCCATGGTGGCCGTCGGCGAATCCTGTACATGCCCAAAATACATATCCTGCATATGTGCATACCGGATCAAACCTACAGCGGTGGAATACATCGGTTCTCTGACACCGATATATTCCGGCGTATGAACACGCACTCTCGTTTTCAATACATGTCTTGCTAGTTGAAGAATCCCATCTAACTTAGTGATTCCGCCAGTCAATACAACACCGCCAGGCAAATCACGTACACCCATCCGATACAATTCTTCCAAAATCAATTCAAAAAGCTCTTCCAATCGGACGCCAATTATTTCCGATATGTATCGTTGGCTATATTGATCCTTTGAATCTGCTCCGATGACGGGAACTTCGAACAGTTCATCATCCGATGCGTCGTCGTAAAAGGCATGTCCGTATTGATGTTTAATCTTCCTTGCCTGTTCGGTCGGCGTTTTTAGAACTATCGATAAATCCTTTGTAATATGGTCCCCGCCGACTGGCAGGACTGCTGTAGCCTTCAGGCGATCTTCATCAAACAAGCCGATGGTCGTCGATCCGCCACCGATATCGATATATGCCGTTCCGTGATTCTTTTCGTCATCCGTCAGGGCGAATGTGCCAGCTGCAAGCGGCTGAAGATAGATCTCCCGTATTACAAGTCCGGCGCGTTCTACACAACGCAATATATTATGCACGAGCGTTTTCGAAGTAGTAATGAGTGTGCCATCCATTTCGAGCCGTACCCCGATCATGCCTCTCGGATCCTTAATCTCGTCGTAATCATCCACAATGAATTGTTTTGGAATGATGTTGACAATTTCCCGTTCAGGAGGAACCGACATCACTTGTGCCGATTTCATGACTCGATCCAAATCATCATCTGTAATTTCCCGGTTCTCCGAGTTGACGGCCACGACGCCTTTCACATCTTGTAAGAGCACTCCATTGGCGGGAATCCCTACGATCACTTCCCGAATCTGCATTCCTATCATTCTCTCCGCTTGGTCGATCGCTTTGCGGATAGATTGGACAGTCGCGTCGATATCGACGATTGTCCCTTTGCGAATTCCTGCTGATTGGACATTCCCAACCCCTATTACATGCAGGGATTCGCCATCCACTTCACCGATCAACACTTTGACCGATGAAGAACCTATATCAAGTGAAACATATAATTGTGATTGGCTCAATGCATGGCACCTCCGATAGCGACTCTTACATCCCATTCTATTGTATTCGAGACGTATTGTCTAAATATTTTCGACATCTGTATTCTAAATCCTTTCATTCCGAACCTTTAACATTTGAAACTTTGCTTCTTTCCTCCCATTTGACTAAGAGAATCCTTCTAATGACCGCAATATTTTGGAATAAACGAACCCCGAAAGCGAAGACAGCGGCCAAATAGAGATCCACGCCAAGGTGGACACCGAGAAAGGCCAAGCCGGCAGCGAGCGCAATGTTGAAGAAGAATCCTGACACAAACACTTTGTCATCATAGACCCCCTGCAAATGTGCCCGGATTCCGCCGAACAAGGTGTCCAAGGCCGCCAATACGGCGATGGATAAGTAATTGCCGTAAATTTGCGGTATTTGAATATCTGATAATAGACCGAGCGTGATCCCGATGATCAGCCCGAGCAATGGCAGCCACATGGTCATTCCCCTTTCGGCAGTTCTTTCAAGAACCGATTTTCAAATTCCTCCGCTCCGCTCCGAATCCGGATCGAAGTGGTTGGTTGTCCGATATCCATTATAAGATTATCGAGATAAAAATCATCATGGATCGACGAAGCTAATAAATAATTGTATAATTTTTCGCTATCCGCCAATGAAGGGGAGATGATTTTTATGGAAAAAGGGGGTGTGGAAACATTTAACCCGTTGACCGTTGTAACACCATTGATGTCCCGGATGGAACTTAACAGTGTGAACCGCTTACCGTCAATTTCCAGCGCTACCCATTTGAACCGGTTAATTTCATTGACGAACCGGGTAAGTAAATCGGGGGATATGCCACTGATTGGGATACCGTAAGCGATGCTTTCCGGAGAAGGTTTGACTTCAATCAAAATGCCCGGACCTTCAATGTCCGTCATGCCCGCCTGCCGGTACAGCTTGTCCACTGTGTCCATGAGCGCCTTGCCCGTGTCATCCTCCCCAAGCAATTTGTACGTGACGATTGTCTTGTCCAAATCCCGGATTTCAGACAATAGTTCTGAGTGTAGCTTTTGCTCGGCCGCCAATTCATTACGTATAGCCCAAAGATCTCGCGTATCCCGCTCTTCCGGATGTTTCATCGTATTGTATTGGACGGCTGTCATGAACCCGACAATCAGGAGAATTAATACAAATTGCCATTGTATTCTTTTTTTCATCCACCCACCCTTTCCATACATCCATTACGCCAGCATCCGGTTAACTTTCATTTCGAACTGCCGCCAAGCGGATCTCCTTGGACTGTTCCGTTGTGACAACGATATTATCTCGGACCAAGCTATCGATCACACCACCTTTTAAGTGCAGTGCAGCGGACAGAACCTCCATATCACCGATTGCTTCGATGACGAAGGGTGCCGGAAAAGTCCGTCCGTCAACGGTGATGACCGGGCCTGTACATTTAATGTACGAATTGGATGTGATCCGCTGCCCATTGATGGACAAGCCTTGTGCTCCAGCGATTTTCAACTCATTGACGACGCGCAGGACATGGCTCTCATGGACGATGTAATCATTCGGATTTTGCTCTACCGGATCATAATCGCCGTCTTTTAATGTGATCCGGACGCCGTTTCCTGTTGTAGGTATGACGCCCAGGAGGAGACGAAGATGTTTCGCTTCCTCGACTAGATCAGCATGATTTTCCTTCCCTTTGGAAAATGTTTGTTCATATTGCCGGATTTCTTCCTGTTTTGCCGTGATTTCATCAAACAGCTCCTTATTCCTCTCCTGCTGATTGATAAGATTTGCGCGATATTGCTCTTCCTGTATGAATTCAGCTGAGTAGACCGCTTCTTCCTCTTTATTGATTCCGAGCGTCCGATAAGAGAAGGCTAGGATGAAACCGAGAACTAGGAATACGACCGAAAACAAAATATGTCTTCCTTTTTTCTTGTAGTCCTCATTCATTCTCTTCATCAACGGTATCACCTTCCTCTTTCAATCCATACATTTCACTGAAAGGGGTAAAGTATGTCCCAACTTCCATATCAATGACGCCTTTTTCATGACCCTGCAATTGCGCCGTCACTTGTGGATAATATTTCATTTTATCGGCGAATGAAGAAATAACTGCCCGGACCTCATACCCATCATTCATATATACTTGTAAACGATCAGGGTCTTCTTCCGTCCCTTCATAGATGATTTCAGATATGGCATCATAGACATCCGAATCCATCTGGAGCAGTTGATCGGTCATTTCTTCCCGAATTGCAGCGTCATCAAAATTATTGAGGATGGGCGCCTCTTTTTCCATTTTAACTCCGTCTTTGAACAAGTCCCCATTCTCTAAAAGCAGCTCGTACTGGTTTCCATCATACAAATAGGCAACCGTTTTCCATTCGGTTACGGTGATTTCTATATCGCGCAACCATTTTCGCGACACTTCGGCCTTTTGGACACCATCCAGCCCCGAGACGGCTTTCTCAACTTCCTCCAAATTGAACCCCCAGATCGGATCCCCTTCCTGAAGACCGCTTTGCCTTATGTAATCTTCCGAATCATGCAGTTGCGCCCCTACCACCTGGATCCGGTCCACTTTACTGTAGGATGATTGAAAATAAAGGATGGCAAGAAGGGCGAGAACGAATATAGCCAAAATGGAGAGGAATTTCTTATTTGTTCTTCTGCGCCTCTTCTTTCGCATGGAAGGGATCCGCTCTTCTATATCAATGACTTTATCCATTCTGTTCCCCCTTTCATCCGTAATTTTTCACTTTCGCAAAATGAAGTATGGTACCTGCAGCCATCCAAGTCGTCATTAAGGAGGAACCCCCATAACTTATAAAAGGCAATGTCACTCCGGTGACCGGCAGAAGCCCGGTGACGACTCCGACATTCAAGAAAGTTTGAAAGATGATCATAGTTACCATTCCAGCAACAATTAGAAATTCAGTACGGCCAACCGTCCGGATCGCAATGCCGAACCCCGCCAATAGCAGGACAGCAAATAGGAAAAGGACGAAGGTTGCCCCGATAAAACCAGTTTCTTCCGCAATAATCGAGAAGATGAAGTCATTTTGTGGTTCGGGCAAATACAGATACTTTTGGCGACTGTTTCCGTATCCATGCCCGAATAACCCACCCGGCGCTATCGCAAATAAGGATTGAATCCCTTGAAACCCTGTGCCAAGGGGATCGCTCCAAGGATCGATATATGATTTGATCCGATCGATCCGGTAAGGAGCAGTGGCGATCAAAGCAACAAACGCACCGATGCCCGTCATCCCGAGAATGGCAAAAAAGGACAATGGATAGCCCGCTATGAAAAGAATGACAAATGCGGATACGATCATAATGACAGCTGAGCCAAGATCGGGCTGCATCATAATTAAGGTTGCAGGAAGAAGGATTAATCCGAAATGGCTTAGCTGGATCTTTTGTTTTCCGCCGCTTTTCCGAATGCCGCTAGCAAGCTTTCCCACGAGGGCCACCTTGACGAATTCGGCAGGCTGCAGACTGAACGGTCCAAGTGCTATCCAGCTCTGCGATCCATTTCGGACAGCCCCGATGCCAGGAACGAGAACGAGTGCCAATAAAATAATCGTGCCATAGTAGAATACGGTCCATGCACGTGTATTTGACGTCCAAGGGCTTTTCATGATAACGAATGCGATGACAATTGAAACTGCCATATAAATTCCTTGCTTGACGATGAATGGCGAAGAATCTGCATATCTTATCATTCCCCAATAGGAACCGGCAGAATGTACGAAGGCCAATCCGATTAGAGATAGGGCCATAGCTGAAACGATAAAAGCCGTTGATAACTTCCTGTCCAGTGAACGCATCCTTCCGATAATTACTAGCAAATATCACAGTCTGTTACAAATGCATGACAGCCTCTATGAAATGGTCGCCCCGTGTTTCAAAGCTTGGGTACTGATCCCAACTGGCACACGCAGGCGAAAGTAAGATCGTATCTCCTTCTGAAGACAATGAAAACGCCTTGTGGACCGCATCCTCCATGCTTTCCGAGATCAGGATGTCATGAACGCCGCAGGAAGCCGCAAATTCTGCAAACCTCTCAGCTGTTTGCCCCAAGCAGACAACCGCCTTGATGTTCGACATGTAGGGCCGAAGCTCTTCGAATGAATGACCGCGATCCAAGCCGCCCGCAAGAAGTACGATAGGCCCTTTAAAGGCTGTTAATGCGCTTTTCGTTGCTAGCGTGTTGGTAGCTTTGGAATCGTTGTAAAATTTCCGGCTTTTCCATTCTTTGACGAACTGCATTCTATGCCTGACACCGGTGAAGGAACTGAGTACATTCTCGATAGCAATTTTATCACAGCCAGATAAAATTGCAGCTGCTGTAGCGGAGAGAATGTTTTCCAAGTTATGTTGACCCGGCAGCATGATGATTGAACGGGAGACATAAGGCTCCCCATTCCAATAAATATTGTCGTCATCCGCCGAAATTCCGAAGTCCGTTCTTCCCTTCAAGGAAAAAGGAATTTTCGTCGCGGCTGTGGAAGCAGCAAATTTCCCGATTTCCGGTTGATCGGCGTTGTAAATGAAATAATCGCTTTCCAATTGATTTTTCGTAATGGCGAACTTTGCATCCGCATACGCATCGAATGAGCCGTGATAATCCAAATGGGAGTCATACAAATTGATCCATATCGAGATTTTCGGTCGGAAACACTCTGTCCCCATTAATTGGAATGAAGAAGCTTCCAAGACAATGATGTTATCTTCCTTCGCTTTTTCAGCGACCGAACAGGAGACCGTTCCGATATTCCCCGCAATTAACGGTTTTTTCTTTCCAATATTGAGCATGTGGAATAATAGTGTCGTCGTTGTCGTTTTCCCATTTGACCCGGTGATGGAAATAATCGGAGCCTCACTAATTCGATATGTAAGTTCTATCTCGGTCCATACAGGGATTCCACGCTGGAGTGCGTCTTGAACGACCGGATTCTGGTATGGGATACCGGGGTTCTTGACAACCAGACCGAAGCCTTTATCTAAAATTCCGGGCGGATGTCCGCCGCACAGGACGGAGATACCGGCTTCGCGTAGCAATTCCGCTTCTACATTGCCTTCCTCAGGCGATGCGTCATTCACCGTCACAACCGCGCCAAGCGAATGCAGCAAGTTGGCTGCGGCTACGCCACTTTTAGCGAGACCGAGAACGAGGACATTCAATCCCTTGAAGGATTCCTGATTCTTCATTTACATCACCTCCAACATGACAGGTACGATCGCAGCCAGAAAGGCGACGCCCCAAAATACGAGGACGACTTTCCATTCCGACCAGCCGGATAATTCAAAGTGGTGGTGGATCGGACTCATCTTGAATACCCGTTTGCCTGTTGTTTTAAAACTAATCACTTGAATGATGACCGACAATGTTTCAACGACGTAGACAATACCAATGACGAGGAGCAGGAACTCCTGTTTAATGAGCACCGAAATCATCGCTAATGCTCCCCCGAGGGCCAATGAACCCGTATCCCCCATGAACACTTTTGCCGGTTTGACATTGAATAATAGAAAACCGAGCATCGCGCCCGTCACAACGAAAGCGAACATCGCGATATCCAGCTGACCGAACAACAACGCATGAACTCCGAAAGCTCCAAATGCGATGGAAGATGTTCCGGCAACGAGTCCATCCAAACCATCCGATAAATTGACGGCGTTGGAAAAGCCGACAAGCCAAAACAATAGGAACGCTACATAAAATACGCCCAACTCAATTGTAAAGTCCGTGAATGGCAATTTGACAGTCGTGTCAAACGGTCCAAGCTTTAATAAGAAAAACGCCAAAATGGCAACAATGATTTGGCCAGCCAGCTTTTGAAGTGATGTCAATCCCAAGTTTCTCTTCAGTACGACGATGATGAAATCATCCAGAAAGCCGATGATCCCAAAACCTACAAAGACGATCAAGAGAACAATGGTCTGCGTCGTCATCACATCGTATAGCGATGATAAGACCAGTGTAGATATAATGATCGAGCCGATGAAGATCAGGCCACCCATCGTTGGGGTTCCGGCTTTTTTCTGATGGGATTCCGGCCCTTCCTCCCGGATGCTCTGTCCGAATTTCATCCTTCGTAAAATCGGAAGTATGAAAACTCCAAGTATTGCCGAAGCAATAAATGCTGCCGAGATGGCAGTCAAAGTCGTGGCGAGTGTCATGTTCTTTTCTCCTTCTATCTACTGGCACGGCAAGGATTTCCTGTCGTGCCAGACTTTGCAATTCATCATTCATTCTGTGTAGACGTGAATGACATCCTCTATCGTAATCAACGTATCAGGAGCAGGCAACTGATATTTTACCTGTTCTCCGGAACCATGCCATTGGATGCGATACGTATGCAGCTGACTCATGATTTTTCCTTTTGTCATACCGGTCAAATCAGGTGCCCTATGGGTGAGAGCATCCCCCCACCTATATTCTTTCTCGATTTGACCCTCTCTTTTGGAAATGCCAGCCAATGGAGCAATCTCTTCGATAATCCGGCCGACGATTGGAGCAGCGATGACACCGCCAAACTGGACGGAATTTTTCGGGCTATCCACGGCCGTGTAGACGAGCAGCTCCGGATCATCCGCCGGGGCGAAGCCGATGAACGAGACAATATAGTCACCGTCCTTGTAGCGACCATCTTGGACTTTCTGGGCAGTCCCCGTCTTTCCGCCCACGCGTAGACCGTCAGTGAACGCATTGCGGCCTGAACCATTTGCGACAACCGACTCAAGCGCTTCTCTCACTTGCTTCGAGGTTTCATCTCCAATAACACGCCGCCGCATATCCGGTTCAAATGATTGTAGTGTATTTCCTTTAGAATCCGTAATTTCTTTCACAATATACGGACGGTATAAATATCCCCCATTGATCGCCGCGGCCACTGCTTGAACTTGCTGGATCGGCGTCACAGAAATCCCTTGGCCGAATGATGTCGTCGCTTGCTCAACAGGTCCGAATGCTTCTTGAGAGAACAAAATACCATTTGCTTCTCCTGCAATCCCAGACCCCGTTGACTCGCCAAACCCGAAAGCCCGGATATATTTGGAAAGTTTTTCACTTCCAAGCCGCTGGCCGATTTCAATAAAGCCCGGGTTACACGAATTCTCGACGACCTCTAAAAATGTTTGATCTTTATGACCTTCCCGTTTCCAACAACGCAGTCTGGCATTTGCAACCATCGTATAGCCAGGATCGTAAAAATGCTCCTGGTGGAGATTGATCAAATTCTCTTCCAGCCCTGCCGCCAAGGTCACAATTTTAAATGTGGACCCGGGTTCAAATGTCATCCAAACGGGCAAATTCCGGTTGTAGATACTTGGATCCACCTTCTGATAATCTGCTGGATGAAAGGTTGGAGCGGAAGCAAGAGCTAAAATTTCACCTGTTTTCGGGTTCATGACAATGGACAGCGCCTGTTCGGCATCATATTTCTCCATCGCTTGTGACAGTTCACGCTCAACAATTTTTTGCATCCGGATATCGATTGTCAATTCGACGGAAGCCCCTTGTTTGCCCGTCTTGAATCCGTCATCCACATGAGGGAGGGGCACCCCTTTTGCATCCGTGAACAATCGGATCTTATCGCCGGTGCCCCGCAGGAATTCATCATAGGCATATTCGATTCCGGCCAGGCCGTCGCCGTCATAGCCGGTGAATCCAATCAGTCTGGACAGCAATTCACCATTCGGATAATGCCTTACAAAATCGACCCCTGTATAAAGGCCATCCAATTGGAGCTTTGCAACTTCCTCAGCTTGTTCTTGTGTTATATTCTTTCCTTCAGGTGCCAACTTGACCATATACGCCTTTTCGGACATTTTCTCTTCGAGCTTCTCTGGATCGGCCTCCAGGATGGCAGCGAGCGTACGGGACGTACTTTCAATGTCATCATTTTGGGATGGCATGAAATATAATGTGGGCGCTAACTGATTACCGACAACCAGATTGCCATTGCGATCGACAATCTCTCCCCGGATCCCGCCAAAAGGAATTTCACGATCCCAGTTCGCTTCTGCGCGTTCTTTTAATATTTCATGCTTTAAGATTTGGCTATAAAATAGCTTCCCTACCACACTCAAAAGTAGAATGAGAAAGAATACGAACACAGCACGCAATCTTTTTTTAGATTGTAAATCGATTATGGAACGCAGCGCATACACGCCTCCTGTTTTTCTACCAAGGTATGAACAGGAAGGAAAGGCTATTCGTTAACCTCCTATAATAGTTTCCTCGTCGGCTTGCTTTTCTTCCGGCTTGTATTGCTCAGAAGGTGGCTGCAACTGAATCACAAGTGGATCGTCAGGGCCAACAACCGTCCCTTCGGATAAGCTTTGCTCCATGACATAGCCATCCCCATTCATACGAATATCGAGGCCGGATAACAGTGTGTAGGATAACACCATTTTTTTGGACCATCCCGTGAAGTCCGGCAATGTCGTAGTTCCATCCGTTTTCAGCAACACAATAGAGTTTTTGCCTAGCCCTGTGCTCCCTTGCGGATATTGCCCCTTGACAATGCCGCCCTCACCGATGACGACAGGGACAAACCCTTCAGCTTGGAGCTTCTCGACGGCATTAGCCGATTCTTTTCCAATGAACGCCGGGAGTGGTGTCGGTTCAACTGTCTTTTCCCCGTCTGGCACAATGTTCAAATACTTCAAACTGCTTTCCATGACCGAGTTGAACACTTCCGATACCGGCTTGGATCCATATTCTCCTTCTCCCAATCTAGGTTGTTGAACATATACATACGTCAGCAATTGAGGGTCTTCGATCGGCGCCATACCAAGGAAGGAATATAAATAATTGCCATTCCCCGATAAATAACGTCCGCCTGAAGAAATCTCCGCAGTTCCCGTCTTCCCCCCCACCGAGTACTCTTGAAGCGCAAAAGGTCTGCCCGTACCGATGTCGGAAGTGACAGTGGAAGCGAGAATGTCTCTAACTTGTTTTGCCGTGTGAGCGGAAATAGGAGCCCCATTCTGTTTCGGTTTGCGGCTTTGAATGACTTTCCCCGTATTCGGGTCCGTAATGGAGCGGATCACATACGGTTTCATCATGATACCGTTATTGGCAATCGCGGTGGCAGCTTGGATCATTTGTATCGGAGTGACAGTCGAACCTTGCCCATAGGAGGTTGTCAACCGCTCACTTGGATAGTGATCCAGGATGATGCCCGATGCCTCATTCGGCAAATCAATGCCGACTTTCTTTCCAAAGCCGAATAAATGCATATATTCAATGAACTTTTTATCGCCAATTCGTTCAAGCAAATAGGCCATGGAGACATTCGAGGAACGTTGGAACCCTTCTAAGAAAGTGATCGTTCCCCATCCTTGACGGACGACGTCGCGAATTGTACGATCATATACCGTATATTGCCCCGATTTGAAATATGCCCCTGGATCCCACTTCTTGTCCTCGATGGCCGCAGCCAATGTGAACATTTTCATGGTCGAACCTGGCTCGATCGTTTGTTCCACAGCCTCATTCAACCAATTCTCCGTCAAGCCTTCCCGTGTGCCGGGATGAAAGGATGGCCGCTGACTCATCGCTAGGATTTCACCCGTTTTGGGATTGGCCACAATGACCATCATCTTTTTGGGCGAGTATTCTTTTTCGACCCGGTTCAACGCATCCTCCACGAAGTTTTGGATCGTCTTGTCAAGGGTCAATTGGATTTCGTAGCCGTCTTGTGCAGGTGTAATCACTTTTTCCGACTTCGGTAAGATAAATCCCCAGCGGTCCGATTCGAAATTCACTTTCCCATCTGTTCCGTTCAATTCATCATTGAACGTTTTCTCCAAGCCCATTTTTCCTACTGTCAATAAATTGTCATCTTTATCTTTCTCACGCGTTGCAAAACCGACTAAATAGGAGGCGAATACGCCATTGGGATAAAACCTTTTTTTATCTTCCACAAACAGAATTCCGGGCAGCTTTGCCTCCCTGATGGCCAAGACGGTCTCATGGCTAATATCACGTCCGGCCTTACCGAATTCAACTTGATATACATCCTCATTCGCCGCTTTGGCATCCATCATGATGGATAAAATTTTATCCTTTTCAAGCGGAATATGTTCCGCTAGGACTTCTGCCGTCTTTTCATAATCGACCACATGCCGGGTCGTCTTGGAATCCTTGCTTGCCTTTTCACTCAACACCGCAATCAGCTTGTAGCTCAATGTATCAGAAGCGATCAACTCGCCATTGCGGTCCACGATCTTGCCCCGATCCGCCTTCAGCACGGATTCCCTGGCATACTTCGCCTCGGCCAAGGTAGCCATGACACGACCTTCCGCCTGTCCAGTAATCTGAATGAAAAGTATTCTTCCGAACAAAAGGAAAAAGAGCCCTCCGTAAACTACAAACATCAGAAAGGCTCCCCATTGGAATCGAAACTTCTTTTTCATCGTCCAGGCACGACCTTTACGTTGTTCTCGTTCAGATCCAAGCCGAGTTCCTTCGCTTTTTCCCATATGCGGTCATATGTGGACTTTTCTTTTACTTGGATGGACAATTCCATATTCTTTTTAGTAGTTTCCTCAATTTCTTTATTGAGCATCTGTACCTCTTGATTTGCGTCATTGATCTGGGCCTGTGTATGTAAAATCGTGGTTGCACAAAGTACAAGCAGGGAGGCTACCAGCACGAATAAGAATTTTTCCCCGACAGAAAAGATACGGCGGGAAGGCCGTGGTTTCGGCAAGGTTTTCGGTACTTCCGGTGTTTCAAGTTCACGTACATACGTAGTCTGAAATTTTCTCTGTTCTAGTGCCATTCACCCATTTCCCCTTTACTTTTTTTCTGCAACTCTGAGTTTTGCGGATCTCGCCCTCTTGTTCTCTAGTATCTCTTGCTCTGAAGGAACTATCGGCTTACGTGTCACCAGTTTCAATATCGGTTCCATCCCCTCCGGAATGACCGGCAAGTTCGGAGGAAGCTCTGGCAATGAAGATGCCTCTTTAAATATCGTTTTACACAACCTGTCTTCCAATGAATGGAAGGTGATTACACTTATCCGGCCGCCCGGTTTCAGCAACGTGATAGCGTCCGTCAAAGACTGTTCTGCAGCGCCTAATTCATCATTGACTGCAATTCGGATTGCTTGAAAAACACGCTTTGCCGGATGCCCGCCCGTTCTGCGAGTCGCAGCTGGTATGCCGGACTTGATCAATTCGGCGAGTTCTGTTGTCGTCTGGATCGGTGCAGCTTTTCGCGCTTCCTCGATTTTCCGTGCAATTTGTTTGGAAAACTTCTCTTCCCCGTAGCGGAAGAAAATCCGAACGAGATCCTCATAAGGCCATTCATTTACAATGTCATATGCCGTCAGTGGAGCCTCCTGATTCATACGCATGTCCAACGGGGCGTCATGGTGATAGCTGAAACCTCTTTCCGGCGTGTCCAATTGCGGTGACGAAACGCCAAGATCATATAAGATGCCATCTACCGAAGCGACGCCGATCTTCTCCAACTCCGATTTTAGATTCCTGAAGTTGGAATGGATGAATGTCACGTTCGGCAAAAAATCTTGCAAAGTTTTCTTGGCTGCTTCAATGGCAACCAGGTCCTGATCGAAACAGATCAGCCTTCCGCCTCCCGCCAGCTGTCTGGCAATTTCACTGCTGTGGCCGGCTCCACCGAGCGTACAGTCCACATATACACCATCGCTTTTTATATTCAGTCCTTCGACGGCTTCGTGGAGTAATACAGTTGTATGTTGAAACATTGAAACCGCCTTCTTTCATTAAGAGTTCAATCCCGTGCCTCTAACAGGCTAGCTTCGGGCGCCAAAGGAAGGATGCCTTAATTTCTGCAAAGTGCGCAGAAATACGGCAAATCGAACCCTTCGTTGTTCGATTGGCTCGGGGTCATAAGTCAAAGCTGCTCTGTGGCAAAAAGCGCCACGCCGCATCTTCGCCTTATGCCTGTCGCCTCTAGGCAGGCGCCCTACGCTTTTTAAATTCAAAAATCAAAGTCAATAATATTTTCCGCGATTTCGTTGAAGGATTGTTCAGAGTCCTCGTAATAGTCTTGCCACAAGTCTTTGGACCATACTTCAATCCGTCCGGAAACTCCGAGGACGACGCATTCCTTTTCGATTTTCGCGTATTGCAGCAGGGAGGATGGGATGTTGATGCGCCCTTGCTTATCCAGTTCCACTTCCGTTGCTCCGGAAAAGAAAAAGCGGGTGAACGCACGTGCATCCTTTTTCGTTACAGGCAACGCTTTCAGCTTTTCTTCCAAGCGCTTCCATTCATCCATCGGGTATCCAAAGAGGCAATTATCAAGCCCTCGTGTCAACACGAAGCCATCCCCGAGATGTTCCCTGAATTTCGAAGGAACGATCAGGCGGCCTTTTGTATCGACAGTATGCTGATATTCCCCCATGAACATACTCTTCACCCCACTATATGAATTTAATGTACCACATCCCCCCACATTCCTCCACCCGTTTCCATAGAATAATGCCGATTACGCATCAAAATGTGTCAATAGTACTTCATTCATTGAGACTTCATTAAAAAAAAAGAAAACACCCCTGCCCGCATTACTATGCTTGCATGGGTGTTCGACATTTTTTCAGTTTCACTACCATTCGATTGACAAAGCGACAAGTCTTGCAACACCATATCGCCTTTTGTCAAGTAGCGTTACAAATAAACGATTTTATGGGAAGTATCCAAGGTAAATGGCAATTTCAATAAGTCTTCGATGAGAGTCGGTCCGTATTCGTTCATATAACTGTATGGTGTGTACACCCGTTCCTGCAATCCGGAATTCGGCAAAATATCCGCCTCCAATAAATCGAATGAGCGTAATATGGCATCATTTTTCAATAAATCCGCTTCTTCTTTTTTATCTACCAAATAGCTGATTTGCTTCTTATGGAATTCCAAGTTTTTTCCAATCAATTTTCCGACCATCGGATAGTCTTCTCCAAGAAGAACGGTCATCTTCTCATATTGTTCAGAAAGCAACCGTTCCGTTTCCACGATGAGCGATTCAAATCGCTCATCCGCCAAGCCTGCGATGAAGGCATCGCGCGCATTCGCTACCGCCCCCGCCATGATATCCGGAAAGGAAAAAGATCTCTTATCCAGTTCCTGTCGAATAGGGGGCTTGATAAGCGTTATGGACATCCGTGGCACGATAATCGGCATTTTCATTTCAAAATGATGGAATGCATCTTTCAATACCGCCCAGTAGGCGATTTCACCCGGCCCCCCGACAAATGCCAGGACCGGAAACACCAAATCCTGCATCAGTGGGCGCGAAGCTACATTATTGCTTAACTTCCAAGGTTCCGTCTCCGCAATATGGAGCAACTCTTCCTTCGAGAAACGAAGACCGCTTGCCCGGTTTACAAATTCACCGTTTTCTCTGGAGAGAAGGATCCGGCCTGTTTCATGGACGTAAAATAGATGGGCTGCATCTTCCTGTGCCATGATCGGTGTGCCGAAGCCACCCTCGTCAAATGCTTTTTCTTTTTCATAAATCAGATGCGCAAGTTCCGGAGAATCCTCGATGAACTGTGAAAAGTATTCCGATTCCAATTGGCGCAGCGCCGGGTACGCCGAGTCGATGAATAAGAGGCCCTCCTCCTGGAACAAACCGTTCATAAGGCGAACGAAAAAGGCGGTAAACGTTTTTTCGCGCTCCACCGCATCCAAAACGTCAACAAGCAATCGCTTTGTATGGGACGTTTCCCCGAACTCTCCAAAAATATCTCTGACAAATGAACGCATCATTTGTTGATCATAGACCGCATCCGACGCCATCAACTTCAATATCGTTTTTTCGGGGTACTGGTTTTTGGCAATCCGACCGCTTGACTCCGTATACACATGGTTGATTTCATTCAAGTCATGATCTTCACCCGCCACCCAAAACACCGGGACTACCGGGACTCCGAGATTCTCCCTTTGTTTCTTCGCCAAGAGGATAACGGTGATCGCTTTATGAACGGAGTAAAGTGGACCGGTCATAATACCCGCCTGCTGTCCCCCGATGACGGCCACTGCATTCTCGCCCAGTTCTTCAATATGTCGATGGGCAGCTACTGAAATGCCAAACGGCTTCATGAATTCTCTGATCGCATCTGCCAGTTCTGTCCTCTTGTAAGTTCGTTCCGATAGTTCCTTCATCCGATCGGGATAAGATTCTTGTGTATTTTCATAATCGAAAAAAGTATGTACAAATTTTATATCGCTTTGGTAAGATTGCATCACTTTATTTTTTACTGGCAATGCCATTTCCTGCAATTCCATCGTTCAAGCCCCTTTGTAACTAACAGTATGAACCGAGTATAGCATTTCAATCGAACTATTTGAAAAACAAATGCTTGTTGGGCTAAGTGATGTAATGGACAATGTTCTGGATGACACCGATAGCAATTAAAACAATATATGCGACAGAAAGCACAAGGAAATATAAACGCCATGTCCTCTGTAAGACACGGATAATCTGAAATTCTTTCACCCTGATCCTCTCTATAACGACGAGAATGATGGCGATGACCAGCGCAATGATCGTAATATACCATCCCGGTCCGTCGCCGAATATGGCATGAGCTACGGCATAGACCGCAAGAAATAGAAACGGCGTCGTGACATCTGCTGCACGCCCCATCATTTTGGCCGGTGCTTTGCCTCTCTTGCGCATGACCACCACATAGGATAACGTGACGATGAGCGGAAAAAGAATAACCGTGCCGAGAAGTCCGGAAATCACTTCTTTCATTGGCCTTCTCCTCCCTCATCGACCGCTATCAACAATTGCTCGAGAGCCTTCAATAAAAATAAGGATTCATCGTGCTCTTCTGCTTTCCGGATGACCGCGGTCACAATCGTTTCAATTTCCATCGGACGTCCCGCCATTCTATCTCCCAACATGGAAGAATGGTTAGAAGCCGTTTGCCGGCAAACGCCAACAACCGCTTCATACGGAAGAACAGCACGGAACTCCGGGAAAGCTTTCATCAATTCATCGTATAATTGTTGGAATAAGGACAGTGCATAGCGGTTTTCGACCAATTCCCCATTCTTCACTTGCAACAGGGCGGTCAACGGGTTAATCATGCAGTTGATAAGCACTTTACGCATTAATATCTGCACCGGGTCATTCTGGAATGTTATTGGGAACGTATCAGCATCCGCCTCACTCAAGCATTGAAAAGCTTTACGGTCACCTCTTCCGACCGCAATTGTCATGGGGCCAACGCCATTATGGGATACGGTCCGATCATCCAGCCGCCTCGCACCATGCTCGACCGTCGCGAATGCAATATGTGGCCATTTCGTATTATAAGCAATCTCTAGATGGGCAATTCCATTTTGGATAAATAGGACAGGCCCTGTTACCTGCGCTGATTCCATCTCGGCTAGGATATTTTGCACTCCCGAATACTTCGAGCCGATAACCCATAGGGCGTCTTTCGAAAGTTGTTGGATATCATGTGTAGCGTCAACTTGAAAGACAGATCGCGATCTGTCCAGATTGATCCGTTGAATTCCTTCCCGTTTCAATGCTTCCGCCTGGTCCGTTCTCCTAGTATAGAACGTCACTTTCATGCCCGCTTCTTGTAAAAAGGATCCGATCAGCATCCCGATGGACCCAGCACCCGCGATGACCACCTCCATATGGCCATTTCTCCTTTCCGGATAGTATGATTTTCAATTAAGGAAAAGCCCGCCGAAATCCAGGCGGGCCTTGTTTCTCTATATTTGATTATACAGGATATACCGGGTGTTTTCTCGGTGGTTGCGGAATATCTTTTGTGCTGTACAAACGGAAACGATCCGCAAGCACCTCACGCAAGCTCGAAGGCGCCACGATTTCATCGATGATCAGCTCGGAAGCCAATTTATAAATATCGATTTCCTCTTTATACTCTTTATGCTTCTCCTGCACAAACGCCAGACGCTCTTTAGGATCTTCAATCGCTTCGATTTTATTCGAATAAACAGCATTGACTGCAGCCTCTGGACCCATAACCGCAATTTGTGCAGTTGGCAGGGCAATGCAGACATCCGGTTCGAATGCAGGGCCAGCCATTGCATAAAGACCTGCTCCGTACGCTTTCCGAACGACGACAGAAATTTTCGGAACAGTTGCCGAACTCATCGCCATAATAAGCTTTGCTCCATGGCGGATGATACCCGCACGTTCCACTTTCGTACCGATCATGAAGCCCGGTACGTCGGCCAAGAACAAGAGAGGTATCGAGAACGCATCACAAAGGTTGATGAATTTCGCCATTTTGTCGGCAGAATCCACGAAAAGGACGCCGCCTTTCACTTTCGGCTGGTTTGCAATGATTCCAACAGGTTGCCCTTCAATTCGTGCAATTCCTGTAATTACTTCGGCTGCAAACAGTTTCTTGATTTCAAAGAAGCTATCTTCGTCAATCAACGCATCAATCGCTTCATACATATCAAACGGCGCATTTTGGTTTTCCGGAATGATCGCTTCCAGCGGACGGCCCGCTTTCGCTGCTACCGCTTCTTTCAAAGCAGGCTTCTCTGTGAAATTAGCCGGGAAATAGGCAAGGTATCGGCGAGCCTCGGCAATCGCCTCTTCCTCGTTCGCCGCCAACACATCCCCACATCCACTTACGGAACAGTGCATGCGCGCTCCGCCCATTTCTTCGAGCGTCACTTTTTCACCGATTACTTTCTCGGCCATCCGCGGGGATCCAAGATACATAGAAGCATTCCCATCCACCATGATGACAATATCACAGAACGCCGGGATATATGCTCCACCGGCTGCCGACGGACCAAAAAGGATACAAATTTGTGGAATAAAACCGGATAACCGTACTTGATTATGGAAAATACGCCCTGCTCCACGACGATTCGGGAACATATCCAATTGATCCGTAATACGTGCACCCGCTGAGTCAACTAGGTACAACATCGGCACTCGGTTTTTCTCCGCAATTTCCTGGATCCGGATGATTTTTTCAACAGTACGGGCTCCCCAAGATCCCGCTTTCACCGTCGAATCGTTCGCCATGACGCAAACGGTTTGACCGTTCACTTTCCCCATTGCCGTGACGACACCATCCGCCGGAAGATCTCCCGCTTCACAATTGGCAAAACGGCCATCTTCCGTATACTCGCCATCATCGAACAATAAACGAAGTCGATCACGGACGAATATTTTATTCTGCTTCTTTAGACTTTCATGATACTTCGGGTGACCTCCGGCAAAAATCCCTTTCAGATGCTCTTCCAATTTTTCATTGTATGCCGGTTGTTCCGTCACTTTCGTCATATTGATAAACCCCTTTCATTCAAACTCATTTCCCTTATGCCATTCCCTTAAAAATTTCAGCGTGATTTGCTGATTAAATTAGGCCTCGATTGTCAGCAGGACATCTTCTTCATTGACGAAATCGCCGACCGCCACGTTGATGGATATCACTTTTCCAGCGGTTTCTGCTTCGACCGGAATTTCCATTTTCATAGATTCCAATACGAGGACGACTTGACCAGCCGTCACTTCTTCCCCTTCCGCTACGTTCACTGTAAAGACCGTTCCGGCCATGGATGATTTTAATTCTGCCATTACTTCACACTCTCCTTTTGTTTTTCCAGCCAATTTGGTAACACGGCCGTCGTATAATCACCGGCTTGAAATTCATCGGAATGAAGGAATTCAGTGAATAACGGAATATTCGTTTTCAGACCTTCGATTTCGACTTCATTCAAAAACGATCGGGACTTCTCGATAGCTTCTTCCCTTGTCGAAGCTCGTACGATCACTTTCGCGATGAGCGGATCATAGAACGGTGTCACCTTTCCGCCCTCGACATATCCGGAATCAATCCGGACACCTTCCTGTTCCACTTTCCAATCCAATTTGTTGATCGGACCCGGAGAAGGCATGAATTTAACCGGATCTTCCGCGTACACACGGAATTCAATAGCATGTCCTGTCGATGTAATTTCTAGTTGGTCTTTTACAGGAAGCTCGTTCCCCTTCGCCACTTCCAACTGCCATTCAACTAGGTCGTAACCCGTCACTTCTTCCGTTACCGGGTGTTCGACTTGAAGCCTTGTATTCATTTCAAGGAAATAGAAATCATTGTTTTCATCGACTATGAACTCGACTGTCCCGGCGTTTTTATAGGAAACCGCCTTGGCGGCATCGACTGCCGCTTGGTGAAGCCGGTTTTTCGCATCTTCCGGCAAATGCGGCGAAGGTGATTCTTCGATCACTTTCTGATTACGCCTCTGAACCGAACAGTTCCGTTCAAAAAGGTGGATGATATTGCCATGGTCATCTCCAAAAATCTGCACTTCGATATGCCGTGCATTCGCGATGAACTTCTCAAGAAATACGACGTCATCTCCAAAATACGCTTTCGCACGAGTTTTGACCGATTGGAAATGTTGAGTGAGCGCTTGCTCATCTTCACAGCGCACCATGCCGATTCCCCCACCGCCGGCACTTGCCTTCAACATGATCGGATAACCAATTTTAGCTGCGGCTTCGATCGCTTCTTCTACGGTCGCCACTCCATCATCAGTTCCCGGGACAACAGGCACCCCTGCCTGCTGCATTGTCACGCGTGAGCCGATCTTATCCCCCATTTTCACGATCGTGTCAGCGTCCGGTCCGATGAATTTTATTCCCGCCTGTTCAGCTTTACGAGCAAAATCGGAGTTCTCTGATAAGAGGCCATAACCAGGATGAATGCCTTTGGCGCCCGTCCGGATGGCGATATCAATAATATCATCCGATTTCAAGTACGACTGCTGTACTTGGGCTGGCCCAAGCAAAAATGCTTCGTCCGCTTCTTTGACGAACGGCATCTCACTATCTGCTTCCGAATAGACCGCCACTGTGCCGATTCCAAGTCGTTTACAAGTTCGGATGATTCTGAGTGCAATCTCCCCACGGTTTGCAATCAATATTTTATCCATCGTAATTCCCCCATTTCGTTTATTCGTTTAATGGTGAACTTTCCCTTCCCTCTATAGTTTATACGATGTCTGAAACCGTTTTCAACCTCTGTATAAAAAAATATAGTAAAAATTTGGCTTGACCCTCGTAAGAACGTTGGTTTTAAAAGGTTTCGAGGTTTTATAAAAGTTAGAATATTTTCATGATCTTTGTTTAATTAAGTAGCATTTTCATTTAAGTAAACAGATTTCCCATTAAGTGATGAAGATTGACAGAAATTCATTTCGCATTTTTAGCAAGGAATTGCTGTACGGCCTCATGATGTGTCTCGCTCGCCCATAAGATCGAACATTGGCGGGATTCCTCTAACATGCGATCGCGCATAAAATCAGCCGTCCATTTGCGGATTGCCACCGTCTTATATGCCCGATGCACTGAAGGATGAATTTTCGACATTTTAGAGAGAAATCGAGCCAGTCCTTCTTCTGCGCTTCCGTCATATAGTTCAGTCGCCCATTCGGCCTCCAACATTTGCTCAGCAGTCCGGACATTCGCCTCGGACAAAAGCCGGAACACCCGATCATGCTTTCCGTCCTTTTCGAATAACAACGTCGCCCCGCCCCAACCGGTCGTAATAGCAAGCGTCCCCTGAATGAACCCCGCCTTCGCCTTGGATGAGATGATCCGATAATCACAGGCTGTCGCCAATTCACATCCGCCGCCGACCGCTGAGCCATTCACTAATGCGATGACCGGCATCGGGAGAGTCGCCACACGATAAAGCAGCCCAGCCATCCGGCTTAACATGGGATAGGCCTGGTCGGCAGTCTGCATGCCATGGAACTCCGATAAATCGCCGCCCGAACAGAAAGCACGATCCCCCGCTCCCGTAATGACCGCATACCCCACTTCCGGATCATCTGAAATTCGATCAAGGAATTCTTCCAAGCCGTCCATCACTTCATAATTGACCGCGTTCATCCGCTCAGGCCGATCAATTGTGAATGTCGCAATCCCTTCCTTGATCTCAATTTTATATGACATTCCATCCACCCTTTCTGTATGTATGCCCTTTTAGAATACCATAGGTTGATAAATCTGATAAGTATGTGAAAATCGGTTGTGAGGAATGTTGTGAGGGAACCGGGGAACGGTGTGAGGGTTGATTGTGCCGTTGTGAATTTTCGGAAAACGGTGCGAGGGTTGATTATGATGTTGTGAATTCTTTGGAGAACGTTGTGAGGTCACCAAATAACGTTGCGAGGCATTTTATTGCGAGGTCCGACCCAGGTGTTGCAAGGTCCCCCGAATCAAATCAAAAACCACCGGGATCCATGGTCTCTCGGTGGTTTTTCTATTTATAGACAAATCTTGATTATTCGCCTACAACGTCTTTCCCTTTGTAGTGACCGCATGATTTACATACGCGGTGAGCCAACTTCATCTCGCCACAGTTTTCACATGTCGTCATGCCAGGTACTTGTAATTTATAATGAGTACGGCGTTGGCGTTTAACTGTTTTGGAAGTTCTTCTTTTTGGTACAGCCATTTGGGGCACCTCCTTATGATTGCCTATTCATCCTTGGATTCAAAAAACTTGGCCAGATCGGCAAGTCTTGGATCCACTTTCGTTTCCTGTTCTTCCTGGAGCCGGGCAAGATGTTCATCATCGGTTGCATAGGACCAGCCTTTTCCTTCAGTCTGCTTCATCACATCGGCATTGTCGCTTAGTACTTGAAGCGGGACTTCCAACAGGATCAACTCCTCAAAAAGAGGGGTCAAATCGATGACGTCCCCAACAACCGGATGGATTTCATCGTCTGTTGCCAAAGTGGTTTCATCCCAACTGAATTGCTCATCAGTTTCAATCGAAAATGGATATTCGACATCTTCCCATGTCCGTGAACAAGGCAAGGTCAGTATCCCTTCCAATCGAAATCGGCAGTTCAGCTTCTTCGAACCGATCAAACAACTGCCGGTCACATGGACAGGCGAAATATCCCGGATTTCCGGATTCCGTTTTTTAACGGATTCAAGGTCAACCTCTTCGTCAAGCGGCATTGGACCTTGTCTGTATTTCTGTAATTGATGGATGGACCATTTCATGTCTATCACCTCAAGACAACAAAGTTGATTATATAATGCAGCTGTAGGGATGTCAAGATATTTTCTTGTCACCGTAACCGCATGTTGCGCTATAATTAATCTATATTGTAGCAAAGGAGGGACGGCTTTGAAAGCGACAGGAGTCGTCGTCGAGTATAACCCATTCCATAACGGGCATCTTCATCATGTCATGGAGGCACGGAAGCAGACCCATGCTGATGTCATCATAGCTGTCATGAGCGGAAACTTTCTTCAGCGGGGAGAGCCGGCCTTCGTCGATAAATGGACCCGGGCTAAGATGGCGCTAGAAAATCAAGTAGACATTGTTTTTGAACTGCCGTATGCGTTTGCGACTGCCCATGCACCCGAGTTTGCGCGCGGAGCCATCACCATCTTGGATGCAGCTCAGTGCGACGCTTACTGTTTCGGTAGTGAAGACGGAAACATCGAACCGTTTGAGCGAGCGCTTGATCTGATCCAACAGGCGGGACAGGATTATGAACAAACTGTGAAGGATACGGTACAACAGGGTGTCAGTTACCCGCGAGCATTGAATGAAGCGTATCGAAAAACCGTCCGTGCCTTCGCACCCGACGAACCGATTGTTGATTTGACGAAACCGAATAATATTTTAGGGTTTCAATACATGGAGGCCGCCCGTAAACTGGGATCTTCCATGAACGCCGTCACCATTCCGAGGATCGTGGCAGGCTACTATGACGATGCAATCGAGGGCAACCCCATCGCCAGCGCCACCGGTATCCGCAAGTCCTTTTTTGAAATGGAGGCACTGGATGCAGTGTCGGGGTTCATTCCTGAACCGACTCGTAACGGCCTCTCAGAATGGCAGACGAACCATCAGGCTTTCGGTGCTTGGTCATCGTTCTACCCACTTCTTCGAGTTATCATCCTGCGCGAAGGGCCCGAGCGGCTATCCCAAATAGCCGACATAACTGAAGGCATAGAAAATCTTCTATACCGAGCTGCAGTCGCACATGGCGAATTCGAACCATTTATGAATGAAGTGAAGTCAAAACGGTACACTTGGACACGTATCCAACGCATGCTAACGCATATATTTACCGGATTTACTTATGGTAGACGCAAAGAAATCCAGACTCCCACCTATTTAAGGCTACTTGGTATGACGCAGGAAGGGCAATTATATTTGAACCGTCACAAGAAAAAGATGAAACTGCCCATCGTCAGCAAGGTAGCTTCCTTTTCAGATCCGTCCCTTGCCTTGGACTGCAAAGCGTCCGATATGTACGCATTAGGGATCGGAGGTGGGACAGACCACTCCGAGTTAGGAATGGACTTCAAGCGCCACCCCATCATCATCCAATAGGATATCATAACCTATTTTGCTTCCAGCGAATCCAAATAATCGAGAGCATCATCAATCGTTTTCACTGGCACGATTTTCATTTTCGTGCCGATTTTTTCTGCCATTTTCACAGCTTCTTCATAGTTAGTCATGACTCCGGGATTCGCTGACCTTACCTCAGCAGGCAGATCATCGTCTGGAGCAAAGAAGATTTCCACGCCTTTCCGATCGGCCGCAACGACTTTGAAATCGGCTCCTCCAATCCGTCCGACCGTCCCATCTTCCAACATTTCACCAGTTCCCGCAATTTTATATCCCTTCGTCAGATCTTCGTCCAGCAACTGATTCATAATTTCGAGTGTGAACATTAAACCAGCCGAAGGACCACCAATATCGGATGTGTTGAACTCCACTTTCGGATCGGTAATAAGGGTCCGATCTTCTTGGAATTGGATCCCCAACCCAACTCGCCCGCCACTATCCGGAATCTCCTCTAAGGTAACTGCAATATTCTTCTCTTCCTTCTTCCTATCAATGGTCAGATGAACGTCATCCCCTTTTCCCTTATCAGCAATAAAAGAAGCAAACTGTCCAGGTTGTTTCAAGGGAACCCCATCTACCGCACGGATTTTATCGCCGACTTCCAATTTCCCATCGGCCGCTCCGCCTGGCAATACCGACATGACGAAGATTCCATCAAAATCGACTTTCAGCGGAAATCCCGTTTTTTTATAAGCGATGTAAATTGCATTATATTGAGAATCCGACATCAGCTTTTTTTGGCGTGTCGTATAGTCTTTGTCATTCTCCCCATGTCTCCTCACTTTATAAGCAGGCAAGAGCTTTTGATAATCGGAGAACTTCGAGTAGACATACATTGCCGGCGTCGCTTTCGTCACCGATATGGTCATCAAACTGAAGGTGCCGACATCGTCCTCATCCCCGCCTTGGACTTTGACAAATGGAGAAAGCTCATATGCTCCACCAGGCTTCGATATGTATGTATCGATCGGATAGAGGAGCACCACCGCCAGCAGGGCCAGGATGGCAAGCAGCACTCCCAGACGTTTCATTTTCATCAATGGTCACCTCCATTAATAGCCTGTTCGTTCTGGACATATATATAAGTCAAGATTCATTTAAAGATTTGTAGGAAGGGCACCTGGAACCTTGAAGTACGCCTCTTATTTGAAGGATATCCCCAGGTCACTATTTTTCCTAAGTACAAAAGCCGGTGCTATTTCTACTCGGCTTGCACTATTCCAGTCTAGCATTGTAAAACGTTCGGACAAAGCGTTTTATATTCATTCAGTTACAGAAAACTTCCACAGAAATTAAGGCACCTCCAGTACGTGGCGATCTTAGTCCGTCGTCGGATGTCCCAATAATTTCAACTATTTCACCTACCACCATCAGGAGAGGAGCAAGTGCATGAACCGTTGTATTCAGGCACGCAAATCATAGTCATATGGCGACCATCGTAATTATTTGGGGATTGATCATCTTATTCATCTTACAACCCGGCATTTCCCATGAAGGTGCAGAATTCGGGGCCCAATTATTCATCCATGCACTCCTTCCTTATTTGCTGCCTTATATCATTTTAACCCAGTGGCTGCTGAAAATACCGTATCGCGCAAAACAGAATTCGAAATGGCGGACATTCACAAAAGCGTATATCCTCGGTTCGTTTGGCGGTTTCCCCGTCGGCGCTGTGACGGTCTCCGAAATGAAGAAAAATGGGGAATTGACGAAAAGACAAAGCGGACTTCTGTTAGCCGCCTGCCACGCTCCCGGTCCTATGTTCGTGATCGGCTTTGTCGGAACAGAGCTTTTCGGCAATGTCGGAGCGGGATGGAAGCTACTTGCCGCGATTCATTTGTCGAATATTTTGTTTTTCCTACTCACTTTACTCTTCTTGCGGAAAGATGAGAGCCAGGACCAAATAACAATCGACCACGGACCCCGGCAAACCGGTTTACCTTTGTTAGATGCAATCAAAGAGAGCTCTTCAATTATCATCCTGGTTGCCACGACAGTCATATTTTTCTCTTCGCTCGGCACCGTCCTGTCGTCTGTGGCCACGGCCACGTTCACCGTCGATCTCGGTATCGCAAAAACAATCGCTTTATCCATTTTTGAAATGACATCGGGCGTCCAATCGGCCACCGACCATTTTTACGATTCGCCAATCTTCCCTTTTCTAATCGCCGCCATTTTATCCTTGAATGGGATGAGCATTCATATGCAGGTGTTTGTCATTGCCAATGCAGCCCGCGTTCCGATGTCGCCTTATATTTTAGGGCGGCTATGGAGTATTATCCTCGTTCCGTTCCTATTTTATTTATTTTATTAAAAAGTGAAAAATGGTTATGATGAAAAGCTCATCATAACCATTTTATCTTTATTCAGCTGCAGATACCCACCTCTATAGGCGATGGGATGAATGCAGTGTTACTTCCTGTTCAGCGAATGTCATGTATTCAAGCATTATATTTCTGTTTCAAAGCTTCTTCCACCTGTGGAGGGACTAAACCCGAGATTTTACCGCCATATTTGGCCGCTTCTTTCACCATGCTGGAGCTTAAAAAGGAATATTGATTGTTTGTCATGATGAAGAATGTCTCAATGCTTTCATCCAGGTAACGGTTCATCGAAGTGATCTGCATTTCGTATTCAAAATCGGAAACGGCGCGCAACCCCCGTACTATGGCGGCCGCTCCTACGCTTTCCGCATAGTCGATCAATAAGCCTCTCGAAGAGTCGACCTTCACATTCGGTATGGAAGATGTCACTTCCTCTATCAATGAAACCCGCTCTTCCACAGTGAATAATGGATTTTTTGATGAATTGATCATGACGACCACATTGACTTGTTCAAACACTTTCGCCGCCCGTTTAATAATATCCAAGTGACCGTTCGTCAACGGATCAAAACTCCCCGGCACAACTCCAATTTTCGACACGTTTACCCCTCATTCCCAAATATCGTAATGGCTGTATTTCCATAAACGACATTTTTGATTATAATAAATGGCCCATAGGACGTCGGCAATTCCATGGACTTCTCATGCTCACAAATAATGAGCGCGTCCTCCGTCAATAAACCGGCTTCTACCAAATCATTCCCCAATGCATACAGTCTTTCCTGGGCATATGGTGGATCGATGAAAAGCAGGTCCGCCCTATGTCCCTTGGAATTTAAAATCTTGGCAGCATTCCGGGCGTCGGCCCGATGAATATGTATTCGATCAGCAAAACGGCATTTTTCCGTATTTTCCTGGATAATTGCACAAGCTTTCGGATTCTTTTCAAAGATAATCGCCTGGTCTGCGCCTCGTGACAATGCCTCCAGTGATAAAGAACCGCTGCCGCCAAACAACTCCACCACTGTTCCTCCATCAAAATACGGACCGATGATGTTGAATAAGGACTCTTTCACCTTGTCGGATGTCGGCCGTGTCCCCGTCCCCGGCAACGACTTTAACGGAATCCCCCTTCTTGATCCTGCCACGATCCTCATTTGCTTTGAACCTCCTCCAACTGACTCGCGATAGGCACAATATCAATCATTTCTTCCTTCTTTTCTATGCTCAGTAAAAATAATCGTCTGAATGCATCCTCTTGAAAATAGATTTCCCCTTCCAACAATTCGAAAGGGATGGATCTCAGCGTGTATTTCCGCTCATTATACACATAAAACGGGTCTTTCTTAGGAAATCTGAAGTTGTGCTTACCACTTTTTATATATATCGACCGCTCGTTGCTTTCGATTGTATATCCTAGCTTGCGTAAAACTGTCTTGGAAGGATATAAGACATTCCCATCTTTCAACAGGACGTGAAGATCTGGTATTGTTTCTCCATTTAACGCGATTTCCCGAAGGTCCTCCACTAAAAATGGCCGATTGGCAGAACCATCTTTGAGACTTTTCTCGAAATAAGATGTCCCAAAGCCCGTCACTTCCCCAATCAAGTCATCCAAGAGGGCCCCACTCATTTTTTCCCCTGATCTCTTATGTAATGTAATACGTAATGCGGCCAATTCTTCCTCTGTAACCGTTTCCCGAAGCGTTTGGTACATAGCTCGGGCTTCGGCAGAACCAGTCGGCTTGCCGCTTAGGATCGATGCAAGCACCTCCGCAAGGGCCGGCCCTGTTGCCGGCAGCTGATATTGACTATGGATGCTACTTGCCAAAAAGAGATCCGCTGCACGGCTAATCGTCTGATTTGGCGTAATGATGAAGCGATCGGAGCGGACGACTTGTCCCACTTTCCCCAAGACGACAGTAGAATGATTAGCACCTACTTCTTCCAAGGCAAGGTCCGCGCTCTCAAAATCGACTTCTGCGCCATCCTGTCCATACACCGACAAGCGATTCCCTTTATAAGCGAGAAGTGGCTCCTCTTTTTGCCAATAAAGGTCTGTCACTTTCCCAGCACCCCGGTAATAAGAATAATCAATATACTCCATTTTCTTATGGCCGATTCGTTTCAACCCGTTGATCCATAGCCCTCCACTTGCTGTTTCATCGGTCAAATGAAAGCGCGTGGTTGACACAACGCCACCTCGAAGAGCCGCGAATGTGTTTCTAAATAAAGCAGTCTCCTTCATTTCCCTTTCCCGCGGAATTACATAAGAAATGGACTGGGCCGGTACTTCTCCTTCTGAAAAACCGGTCAGATTTTCATCTAGACGATCACAAGAAGACACTGTTTCCAAATGGCAGGAGCGGGACACACTTTTCTCAGGCCAGATTATTTCATGGCGGTTCTCGGACAAGTTGCTGAAATGGTGGCGAATGTGTAATCCATCCGGACGGTTCACCAGCTCAATCTCCTGGATGACCTCCCGGATACCCGTTGCTTCTGCATCATTCCCTTCTTTCTGACTGTAATGCATATAAACGAGGAGTGCATCCACAATCAGTAAAATAACGACCGTCCTCACGATAAATTTCAAGTTCTACACCCCGTCGCATGGTATGATGAATACGGTAATCCATATTCAGAAAGGTAGTGTTCCTACATGATTTTACATCAACGATTTATTGAACTCGGCGAAGGGTATGGCGATATCTACGAACTTTGTGAATTGATTCGTACCAATAGCCATCGGTTACATAACACCTATCTATTGGCTTCGGACACGCCATCGGGTAACGCGTTTTCGCTTGCCGCCTCTTTTCAGCCGGCAAGCGGTTGTAACTTCATGCCGATTTACATTTGCCGGGAAGGCATTGCAGACCGGCATTCAAAACGGATCGCTCTATTCGAAGAAGCGGCACAACAAGCCGGAAGCCAGCCGGTCATGATCGAATTAAAGAACTCTTCAGAATTTGCCGAGCAGGAACTATTCTATCAATATGTCATCGGCATTTTACGCTTGAACCATTTGCTGCCACCATTGCAATAAGCTTATAAACCGGTCTTATAATCATACTCTTTTGCTTTGTCCGGCTTGGAATTCGTATACTCCGTCTTAACATATGGTCGGTAGGAAGGCAGCACTTTTTTCACGGACGGCAACCGCTCCATCTTGCTGATGACCGTGTCCACATCCTCCTGATTACAATACAGGACCACATATTTCATCTTACGAGATATATAATGGACATGGCCGTATTTACGAAATGATTTTGCCTGTCTCAAATGATGGAGATATACAATGACTCCTTGACGATCAACCATAGATTTCCCCTCTTTTCCTAACACATACAATACCATAGGTCCGAAAAGGCCTGCAACCGAACATTAGCTGACAGTATCAATCTTTTATCCTATAATGGGGATAGGATACGTATATTGAGGGGGTTCCTGAATGGGGAAGAAAACTAAGGTTGCACTTTCAGTAGGAGCGGCCAGCATAGCAGCATGGGCCGCTTCCAAAGTCGTGGCAAAGCCAGTTCCACGGGAGGGAAAGAAAGCGCTCGATTTTGAAAACCCGATCATCCTTGCGCGCCGGGGCGGTGTTGCGGGCACACCCGAACACACCATGGCAGCGTTCGCTAAATCAGCCGCATTGGGTGTGCATGGCTTTGCAATCGACGCCCGACTGACAAAAGATGAAGAGATCATCCTCTTCCATGACGAAAGCGTGGATCGGACGACCGATTTAAGTGGCAATGTGTCCGACTATACTCTAGATGAATTGTTAGAAGCGGATGCCGGGTATGGATTTGCCGATGACAAAGGAATATTCACGTACCGTAATCAAGGGGAGCAAGTGGTTACATTGCGGACGATCTTGGAACAATTCCCCCATATGTTTATCATGATCAATTTGGTGGATTCGCCGGATACATACGAAGGCAGTCTGATGCCTTCAAAGCTATGGGGATTGTTGGATGAAATCGGCGCAGAGGATCGTATTGCCGTGACAAGCCCCTACGACGAACAAACCGATCGATTTAACTTATACGCGCAGCATAAAATTGCGATCGGCGCCGGGGAGAGCGAAGTGAAGAAAGCATACGCGGCCAATGCAAGCAAATTTGGCCATTTGTACAATCCACGAGCCGACCTATTCAGAGTTCCCGAGAAAAAGGCCATTTTCCACTACGGTTCCGATAGCTTTGTCCAGTTCCTTTCAAAGTTGAATATACCGGTCTATTTTGAGGATGTCGAAGAACGTGAAACCTTCATCAAACTGCTAAATGCCGGTGCTGCCGGTTTTATAGTCGATAATCCTGAATACGCCCTGAAAATCGTGCAGGAGTACGGGGGCGAATAAAGAAGTGAATTATGAGGCTGTCCGGAAAACCGGACGGCCTTTTGCGCGATGCGATCATATTTCTCAAGAACCGCCCATTACTCACCACAAGTGACCTCCAGGAATCCTGGCCCCGCACAGAAAAAAAGGCCGCCCGAGTGGACAGCCCTTGTTATCATGCTGAGCAGGAACAGCTTCCGCTTGTTCCGCAGCCGGTACCGCAGGATGAATCTGTGAAAAAGGCATTGCCGGTTGGCACCTTTACCGCTTCCGAAACGGACCTGGCAATATAAACTCCAATTTCATCCAACACTTGTTGAATATCGTTTTCCGCCAATCGCAATGCCGCGACTTGTTCATTCAAATCCAGCTCCCGCTTCTGTTGGCGGATGGCCTTCATTACTATATGGTAATCCGGGTGGTATCTCCCGAATCTTTGGACTTCTTCATATCGTTCTTTCATCTCATTGAACTTTCTGATCGACTGGACCAAGTTCGCGTCCGAATAGACTCGTTCATAAGCATGGTGGTATGCTGCCACCACTTCCGAATGCAACAGCATGTCGGCAAGTTCATCTGCCTGTTCGATGATGTCGAGCCATTCGTCGGTCATCATCATAAATTCATCCCTCCCATCCCGTCCATCATACCAGATTTAGAAGGAAGTGTGCATCTATCGCCGACTCAAATTTCGAGTGGATTTCATTTTCCCCTTGTTTCTTCCGCTTTTCCTTCATGTGTTTTTTCTGAAAGGGCCCGTTCCGCCTCCACCACATCTGAGAAAGGCAGGACACCCGTTGCTGTCTGTTGATATTTTTCATGGCCTTTGCCTGCAATCAACACAATGTCGCCAGGCGCGGCCCTGAAGATAGCTTGGCGAATAGCATCCTTTCGATCCAATACCGCTTCGACCGTCGAACAGTCCCCACCAAATCCTTCTTTGATGTCTTCCACAATGAGTGCGGGATCTTCATTACGCGGATTATCGGATGTTATGAAAACGAGTGATGAATAGCGGACGGCCAATTCCCCCATTTCCGCCCGCTTTCCTTTATCCCGTTCCCCCCCACAGCCGAAAACAGTGATGAGTTTTCCGTAACAACGGGTCGATAATGTTTGGAGGACGGCTTCCAGTGCATCCGGTGTATGGGCATAATCGATATACACCTGAATTCCATCCTGTTCCAAACGCTGCAACCTTCCCTCAGGCAACTCCAAAGTTCGGATATGGGGGACAATGTCATTTTCAGAATAACCAAGGACAATGAGTGCACTGACTGCTGCAATGGCATTCATTTTATTATAATCCCCAGGAATGGCGAGTTCGCGAAGAATCGAATCTGTCGAGGATCCGATCATGGATGTAATGCCAAAATGAACAGCAGGACGGCCCGAAGCCTCTGCCATAAGACGACATTGCTCATCGTCTTGATTGACAACGACAGCGTTGGCTTGGTGTAGCAATCGCTGCTTGGCTGCAATATAAGCTGCTCTTCCTCCATGTTCTTCATAATGGTCTTGGCCGATATTCAACAGAAGGCCTATATCGATATGGCAATGTGCCAACCTTGAGTTGGCAAGACCGATGGAGGAGGCTTCCAATACAACATGGGTCACCCCAAGGCTTTCGCAATAAGCTAATAGAGGATGTAAATATTCAGAAGGCAATGTCGTCATCTCCGGACACTCATATTCCACTTGGCAACCATCGATGAAAACACCAATCGTACCGATCACCGCACACCGAATGCCCACCCTTGCCAATAGTTGCCCGATGAAATGGGTGACGGTTGTTTTGCCGTTCGTCCCGGTTACTGCAATCACTGTCAATCTTTCGGAAGGATCTCCAGCAAGTCGTGCACTTGCATGGGATATGAATTTGCTGCAATCCGGGACTGTAATGATTGGCACATCTACCGGAAGTTCCGACAAGGAGGGACGATCCACGACAATGGCAATGGCCCCTCTTCGAATCGCTTCTTCTATATAATTTGCTCCATTTTGACGCTTCCCTTTTCTCGCTACGAAGATGAACCCCTTTTCCACAGTAGCGGCCCGTTCCGTTATGCCCGTGACCTGACTCCAAAGTTGTCCCCCGGTGACTGTACAAGGCCAGTCTTTCAGTAGCTCCGTTACATGCAACACCCCTCTCCCCTTCCCGAACATTTTCGAAAAAAACGAATATATTGAGAGCGAACATACTTTATCGTATGAACAAGAAGGTATGAATGTCACGAAGAAAGTTGGGGGTCTGTATGATCGTCCAGAAATTTGGCGGAATCGCCATGAGAGATGAACAAATGAGAGCCGCCTGTATCACCCATATAAGAGAAGGATTAAATACGTATCACCATGTATTAGTCGTTGTCTCTGCAATCGGAAGGATGCATGATCCATACTCGACAGATAGTCTGTTGCAATTGACAACCGCTTTTTCATCGGCAAAAAAAGCCCGGGATCTAGCAGCTGCCTGCGGCGAATTGATCGCCGCCGCTGTATTATCCGCAGAATTAAAGGAAGCTGGCATTCCTAATCTCGTGCTGCATGGAAGGCGTGCCGGCATTATAACAAGCGGGGAGTTCGGCGACGCGACCATTGAATCGATTGACACGACAGCGATTCTTTCAGAATTTCAAGAGGAAGGAACCCGGTGCCTCATCATTCCGGGCTTTCAGGGAGTCAATGCAAAAGGCGATATGATGACACTCGGCAGGGGAGGTAGTGATTTGACCGCCATTGCACTCGGAGCGGCATTACAGGTCGATCATGTTGCGTTTTATAAAGACGTACCGGGAGTTATGACGAATGACCCGAAACAAGTTTCGGCTGCACGTAAACTGGACTCGATTTCAATGAAGGATTTCCTGCCACTTCTCGATTGTGAGAAACCAATTATCCAAAAACGAGCGGCCTTGCACGCCCTGAATACAAAAATACCCCTTTACATAAGGGGCATTTGCCATTCAGAAGAGGGGACTTGGGTATTGCCGTAATTCATTCCTGTTCCGGCTCAGGTTCCTCAACATTTCTCCGAATCATATCCTGAGTATAGTATCTCCCATAGGCGCCTGCGCCGATATGAGTGAATTCTTTATCGAGCAGGACATTCCGGTGAGCTGTGGAATTAAGCCAACCATGGACCGCTTCAATAGCATCGACATAATTGAACGCGATATTTTCTCCCGCTTTCTTATGTACGATTTCAGCTTCCTTCAACCGGTTGGCCAGATTTCCGGTCCCAGGCGATTCATGAGAAAAATAATTCTCAATCGCCATATCCTTGCTATGTTCACTAGCCACAACATCTAATTGTTCATCCCAAATAAGCTCCTCGAAGCCGTGTTTTTTCCGATAGTGATTTGTCAATTCAAAAATTTGAAGTTCCATGGCATGATCCACCTCCATCTGTACAGTGGAGGAAGGACGTTCCGCAGTTACTACATTGCCCATATACGCCATATCGTATGGCTGCTGGATGACCAACATGACCGGATCAATAAAACGAACTGCTTCCAGTTCACCATCCACTTCATCGATATACAGTTGGGCACATACTCCTTCATATGGAACCAACACACGATTTTTCATATCATCGCCGTTCAGCGTGAATGTATAGATATTATTGTCCACCTTGACATTGACTTCCGATTCCCAAATCGTAAAGCGCTGGATCTCTTCGACGCTTTGACTGATTTGAAATGGGGTAACATCCGCTGCTACATCTGCGCTATAAATCTGTGCAACCACTCCGTCTTTGACGCCAGCCATCAACCGGTCAGCCCCTCGGTACACCCACCAATGGAATCCATAACCAGACGGTTCCTTCCGATCGGGCTCCCCGAATGCTTCAACCAGCACATCTACATCCTTGCCAACATAAGTGGAAAGCCCTTTGGTCGGCCGAGCCAAAGCGTTCATTGAAGACCCATCGCCCGCTTCGGGAACAGGAATGGGATTCCCATGATTGACAGGTGATTCAAGGAGCTCGTTTTCCAATACCCGATCATCCATATAATAAAGAAAGGCGAGGACTAGGATAAGAAGTATTCCAATTTTCCAAATTACTTTCATATAAGCGTCCCGCTCCCTTGCATAAATTTAATATATTTGTATTCGAATGAAATGCTCCGCCACGCCGGTAACATCCTAGATCCCGCTACTCCCTCTAAACTGGTACTTCTATTCCAGACCAGTACTCGCAGTGTAAACAATCAGTATACCGCATTCCCTATCGGACATGAAATATTTTAATTCGAACAGAATGAGTTTGAGAAGAAAGTCACTGCTCTTTTATTATACTTCGTCATTAGTGGGTATAGTTTAAATATTATATTATTTTTCTATGACCAATATTTGCTGACACAATGTTGTCATTGCAACTAGACTCATTTTGTTCTATTATTAATAGGTATAGGGAAGTGGCTGGACTAAAAATAAGGAGGATCTTACGATGTATATTGAAAATACAGGCATTGAAAATATTCTTGCAGATGTAACCGTATTGGATGAAATCATGACGAAACATGACTTGATCCGTGCTGGTCAATGGGATTACGAGCGTGTTACTTACGATAAAAAATATGTAGTGAAAGAAGGCACATATTATTTACGCGTATTTGGCGTTGCAACAGAAGGGGATGTTGACGCACGCGATGCGATCATCCAACTGAAAAAGCCGGTTATCGGAAAATACTACTACCCATTTGGCGTTGAATATGGGGAAGAGGAACATTTCCCGGCCAGCCTATTGAAAGATTGTGCAGCTACTTTAAAAGCGGTGAATGAAGAACTTAAAGCATATAACTTGACAGTAGCAGCAGAAGTACAAGAGGTCAAGAAAGAAAAGCAGCCTGCACTAACAAAATAATATATATTTAAAAACCGGAGAGCGCCTCGTTCTCCGGTTTTTTCTATACAGCTGGTTCAATCCGCTCACTTTCCTAAATTGTCCTATTCAATCCCCCCTCTTTTGGTTATAATTAAAATAGTGAATTTTTTTGGGGGAATGACGGTTGGCAAAATGGCTTACGAAACGAAACTTTATCATATTATTAAGTATTCTCTTTATCATTTTCTTGTTTTTATTTATTGTTCCGGTTTCCTTACCTATCATCTTCGCGATGCTCACCGCTTTGCTAATCGACCCTCTTGTACGGCTAGCGGAAAAACGATTTAAATGGAGTCGGAAGATTTCCGTCATCTCGGTATTCATCTTCATCCTCGCTTTCGTCACTTCCATTTTATATTATACGGTTACACGATTAATCGGGAAAATCATTCATTTTACGAAAGAAGCCCCCAATTATTTCAACTCGATGTCGGGGTTATGGATTGACACGCAAAACAAATTGTTCCAATATACGGCTGGCATGCCCGACGATGTGGTCAAAGCGATTCAAAAAGAGTTTAAGAGCGTTTTTGAATCCATCCGAGATTCCATATTGGATCTCTTGAGTTACCAACGGATCATGGATCTAATGACTGAAATTCCAAACCTCCTTGTCGGATTACTCGTCTATCTAATTGCCCTCTTTTTGTTCATGCTTGAATTGCCAGAACTCAAAAGGTTGCTCTTCAGGCATCTCACAACAGCGACAGCAGAGAAAGTTCGATATATGATCACTAAATTGAATTCCGTCATTTTCGGTTTCATGAAGGCACAGCTTCTCGTCAGTTTCATCATTTTGGCCGTTACGTTTATCGGCTTGCTCATCATCTCGCCAAAATATGCCGTCGTCATGTCCCTCGTCATTTGGATCATTGATGTCATTCCAATTCTTGGATCGATCATCGTCCTTGCCCCATGGTCACTCTATCAATTTATTAGTGGAGATGTTGCAATGGGAACCAAATTGGCGATTTTAGCTGCTATCCTGCTCATCATCCGCAGGACGGTCGAACCGAAAGTAATGGGCTCTCAAATAGGATTGTCGCCACTGCCAACACTAATTGCCATGTTCATCGGATTGAAATTGATGGGCTTCCTCGGATTTTTCGTGGGTCCTCTCGTCGTTATCCTATTTACAACTGCAAGAGAAGCCGGGATTATTAAACTGAACTTTAGGATCTAACTTGCTTCAGCGGAAGTCTCCTATTTCCATAAATGACGTGATGGAATTGATTAAACAAAAAACACGCGACCGTCTGCTCACGGTCGCGTGTTTTATTTAGAATCCTAATATTGCCTTAAATACAGACGTAGTTTCTCCGCCTTTATAGAAAATGTACAGCAGCAGATAGACAGCAACACCTGTAATGGCGGTGAAGAACCAAACAATACTGGTGACAGGTCCGATCTTTCGGTGGCGCACCAAATTATTCTTAAGCCCTGCATAGATTGTGATAATCCCAAAAACAGCTCCAGTTGTAGCCAAAAAGATGTGAAAGATAAGAAATGTCGTGTAATAGACCTTTAAGTGGTCCGGTCCGCCAAAAGCGGTATTTCCAATAAATATGGTCCGCGAGAGATAAATGATAAAGAAGAGCAATGCCGAAACCGCTGCTGCCAGCATGGTCTTCTTATGTGCTTCCACTTTCTTATTCCAAATCAAATACCACCCGATTGCAACCAGCACAGCCGACAAAACGATAAAAAAGGTGCTGATTGTTGGTAGTAATGGGACATCCATACTATTTCTCCCCTATCAAGAGCCGTGCATCGTCAACTTTTGACGTTCTAATAAATCTCTTTTTGTTATTTCATCGGCATTGTTCTGTTCTTCTTTATACCATTTAATGAATATCTTACCAATCACTACCACATAGATGACTTCTTGAATTATTTTCATCAAGATACCGCCGAGTTGTTGGTCATACAGTGTCGGCATTTTCGTGAATAATTCCGGCCCTGAAATGCCTAAACCGGAAAGTCCGGCTAGCATGCTACCAGGGACACAGAGTGCCATCGCTTGCAACCATGCTTCCCCGCTACTATACGTTTCATAAACAGGAACATCTACGAAAATGATGAGTGAACAGGCTGGTGTGATCAAAATGGCGCTCAGGATTACATACCCGATTTTTTTCAAACCATGAAGTTGAGGTTGTCCTTCAACGGTATTGACGAGCGGCCACCATAGAAATATGGAGGAAATGAATAATGTAATGGTGAACAACGCATGTAAGATAATATTAAGCTTTACTTGATCCAGGATAAATGGATAGTGGTATAGCGAGAACATGATTGTGAATAGCATGAGGCTAAGAACCGGCTTTGTGAAGAAACGCATCACCTGATCCACCATCTTGATATCCAAAGCTTTTTTCCACATCCAATTTGGAATCCCGATAATTAAAAAAGGAGCAACCATCAGTAGAAGAAGCGCCATTTGCGCCATATGGACCGAGAATAGAATATGACCCATCAAGTCCATCGGCGAGCCCTTCACGATATAAAGAAGAATCATCGAAGCAAGGAAATACCCTAGCTCCTTCCGAGTCAACTTCTCTTCCCCTTCAAACTTATGTCTCCATTTTTTCGTCAATAACAAGTACAAACCAATAGCTACAAGGATCGATAAGAAAAACCAAGGACTCCAAAGTGCGCGAAATCCGAATATGCTTAAAGGCAACATTGCCATCGCTCCTTCAATAAAGTCTTCCTCCATTATAAATCCTACCGCCCATGAACACAATGAACGAACTATGACAAATCGCTATTTCTCGACATTCACGCACTCACTGAAAGCCACCATGTCTCCAAAAAAAGAAAGCCTAGGGAAGAATGATCTTCCCTAGGCTTTCCCACCAGTATTACCACCATACAATCGTTACGAATGTTAACGGAATGAGGAAGCCGAGCAGAGCGCCCGTGAACATGAACATTTGTGGAATACCATGTCCTTTTTCACTCATGTGCATGAAGTAATACAATTGTAAACCTACTTGGACTGCTGCGAATAGCATGATGACCGGAATGATAAAGAATTTCGAGAATCCAGCGACTCCGGATTCAAACATTACGACCATGGAGAACGATAGCAATGTGAGGAAGATCATCAATGAGAACATCATGACCTGCGCACGCATGGCTTGCTTTCCACGCCGCTTTCCCATCTCCATTTCAGCAGGAGTCTTTTTATATACTTGAATGTCCGCCATATTAACCTACCACTCCCATCAAGTAGACTACAGTGAAGATGAACACCCAGACAACGTCGATAAAGTGCCAGTACAGCGAGAATGTGTAGTATTTCGTCGCATTGTACAAATTAAGGCCACGTTTTGCGTTACGGAAAATCAAGAGCGTAATCCAGACAAGTCCGACGGCAACGTGGAAGCCGTGTGTTCCGACTAGCGTATAGAACGAAGAACTAAACGCACTGTTTCCATACGTGAAGCCAAGTTGTACATAATGAGAGAACTCATATACTTCAAGCATCAAGAACCCAAGCCCTAAGAAAGCAGTAATCCCAAGCCAAAGCTGCATTTTCTTGAAGTTATAGTTTTTCAGGTGATACATTGCATATACACTTGTCAATGACGATGTCAAAAGAAGCATTGTCATGACGAAGACAAGCGGCAACTCGTAAAGTCCCTGTGTCGTGAATTCCAAGCCGCTTGGCCCTTTATTCTTCAATGCCATATATGTCGCAAAAAGAGTTGCGAAGAGAATCGTTTCCCCTCCAAGGAAGAGCCAGAAACCGACAAACTTATTCTTCGCTTCCAGTGTCGCTTTTTCCGGATGATCCGGCCACGTTTCAGGGGTGAATTGTTTATTCAAATCCATCAGTTTTGACCCCCTTCACGTTTTATATCCTGTAGCAATTCTTCTTTCTTCACATAGTAGCCCAAATCGTCTTTCACAGAGCGAGCAGACATCGCAACGAATGTCCATGCCAAACCGAAGACGAGAACCGGTAGACCCCATGATGTTTCAGCGCGGAACATCGCACCGAATCCAGCGATGAAGAGACCCAATGACATAAGGAATGGAATGATAGAACCGTGCGGCATGTGAATGTCTTGAACAGGTTCAGCAGGTGTTAATCCTGACTTATTACCTTCCTGCTTTTCAATCCATACTGTATCCAATCCACGGACAAGTGGAGTTTGGGCAAAGTTGTAATAAACTGGCGGTGAGCCGAGTGCCCATTCAAGCGTACGTCCGTCACCCCATGGGTCATTTGCAACTTTCACATTTCTAACAGAAGTCATCACGATGTTGATGACAAGTACGATCACACCAATCGCCATTAAAATGGCACCGATCGTACTGATGTAGTTAGCAGTGTTCCAACCTTGTCCGTCCATGTAAGTCCAGACACGACGCGGCATTCCCCAGAAACCTAACCAGTGTTGGATTAGGAATGTCATATGGAAACCAATGAAGAAGAACCAGAATGTAACTTTACCAAGTTTTTCGTTCAGCATTGTACCGAACATTTTTGGCCACCATAAGTGTGTAGCTGCCAAAATTGCGAGTACTACCCCACCAACGATAACGTAGTGGAAGTGAGCAACTATAAAGTAAGAGTCGTGTAATTGATAGTCAAGCGGTGCAGCACCTTGCATGACACCTGTAACCCCACCCATGACGAACGATGGAATGAATCCGAGTGCATATAGCATTGGAGTCGTAACTTTAATGCTACCGCCCCAAATCGTCAACAACCAGTTGAAGATCTTAACCCCGGTCGGTACGGCAATCGCCATTGTCGCAACCGCGAAAATCGCGTTTGCAGTCGGTCCAAGACCTACTGTGAACATATGGTGAGCCCAAACCATGAAGCCAAGGAAACCGATTAGCACCGTAGCGAAAACCATGGACGGATAACCGAACAGGCGCTTACGGGAGAAAATCGAGAAAATTTCAGAGAAAATACCGAAAGCCGGCAAAATCAGAATGTAAACTTCAGGGTGACCAAAAATCCAGAAGATATGCTCCCAAATAATTGTGTTTCCACCCATTGTATGGTCAAAGAAGTTACCACCGAACATACGGTCGAACGTCAAGAAGAACAAACCGACAGTTAGTGGAGGGAATGCGAAAAGAATCATCGCTGATGCTACGAACGTAGTCCATGTAAACAATGGCATACGCATGTATGTCATACCAGGGGCACGCATGTTAATAATCGTAACAAGGAAGTTAATCCCTGCCATTAACGTACCACCACCGGCAATTTGAAGACCGATTGCATAGAAGTCGATGCCATGTCCTTCAGATGCAAGGGAAAGTGACGCGTAAGACGTCCACCCAGCATCCGGTACTTGGCCGACTAGCCATGAAATATTAAGGAATAATCCTCCGAAGAAGAACATCCAGAACCCTAACGAGTTGATAAATGGAAACGCAACATCCCGTGCTCCGATTTGGAGCGGCATAATCGCGTTCATAAAACCGAATAATATCGGCATCGCTGCAAGGAAGATCATTGTCGTACCGTGCATTGTGATCAAATCATTGAAAAGACCAGCACTGACAAGATCGCTGTTCGGCTTTAAGAGCTGCAAACGAATAATCATCGCTTCTATACCACCGAGTACGAAGAAGAATCCTCCGCCCAGAAAATACAGAATCCCGATTTTCTTATGGTCGACTGTTGTCATCCAGTCCCATAACGTTGCGCCAAAACCCTTTTTTTGAGCAACTGAACTCACTATTTTTACCTCCTCTACAAATTCACGTTACAATCATTTCTCAACAGACAAGCCCATGAGATACTCGGAAAGCGCATCTAGTTCCGCATCAGTTAGTTGAGGGAAAGATGGCATTGTGTTTCCTGGTTTATGCTTTTGTGTATCTACGATCCATGCTTTCAGATCCTCTTCCGTATGATCCATAAATCCGGCTACGCGGTTACGGTCACCGAAAGTGGCAAGGTTAGGTCCTTGCGCGCCTGTTTCACCCACACCGGAAACTGCATGACATCCAATACAGCTTTGTTGGAATATCTCTTCCCCTTGTGGATTTGCAACTACATGGTTATCAGCAGTCGCCTGCATGGCAGCAACCCACTGATCAAATTCTGCACGTGGCAATGTTTTTACTTTAAAGTCCATAAGTGCGTGTGATGGTCCACAGAGTTCCGCACATTTTCCGTAGAATACTCCATCTTTCAGATCTTTTGATTCTTTTTCAAATACTAAATAGAATTTATTGACGTTTTCAACGTTATTGTCCAACTTACCACCCACCGCTGGAATCCAGAATGAGTGTTTGACATCCGCGGCAAGTAGATTAAAGTATACTCTTTCATCAGTAGGAACGACTAATTCCTGAGCAGTCACGATACCGAGATCAGGATACTCGAATTCCCACCAATATAATTTCGCAGTTACATCAACTACCAAATTCTCTGCATTTCCTTCATCATCCACGGCACCCATTGCCGTAACATCCCCTAATTTATATGTGTAATAAACCGTAGGGACAGCTAGTAGCAGGACTAGAAGAATTGGAATGATTGTCCAAACCAGTTCTAGTGTGTGGCTTCCTTCAACTTGTTCAGGAACATGTTGTTCGCCAAGTTTCGAACGACGGAAACGAACAAGTGCAATTACGTAGATGGTGACGACAACAAGAATAACGAACAACATAATTGCTGATGCCAATAGCAGTAAATTGAATTGGTCCTTTCCAACTTGGCCGGCAGGAAGAAGCGTGGAAAGCTCTTCTTGTCCGCATCCGGCAAGGAACACAGTCAAAGCTGCCAATAGAGAAAAGAGACGCCACTTTTTGAGTCCTTTCATCATCGCTTAATGATACCTCTCTTTCTAAAAAAGTGTTTTTCTTATTTATGAGGACTGATGACCTCTCTATGTGAATTCCTGTCGTTAAGAAAGAATTCCGGTTAGATAAAGATGGAAAAAATGATCATTGATACAAACAAGATCGTCATGTAGTTCAAAGAATAGATGAACATGGATGTTGCCCATTTCAAGTCATCTTTCGCCTTGAAACCTTTTAGTGCTAGGTAAAGCCACCCGAGGTTCAGCAGAGTTGCAAGCACTATGAATCCAATTCCTAAAGGCTTAAGTAAGAATGGCAGCGGCAACAGCAAGAGAACCCAGCCAAGCATTGACTTTTTCGTTCGAGCAAACCCTTTAACAACTGGCAGCATCGGTATATTCGCTGCTCGGTATTCTTCCGTCCGGCGCATCGCCAACGCATAGAAATGAGGCGGCTGCCAAATGAACATGATCAGAAATAGCGCCCATGCACCTAGGCCTAGCGACGGCTCAACAGCAGCCCATCCAATCAACGGTGGGATGGCTCCGGAAATACTCCCGACAATCGTATTGGCGACATGCTTTCGTTTCGACCACATCGAATAGAGTACAACATAACTAAAGACACCTGCAAGACCCCAAAAGCCTGCCGGTATGGATGCGGAAAACAAAAGTATTTCACCGAGAACAATGAATGTGAGTGCGAGTGCCAAAACAGCCGGTGCTTTAAAGCGGCCTGTCACAGTCGGTCTCGATTTTGTCCTTGTCATGATCGGATCGATATCGCGATCAATCAGATTATTCAGCGCCGCAGACCCGGCGATGATAAGTCCGGTTCCGGCAATCGCATAAACAAGAAGATCGAGGTTATGCAGGAATCCTCTGCCAGTGAATTGAAATGCCAGGAATAATCCGGTGAATGTCGTAATCAGATTCGAATTGACGATGCCGATTTTGATGAGTGCAAGGAAATCCTTGACAGCCGATGCCGTTTCCACTTCGGGTTTGACCGCCGTTGAAATAGTTCGACCGTTTGACATGTTCCCCCTCCTTTCAATGTTGTCAGCGAAAACCGCTATACATATAACTATATCGAAATTTAGGGATAATTTCTATACATAAACAAAAATTCCCCAAATTCCGTGTCGTCTCGACAAAAATCAAACAAAGCTTTCTTGTTTAATCTGCCCAATAGCTTCGCTGCATAAGGTCATATTTCGTTATAAACCTTCACCCTCCTTATGATAAATCATTTCACCAACTCATTTGTGAAGTTAATGGCTCTTTTTTATGAACAATTTGTGAAATGAAGGGATAGAGTGGCGATTTCCCTTGTTGGACATTGTTTTTTCGCTATTTATTCGTTATTATCGAAAAAGCAGGGGCCGTTTTCAGTAACGGTCATCACTTTAAAGTAGGTGTTTTACTTTTGCGATATAACAAATTTTTAAAATGGTTCGCGGTCGCATCGACTGTCGGAATGCTCCTTATACTTCTTGGCGGTGCTCTGGTGACCAAAACGGACAGTGGAATGGGATGCGGACGACATTGGCCGGGGTGCAATGGACAACTTATCCCCTCTGAAATCACCCCTGAGGTGCTTATCGAATTTTCCCATCGTCTCGTGACAGGGGCTGTCGGGATTTTAATAGTTGTTCTGGCTGTCTGGTCGTGGAAATCAATCGGCCATATCCGGGAAACTAAGTTTTTGGCGTTTATGGCTGTTTTCTTCCTTATTCTGCAGGCACTCATTGGAGCGGCCCAAGTGTTGTGGGGCCAAGGCGACTTTATTCTCGCCCTGCATTTCGGAATCTCGCTTATTTCATTCGCCGCTGTTCTTCTGTTAACCCTTCTCATTTTTGAAGTGGACCAAAAATTCGATACGGATAAGATTCGGATCGGAAAATCGTTGAAATGGCATACGATCGGTGTATCCATCTACTCATATATTGTCGTTTATACCGGTGCACTCGTACGCCATACGAATTCAGGACTTGTTTGCTCAGAGTGGCCGCTTTGTCGAAATGACCAGTTTGAACTTCCGGGAAATATGTACGAATGGGTTCAAATGGGGCACCGGGCTGCTGCAGCGCTTATCTTTATCTGGCTCGCAATCATCGCTATCCATGTCATTCGTCATTATAAAGACCAGCGCGCCATTCTGTGGGGCTGGATCATCGCCTTCATTTTAGTGACGGCACAGGTGATTACAGGGATGATAGTCATTTTGACCAAACTAAACCTTTACGTAGCTCTGCTTCATTCGCTCTTTATCTCTTTGCTATTCGGCTTATTGACCTATATGGTCCTACTCGTGTCGCGAAGCAAGGACAGCCGCTGATAAGGAACCGCTTTTCAACACTTCCTTATATTAACCATTAATACGGTAAATTAATAAAAGCATCCGGGACTTATCCCCGGATGCTTTTGTTGTATTATGCGTGTTCCAATTCGATGAGTAAGTCACCGGTTGCGATCGATTCACCAGCACTTACATGAATATCTTTGACGATACCATCAAACGGCGCTTGTATTGTCGTTTCCATTTTCATCGCTTCCGTGATCAGCATGTGCTCGCCCCGTCTCACTTTCGCCCCTTTGGAAACAGCAACTTTCAAGACAGTTCCTGGCATCGTTGCCGCGATATGCGACTCGTTGGAAGGGTCTGCTTTTTGTTTCCGTACTGTATCGGATTCGATGCTCATATCTTCGATGATAACTTCACGCGGTTGTCCGTTCAATTCGAAGTAGATGACGCGCGTTGCGTCCGATTGAGGTTCGCCAATGGAAACGAGCTTGATGATCAGCGTTTTCCCCTTTTCAATTTCCACTTCGATTTCTTCACCCAATCTCATTCCATAAAGGAACTCTGGCGTACTCAAGACCGAGACATCACCAAACAGATTATGCGTCGCGGAATACTCCTCAAACACTTTCGGATAGAGGGCGTACGCCAATACTTCATGACTGGTGACCGGACGTCCCAGTTTGTCATTCAACTCTTTACGGATTTTACCGAAATCTTCATCTTCGAGTAATTCCCCAGGACGCACTGTAATCGGCTCACGTCCCTTCAAGATTACCTTCTGAAGCTCTTCCGGGAATCCCCCGTACGGCTGCCCGATGTACCCTTCAAAAAACTCGATTACCGATTCCGGGAAGTCAATCGATTGGCCTCGCGTCAATACGGATTGTTCATCCAAATCGTTCTGTACCATGAACAACGCCATGTCTCCGACGACTTTAGAGGAAGGGGTCACTTTAACCACATCCCCGAACAGCAGGTTGACGCGGGAATACATATCCTTCACTTCATCCCATCTCTCGCCCAATCCGACCGCCTTCGCCTGTTGTTGAAGATTCGAATATTGACCGCCCGGCATTTCGTGTACATAGATTTCCGAATGAGGACTCATCATGCCGCTCTCAAAATGCTGATAGTATTTCCGGACGTCCTCCCAGTAGTACGACAAGTCTTCCAATGCTTTGACATCAGCTCGCACTTTGCGTTCCCCACCTTGCAAGGCATAGTGCAGGGAACTCGCTGATGGTTGGGAAGTCAAGCCGGCCATAGCGCCAAGCGCTGTATCGACAATGTCCACCCCTGCTTCGATCGCTCGCGCATACATGAAGATTCCGTTACCGCTCGTATCATGGGTATGCAAATGAATCGGCAATTCGACCGTTTCCTTTAATTCTGAAATCAAGCGATAAGCCGCTTCCGGTTTCAGCAATCCCGCCATATCTTTGATCGCTAAAATATGAGCGCCTGCCGCTTCCAGCTCTTTTGCCATTTCTTTATAGTATGCAACGGTATACTTTGCACGCGAGTCATCCAAAATATCACCAGAATAACAAATCGCCGCTTCGGCAATTTTACCCGAGGCGCGAGCTGAATCTATCGCAACTTCCATTCCTTTGATCCAATTCAAGCTGTCGAAGATACGAAATACGTCGATACCCGCTTCTGCCGATGTGGCAACAAACTCGCGAATGACATTGTCCGGATAGTTTTTATATCCTACTGCGTTAGCACCTCGAAGTAACATTTGGAATAGGACATTCGGAATTTGTTCACGAAGTTTCAGTAAACGATCCCATGGACTTTCTTTCAAGAAACGGTAGGCGACATCGAATGTAGCACCTCCCCACATCTCGTACGAAAACAGGTCAGGCATGAGCCGCGCCGACTCGGAAGCGATGGATGTGATATCCGCTGTCCGGACACGTGTGGCCAATAAGGATTGGTGTGCATCCCTGAACGTCGTATCCGTCAGAAGGACATCCTCCTGCTCCTTGATCCACTTGACGAGACCTTCCGCACCTCGTTCTTCCAAGATTTGCTTCGTACCAGCAGATGGTGGAGTCAGTAAATCGATTTTCGGCTTTCTGACTGGATGGAATAGCGGCTTCGACTGCTTCCCGATTCCAGGAAATCCATTGATCGTTACGTTTCCGATATAATTAAGCATCTTCGTCCCACGGTCTTTACGGTGTGGGAATAAAAATAATTCCGGTGTGGAATCAATGAAACCGGTGTCATAGTTACCTGTCAAGAAATTGCTATGCTTTACAACGTTTTCGAGAAACGGAATATTTGTTTTAATGCCCCGGATCCTGAATTCTTGCAAGTTCCGGTTCATCTTGCCGGCCGCCTCGCGGAAAGTCATCCCCCAAGTCGATACCTTAACGAGCAAGGAATCATAGTGGGGAGTGATGACAGCCCCTTGGAAACCGTTCCCCGCATCCAAACGGACACCAAAACCACCGCCTGATCGATAGACCATCAACTTTCCAGTATCCGGCATGAAATCATTCAATGGATCTTCAGTTGTCACCCGTGACTGGATGGCATAGCCGAATAGCGGAATGTTATCTTGTGCCGGAATGGCGGAAGGCCCTTCATGAAGATTTTGTCCATCCGCAATATGGATTTGAGCGTGGACTATATCAATCCCTGTCACCATTTCAGTAATCGTATGTTCCACTTGGATCCGCGGATTGACTTCAATGAAGTAGAACTTGCCGTCCGCGACGAGGAACTCGACAGTTCCCGCATTTATATAATCGACGTTCTTCATTAGTTTTACAGCAGCATCACAAATTTGATGGCGCAATTCATCTTTCAATGAAATCGAAGGTGCAATTTCAACCACTTTCTGATGACGGCGCTGGATGGAGCAATCACGTTCATACAGATGGATGACATTGCCGAACGCATCCCCCAAAATCTGGACTTCAATATGCTTCGGTTTGTTGATGAACTTCTCTACATACACCTCATCGGAACCGAATGCGGATTTAGCTTCTGATCTGGCTCGTTCGTAAGCTTCAAGCACTTCGTCCGCGGACTGAACAATCCGCATTCCCCGTCCCCCGCCGCCGAGCGAAGCTTTGATGATAATTGGATAACCATGTTCCGCTCCGAACGTCGAAACGTCTTCGACTGAAGTAACCGGACCGTCACTTCCTGGTATGACCGGGATTCCTGCTCTTATCGCCTGTTCCCGCGCCTTGACCTTATCCCCGAACATGTCCAGATGTTTAGAAGTCGGGCCAATAAAAATGATACCTTCCTCTTCCAAGCGACGGGCGAACTCCTCATTCTCCGCGAGGAAGCCGTACCCCGGATGCACTGCATTCGCTCCAGAATCCTTTGCAATCGCAATGATCCCCTCAATGTCGAGGTAAGCATCGATAGGTTTTTTCCCTTCTCCCACAAGGTAAGACTCGTCTGCCTTGTATCGATGGAATGAACCACTATCTTCCGTCGAATAGATGCCGACCGTTGGAATGTTCAATTCCGTACAAGCCCGGAATATCCGGATTGCAATTTCTCCCCGGTTGGCTACAAGAATCTTTTCAATCTTTTCCATCACAAGGCACTCCCTCTTCTCTTCATTTTTTCATATTTAGTGAATATTGAAACATTCATCAATATTCCTAAAGATAAAGATAACAGAATAATAGAAGTTCCGCCATAACTTATAAATGGCAGTGGAACCCCCGTGAGAGGAATTAGTCCTGTCAACCCTCCGAGGTTGACGAATGTCTGGATGCCAATCACACTGCCGACACCGGCAGCCAGCATGCGCGCATGTGGGTCTTTCGTCTGTAATGCAATATAGAGGGCTCTCAATACGATGAAGCCAAGGCCACCAATGACAATAAGCGTCCCGAACACACCGAGCTCTTCCGAAATAACGGCCATGATGACGTCCGTCTGCGGCTCAGGCAAATAACCAAGTTTTTGGACAGAATTCCCTAGACCTAGTCCTTTTACCCCACCCGTCCCAATTGCAATATATCCGTTTGCAATTTGATAACCCGAGCCTTGTAAATAATCAAAAGGATTTAAGAAAGACAGTAAACGACCTTTTCTGGAAGCGGTCATAACGAAATCCCATGCAAAATAGATGATCATGCCCACCGGAATCATTGCCATTACTACAATTCCGCTCAGTTTCATAAAGGTCTTTTTCTGTATTCCGCTTGCGGCTAATACGGAGAGTGCTCCGATAATGATGATAAAAGCCGTCCCGATATCCGTTTCGAACATGATCGAAACGATGGCCAGCACGAGTATCAAAATAGGTGGGCCAATCGATTTATTTATATTGTCAATCGTCCCTGCTTCATATTTTTTTGCGAAGACACTCGCAAAATAGACTATGATTATCAGCTTTGCCACCTCGGACGGTTGGATATTGCCTATAGGGGTCTTTATCCAGCTATTAGCTCCGACGTGATCTCCCGAACCGATAAAATGGACGGAGAATAGAAGGCAAAGGGTTCCGATCACAGAGAAGATCATCAATTTCTTTCGTTTATAATTTTTATAAGGAAAAAATGATGCCATGAAGAAAGCGGGTATCGCGATGGAAAGGTTCGTGAGCTGCTTTCGGTAATAGTGATCTGCAGCATAGTCATACCGATTTACGGCTGCCCCCATACTCGAGCTGTAAATCATGATCAACCCGAACATGCAGAGGATCAGATAGGTAAAAAACAGAGGAAAGTCAAAATGCTTCATTAAACGTTTTATATAGAGTTTCATAGCAAAACCTCTTCTTCAATCAATTAGGAAAAGCTCTTGTCCAGCGGTCGTACTTTAATTGTGTAGAAGTAGTGGAATCCCCCTAACATTAACGAGGTCCACTTCACCAAAGTTCCTCCACGCCGTTATAAAGACGGCTCACTACATTGCTTGCCATTGGATGAACGAAGTTAAACAAAAAACTCAAACTTTGGATGAGTTTGAGTCTTCAGCTTATTTTTTTGTATATAATTCATGGAGGACGTTCATTTCTTTTTCGAGCAGGGATAGGATTTCGTTCCCCTTATGTCGTTCAATAAGCCCAAGCTTCACCGCAAAATCGATTTCACGGGATAGTCCGTACATTTGAGTATCCAGGACTTCTTCGTATAAAGGGCACTGGGGCATTGTTAAATGGTCCATTTGCACCTTAATCAGTTGAGCTATCTTATCGGCATCGGCTTGAAGTTGCTTCAGAGCCTTTTCTTGGTATGTTTCTTGCAAATCAGTATCCATGAGGGTGCCCTCACCAACCTTTTTCTAATCGGTTATTATGAATAAATTGTATCTTTTGATACGTTAAAATGCAAGTGTTTCCCTTCCATATGAAGTTCATACTTTTACAAATGATTGTCCATTCTTCAAAAAAAGCTGTATACTGAAAAGGATTGGATATTGCGAAGTAGGAGGAAATGAATTTGGAATCTATCATTCCGATTAAAGGAAAGGTCCGGCATGTCATCACATTGGATCCGACAGTTTGGATATTTGATGATCGACGGATCGACCTGACAACGTATTTTACACAAGAACAGATTGAAATTGATGAAATGGAAGAATATAAAAAAGATATGGGCAAACACTGGTCCCGTGAAATTATGGAAGGAGCCACCTTCCCCCCTACCTTAAAAACCGAAAAAAAATACGAGAAGACAAAAATGCTGACGGGTACATTCGGGATTTTGCTATATCAATTTATCAAAATCGCCGAACCGACCGACGATGCCGAAACAATCGTGTTTGAACTCGCTAACGGGGAAGAGTATTCCATTCCTTTGGAAAAAGGGGATCAGCTCATCTTCCAATTCAGCGATGAAGGTAAACCGATCCGAGAGGAAGGACCAGTCCATCTTCTCTTCAAGGACGGCTCAAATCAAAACAATCCGATTCGAGGCATCCAGGCCATCCGAATCGATTGAAGGAGGGATCGCCATGCGCGTCAAATGTGTCATTTGCGATGAAATCGGTCAGCTTCCCGACGACCTTCCATTGGCCAAAAAACTGAGAAATCGTCCCATTCATACGTATATGTGTGAACGCTGCAACGAGCGGATCGCGGAAAAGACAATTGCCCGCATTGCCACAGGAAACTTTCATTTCCGACGCAGCACCCACCCGATTGAAAAGGATTTTTAATTGCTTAATCGCTGAACTGCCGTCATCCCGATCGGGTGGCGGCAGTTTTGTTTTATAGTTTATGGTGAAAGCGTGAGCGTGGCGTGGATATGAGCGGTTCTCACAAGTTATGAGCGCTGACACGGAAATATAAGCGGTTCCTACGAGTTATGGGCGCTGGAGCGGAGATATGAGCGGTTCCCACGAGTTATAGGCGCCGGAGCGGAGATATGAGCGATTCCCACGAGTTATAGGCGCCGGAGAGGAGATATGAGCGGTTTCCACGAGTTATGGGCGCCGGAGCGGAGATATGAGCAGTTCCCAAGAGGTATGAGCGCAGGCAAGGAAGTATGAGCAGTTCCCAAGAGGTATGAGCGGCAGCGCGGAAGTATGAGCAGTTCCCAAAGGTAGAAGGAAAAAGACTCCGTCACATTACGCGACGGAGTCTTCTTTATGTTCATTCAGCCTGCGGACTCGGTAAATAATTAAGATGAGCGCCGCGACGATCAATCCTTCGACAATCGGAAGGAAAAATGCAAGAAATGTTAAAACTAAACATCCGATGAACAAGAAAGTATAAATAATCAAATTCTGAAGTAATTTCAGCTTTTTGGCAAACCCAAGATGATAAACGATAGCCGACATGAGGAAGACAACGGCAAACAGAATATAGCCTGCAACCGTGTAGGAAGGCGCCATTTCATAAATAAAATGCGAAATTCCTGACATTCGGTTGAAGACGAACTCTGTTTCCTTGACCGAAGCACTCATTCAACACATCCCTTTCCAATTGCTGCTTATTCTCGAGCTTAGGCAGAGGCCATCCATAAAGATCCATGGAAGGCAACGCCTAAGACATATTAAGATTCAGCGTATTTTTTCTTTTTCTGGATCCGCTCGCGTTCATTTTTATCCAAGATTTTTTTACGTAGCCGGATGGAAGTCGGCGTAACCTCGCAATATTCATCATCATCCAAGTATTGCAACGCCTCTTCCAACGTCATGATTCGTGGTTTCTTCGTCGTGACGGTCTGATCTTTCGTAGCGGAGCGCACATTTGTTGCTTGCTTCGCTTTTGTCAAGTTGATTGTCAAATCATTGTCTCTTGTGTTTTCTCCGACAATCATCCCCGCGTAGATCTCAGTTCCCGCTTCCACAAACATCGTGCCGCGATCCTCTAACTGCATTATACCATAAGGTGTCGCGGTTCCGTTCTCCATAGATACGAGAACACCATGTCGGCGGCCGCCCACTTTTCCGGACGCCATCGGTTTATAAGAATCAAACGTATGATTCAATATACCGTAACCTCTAGTTAACGTAAGGAATTCCGTTGTATAGCCGATCAATCCCCGGGCCGGAACAAGGAAGATAAGTCGGACTTGTCCATTGCCGTTATTGATCATATCGAGCATTTCACCTTTTCGTTCCCCGATTGATTCGATAATAGATCCGGTATGTTCTTCCGGAATATCGATCTGCACCCGCTCGACTGGTTCACATTTTACCCCGTCGATTTCCCTGACGATAACAGTCGGCTTGGAAACTTGTAATTCATATCCTTCACGTCGCATGTTTTCAATCAAGATGGATAAATGTAGTTCTCCACGACCCGATACCGTCCACGCATCCGGGGAGTCTGTCGGTTCTACACGAAGTGAAACGTCGGTCTGTAATTGCTGCTCCAATCGCTCCTCGATTTTACGCGCCGTGACCCATTTTCCTTCTTTCCCTGCAAACGGGCTATTATTGACGAGAAACGTCATTTGCAGCGTCGGTTCGTCAATATGGAGGGAAGGTAAGGCTTCCAGATGATCGACTGGACAAATTGTTTCCCCAACGTCGATATCTTCCATTCCAGAGACTGCAACCAAATCACCTGCATAGGCTTCTTGGATTTCAATCCGCTTCAATCCTAGGAATCCAGACATTTTCGTAACACGGAAATTTTTCGTTGAACCATCCCGTTTTAAAACGGTAACTTGTTGCCCAACTTTCATCGTCCCTCGGAATATACGACCGATTCCGATACGACCGACATAATCGCTATAATCGAGAAGAGATACTTGGAATTGCAATGGTTCCTCCCGATTGTCGATCGGTGCCGGGATATGCTCAATAATGGCGTCATACAACACGCGGAGCGTATCTTCTTGTGAAGCTGGGTCCGGAGACAGGCTTGCCGTTCCGTTGAATCCAGAAGCATAGACGACCGGGAACTCCAGTTGCTCGTCATTTGCATCCAATTCAATGAACAATTCCAGAACCTCATCAACCACTTCTTCAGGTCGAGCAAATTCACGGTCGATCTTATTGACGACGACGATCGGTTTCAAGTTTTCTTCCAGGGCCTTCTTTAAGACGAAGCGAGTTTGCGGCATGCACCCTTCATACGAATCGACGACCAAAATGACGCCGTCCACCATTTTCAGAATCCGCTCCACCTCACCGCCAAAGTCTGCGTGGCCAGGCGTATCCAAAATATTGATTTTTTTATCTTTATATTCAATGGCTGTTGTTTTCGCCAAAATGGTTATTCCACGTTCGCGTTCAATATCATCCGAGTCCATTGCCCGGTCTTCCACATGCTCATTGGAGCGGAAAATACCGGATTGTTTCAAAAGTTGGTCAACCAGTGTTGTTTTTCCATGGTCAACGTGTGCGATAATTGCTATATTACGTAAATCAAACCGTTCGTTCGACATATTTTCACTCCATTATTCTTTTTTCAGTCGTATAACTGTGCTATTATAGCACATAGCAGATAGATACAAAACCATTTTATATCATATGGAGGGATTTTTTTGAAAGACATTAAATGGGTTTTTGTCTTTTACTCGCTTGCAGCCGTTGCATCGATGTGCGGCATCGGGGTAGCGGTCGCCATGCGAAGCCCACTCGTAGGCATCGCGGCCATCTTGGCATTGGTTTTTATTATGGGCAGCGGGTTTAAAACAAAGAAGCGCATGCGCGATCAAGGTTTATTATAATCAAAAGCGTAGGGCGGCCCGGAGTCTGGACGTAAACATCCCAGCTAAGCATGGGTAAATTTCGATAATTTCTTCACCTTAAATAAAACGGTTCACTGATCCCTAGCGACCAGTGAACCTTTTTTATTAGTATGCGCGTCTTACTTCAAATGTATGTAGTTTTTCATGATTTCTTCATGCAGGCCCGGTCTTGCGACGATGAAGGTATCCTGTGACAGCAAGTTCGGTGGTTCGCCTTTCATAGTTGTCGCGATTGCGCCCACTTCTTGCGCAATGACAATTCCTCCTGCGACGTCCCAAGGCGCCAATCGCATCGATAGATAAGCGTCAATCCTTTGGGTAGAGACATAAGCCAGTTCAATGGCAGCCGATCCGTAAGACCTTGTGCCTCGGCATTGTCGGATCATCCGGATGATTGGTTCATTGTCCATATATCGATTGGGCGCGACCCAGCTGGCATTGATGCCAATCACCGCTTCATGCAAAGGTGTGATTTCCAATTGCGGTAGCCTCTCATCATTAAAATAGGCACCTTCCCCTTTGGCTGCGTTATAAAAGTCATCCCGCATCACATCATAGATATAACCAAGCATCCCGACTCCATCAGCGTAAATCCCTAATGAAATGGCAAAATTACGTCGTTGGTGAATGAAATTCATCGTCCCGTCGATCGGGTCCAATATCCAGATGACTCCATCCAACGAAGTGACTTGATCCCCTGCTCCTTCTTCACCTAAAATACGGTGATCGGGAAAGTCCCGCTTAATGCGGTCAATGAAAAACTTCTCTACTTCCCGGTCAATATTGGTCACCAGGTCATTAGCATCCGATTTCGTATCAATGTCAATATGACTGAAAAATGAATTCCGGATTTTATGCCCCGCCTCTTTAATGATGGATTTCGCGTACCGGTCGATACTTCCCCAACTCATAACTCCGCCCCTCTCAACTAACTAACCTTTTCTTCATTATACCATAAGAACAAATGCGCAGGGTGCGTGCCTAGCCCGTAGTCTGGATAACAAAAAAGGCATCCCAGCACACTTTCTCCGTTTCCGAAGTTCGTGCACGGATGCCTTTTCGGGTCAGCCAACTTACATTAAGCGAAACCATTCAACATCTCCAGCTCCCGATGAATATCCGAAAGGCGCTGCTTACTCTTTCTTTTCTGCTTTTCATCATTCTGCTCGATCGCATCAAAAAGTGTGGCTAGCTCATAGTCAAGTTCCAAATTGAGCATTGATACATATTCCTTTTCGAATTCGGCTTTCCTGATTACATGAACGACTTGTTTCATAATGAACACCCTTTCTTTGCATTTATAAGAATTTCATTTGTTATCATTATGATATGCAGCGTTTTCGGTTTCGCTTAGTAGTAAGCCTTGTTATTCAAATTGTTCCCCAAATTCTGTTACGATAAACGTGAATATTGATTTGGAGGAATTGAAATGCCAAACTCCTTTTGGAATGAAAATGATTTCGATGTTTTTGTAATTGACGGGCTTGAAAAAAGGATGAAAGCTCTGCAAACCCGGATTCAGCCTAAATTCGAATTACTAGGAAGACAATTTGCAGACCACCTTTCTTCACACGGAACGGATGAATTTTTCCCTCACGTCGCAAGGCATGCGCGCCGGACCGTGAATCCCCCTACCGATAGCTGGGTTGCATTCGCTCCAGCCAAAAGGGGTTATAAAGCGTTACCTCATTTCCAGATTGGCCTTTGGAATACGCATCTATTCATCATTTTGGCGGTTATCTATGAAAATCCGGATAAAAAGGGCATCGGAGAACGTCTCATGCGGCAACTCGATGTCTTGACCACCCTGCCTTCGGATTATCTTGTTTCGGGAGATCATACAAAACCGGAAGCCTTGAAAATACATGAAGTCGGAAAAGAAGGGCTCGAAGCATTGTTGGAGCGTCTACAAATGGTGAAAAAAGCGGAATTCCTGGTCGGTCGGCATTTAGACCGGGACGCAGCAGTGAACATGACGGAATCCGAATTCCTGTCGTTTGCGGAAGAAACGATCGACCATCTCCTGCCTGTATATGATGTCATCATCGGCAGAATTTAAATTCAGCAAGGGTCGTCCGCAAGAGCGAACGACCTTTTTTATTAGGATGATACGGTATACAACTTGCAACGTTTTCGTCAAACTTCAAAACATTCATGCCCAACTTCTCAACGTCCCAAGACAACCTCGAAACGTTTCGACACCCTCTCCCTACCAATAAAAAAAGCGCAGCTTAGCGCTGCGCTCCCCTGATTACCTTGCCCGCTTCTGCATCTCTAGCCTCTTTGATCACCGGATAGCCAACATAACCGCTCGCCTCTTCGAATTGCTTCAGCAAGGTCTTCTCTTCCGCTTTAGAAGGGACAATCTCCTTGAAACGGCGATAGGCTTCTAAAAGCGCTTCCTTCTGCACACCGGATTCGTAAGCTTTTTCGATCGTTTCGTAAAATCCGATTACGGTGACGATTTCATCGGTTGTCCAATCTGTGCTAATCGGGTAATTGTAGTTCATTTCCCACCATCCTCCTCTTTTCCGCGCTGCTCCACGCCTTTAATTGTCAATGGGTCTACCAAAGTGTAGCCCTTTTCCCGCAACCCTAGGACAATTTCCTCCAAAGCATCAGCCGTCCATTCCCGGTCATGCATGAGAAGATTCGATCCATTTCGCAGCAGTTCCGTATTGACCATAATATGAGCAATTTTCTCCCGTGTCATATACTCTTTTTCAAAATCATATCCATACGACCAATTCATGACTAACATGCCGTCTTCTTCCGCAATCTTTTTGCTGAATTCGGTATTCGCCCCAAACGGAGCCCTGAAAAATTTCGGTCTTTCACCAACAATCTCTTCGACTGTATCGCTGACCGAAAGGATTTCTTGTCGCTGTTCTTCTTCCGATAATTTTTTCAAATTGGCGTGAGTCTGCGTATGATTGCCGATGACAAACCCCAGATCATGAATTTCTTTCAACACGGCTCTCTTTTCTTCTGTGTCAATGAAATGCCCATTGACAAAAAAGATAGCGGGCGCATTTAAACCCTTCAACGTCTTTGCCATATCCAAAGCCCGTTTATCGGGCGCGTCGTCAATAGTCAGCAGGACGACTTGCGGATCAGCGTCGACGATTGGTTCTAGTGAAAAGGTGTTAGGATTCATTCCATAAAGCGGTTCACCAATCGTTTCCTCTGCTATGTCTTCTTCTGCCTCCTCGGCGGGCTCGTCAGACGAAGTTTCCACCATTTTCACTTCTTCCGTCTTGACCGGCTCAGGTTCCGCTGGATTCCCTGCCGTCTCTTCATCCGAGCAGGCAGCGACCGCCAGTAGGAAAAAGGACAACATGGCAGTGAGTCCTTTCTTCAATCGATTCACCCCTTGTTCTTTTTTTCATAGTAACATGTTTTGCAAATCTACGGTGGATTCCCGTCGTAGAGGATCAACGATAAAAACCGCTTATCGGACAATGTAACATGTCCAATAAGCGGTTTTACAAAGCATTCTCTCTTATTTAGCAACCATATGAATCGGTCTACCAAGTGCGACTTCTGCCGCTTCCATGGAGATTTCACCTAATGTCGGGTGAGCATGGATCGTCATGGCAACGTCTTCTAGTGTCATGCCCGCTTCGATGGCGAGTCCAAGTTCAGCGATCATATCAGAAGCATTTTCTCCGACGATTTGTGCGCCGAGCAGTAGGCCGTCTTCTTTACGTGCAACCAGCTTGACAAAACCTTCCGTCGCGTCAAGAGCAAGCGCACGACCATTTGCCGCAAACGGGAATTTTCCAGCAATGACATCATAGCCTTCTTCTTTCGCTTGCGCTTCATTCAACCCGACTGTTGCCAACTCAGGATCAGTGAAGCAAACCGCTGGAATTGCCAAGTAATCAACTTCGGATTTTTCACCCGAGATCGCCTCTGCTGCAACTTTCGCTTCATATGAAGCTTTATGTGCAAGTTGAGGACCGGATACGATATCTCCGATTGCATAAATGTTCGAAACGCTTGTCCGGCATTGTTTATCCACTTCGACTAAGCCTCGCTCAGAAAGTTTGATGCCGACTCCTTCCAAGCCGATTTCGTCCGTGTTCGGACGGCGACCTACTGTCATTAGTACGTAATCAGCTTCAATTTTCTTCTCTTCGCCTTTTTCTTCGTATGTGACAGTTACGCCGTTGTCTGTTTCTTCTACGCCTTTGGCAGACGCTTTCACGACAACTTCGACACCTTTTTTCTTTAAGCCCTTTTTCACAATTTGCGTCATTTGTTTTTCGAAGCCTGCAAGGATATCATCTGCGCCTTCGATGATCGTCACTTCAGATCCCATATTCGCGTAAGCTGAACCGAGTTCAGTTCCGATATAGCCTCCGCCGATCACGACAAGCTTTTTAGGAAGCTCTGTCAAATTCAATGCACCAGTTGAATTGATAACACGTTTCGAGAATTTGAAATTAGGAATTTCCACCGGACGTGAACCTGTTGCAATGATTGCATTTTTGAATTTGTAAGTTTGCGCCGAATTGTCATCCATAACACGCGCCGTATTGCCATCGACAAAATATGCCTCACCTTTGACAATTTCGACTTTGTTTCCTTTTAGAAGCCCTTCGACTCCACCAGTCAACTTTTTCACAACACCGTCTTTGAATGCTTGAGCTTTCGAAAAGTCCAATTTTACATCTGTCGCCATGACTCCCATTGCATCGGAATCTATTGCATTTGCATAGCGATGGCCGACAGCGATCAAAGCTTTGGATGGAATACATCCTACGTTCAGACATACGCCTCCAAGGCTATCTTTCTCAACAATTGTCACTTTTTGTCCAAGTTGCGCTGCACGGATCGCCGCTACATATCCTCCTGGGCCGGATCCTACGACGAGCGTGTCTACTTCGATTGGAAAATCCCCTACTACCATGTTCTTACGCCTCCATTAATAAAAGTTCTGGATTACCGAGTAATTTCTTTAGGTGATTAAGCGCATTTTGCCCTGTTGCACCATCGATAACCCGATGATCGAACACTAAAGATAATGCTAACATAGGTGCTGCTACAATTTCACCATTTTTCACTATCGGTTTCTCAGAAATTCGTCCAATTCCTAAAATCGCTACTTCTGGATGATTGATGATCGGTGTAAACCATTGACCACCCGCCGATCCGATATTCGTAATCGAGCAAGATGCACCTTTCATTTCATTCGGAGCCAATTTGCCTTCACGTGCTTTTCCTGCAAGATGATTGATTTCATTCGAAATGGCAAATACCGATTTGCGGTCAGCATGTTTGATGACTGGAACGAGCAATCCACGCTCTGTGTCAGCCGCAATTCCTATATTGTAATAATGCTTTTGGATGATTTCCTGTGTCGCGTCATCCAATGATGTGTTCAATTCCGGGAATTCACGCAATGTAGAAACTAGCGCTTTGACGACATATGGCAAGTACGTCAATTTGATGCCCTTCTCCGCTGCAATTTCTTTGAACTTTTTGCGGTGCGCCACGAGTTCTGACACGTCCACTTCATCCAATAAAGTGACATGTGGAGCAGTATGTTTGGAATTAACCATCGCCTTCGCGATCGCTTTCCGGATGCCCGACATTTTCTCTCGAGTTTCCGGGAAATCCCCTTCCAGTTGAACAGGTGCAGCTTGTTTTTCAGCTGCCGGCGTTTCCGCCTGACCACTTTCTTCCGAAGCGGCAGGAGCAGTTTCTTGTACTTGGTCGCCACTTAGGAAGGCTTCGATGTCTTCTTTCAAGACACGACCATTTTTTCCAGAACCTGCGACTTGTCGAATATCGACGTCTTGCTCTCTAGCAAATTTCCGGACAGATGGCATCGCAATGATCCGGCGATCCGGGTCGACATCAGCTTGTGCAATGGCGCCTGCACCAGTAGCTGCCGCCGGTTTATCATCCTGAGGTGCCTCTTCTTTTTCGATCGGTTGGCCAGACTCGGCAGTGGACTGGACCTGCGCCTCGGTCTTCTTGTCCGCTTCAGGTTCCGCCTCACTTGGGGTACTTTCGTGTCCCGGTGCGTCAATACGGATCAATACATCTCCTACGACAGCGACTTGACCTTCTTTTACTACGATTTCTTCAACTGTCCCTGTCACTGGAGACGGAATCTCAACTACAGCTTTGTCATTCTGCACTTCAAGAAGCGTATCATCTTCATTGACCGTATCACCTTTTGCAACGAACCATTTTACGATTTCACCTTCGTGGATTCCTTCCCCGATATCTGGTAAGCGAAATTCAAATGCCACGTAATTCACCCTTTCCTTTTGACGTTCATTTCAATTAGAACGTCAATACTTTTTTAGCTGTTTCGGCAATATCTTTAGCGTTTGGAAGCCAAGTGTTTTCACCTTGGGCAAATGGATAGATCGTATCAGGAGCCGTGACGCGAAGGACTGGCGCCTCCAAGCTCAAAATTGCCCGTTCTGTAATTTCAGAAACGACGTTAGCCGCAATACCCGCCTGTTTTTGTGCCTCTTGCACGACAATCGCACGATTCGTTTTTTCAACCGATCCGATAATCGTTTCTATATCGAGTGGCTGCACAGTCCGCAGGTCGACCACTTCAACGGAATAGCCTTCTTTCTCCAACTCTTCCGCCGCTTTTAAGCTCTCATGAACCATTGCGCCGTACGTAATAATAGAAAGGTCGGAACCTTCCCGTTTCACATCAGCTTTGCCTAGCGGAATCGTGTACTCTTCTTCCGGCACTTCCTGTCTGAATGAGCGGTACAATTTCATATGCTCCAAGAAGACGACTGGGTCTTCATCCCGGATCGCTGAAATCAAAAGCCCTTTTGCATCATAAGGAGTCGATGGGATGACCACTTTCAATCCTGGCTGGGAAGCGACAAGGCCTTCCAAGCTGTCCGCGTGCATCTCAGGTGTTGCAACGCCTCCGCCAAATGGCGAGCGGATTGTTACTGGCGCATTAAATGTACCCGCGCTCCGGAAACTCATCCGCGCTAGTTGTCCGCTGACAGAATCCATTACTTCATATAAAAAGCCAAAGAACTGGATTTCCATAACCGGGCGAAAACCTGTAAGTGATAGGCCTATTGCCAGACCGCCGATTCCGGACTCCGCGAGCGGTGTATCGAAGACCCGCTCCTCTCCAAACTCTTTTTGCAACCCTTCCGTCGCGCGGAAGACTCCCCCATTGACGCCGACGTCTTCACCGAAGACGAGGACGTTTTCATCATTTTTCAGCTCCGTGCGCATTGCATCGGTAATCGCTTGAATCATCGTCATTTGTGCCATCGGTCAATTCGACTCCTTCTCTGTATAAATATCGAGCTGCTCCTGCAAGTTACTTGGAAGCTCGCCTCTGTACATAATTTTAATAAAATCGCTCGCTTTTTGTTTTGGAGCGGCATCGGCAGCTTTGATCGCTTCTTTAATCTCTTCCTTCGCACGCTCGATCACTTCGTTTTCTTGCTCTTCATTCCAAATACCTTTTCCTTCGAGGTACTTGCGGAAGCGGATCAACGGATCGCGTTTTGCCCATTCGTTATCCGTATCAGATGTACGGTAACGTGTCGGATCATCTCCAGCCATCGTATGTGGACCATATCGGTAACAAAGTGTCTCGATCAACGTCGGTCCTTCTCCGTTAATTGCACGCTCACGCGCATCACGCGTAACCGCATACACTGCAAGCGGGTCCATGCCGTCTACCAAGACACTTGGAATACCTGCCGCAATCCCTTTTTGGGCGAGCGTTTTCGCCGCAGTTTGCAGCTCCCGAGGAGTCGAAATTGCATACTGGTTGTTTTGGATAATGAAAATAGCCGGTGAACGGTACGCACCTGCGAAGTTAATGCCTTCGTAGAAATCGCCTTGGGACGTTCCGCCATCCCCTGTATAAGTCATTGCGACCGCTTTAGTGCCACGTTTCTGGAAGCCTAGTGCCACACCAGCCGCCTGAATATACTGAGCACCAATAATGATTTGTGGCGGGAATACATTGAGACCCTCCGGCAGAATACTACCTTGGAAGTGACCACGTGACCACAAGAAAGCCATATGTAACGGCAGGCCATGGAAAATCATTTGAGGCACATCTCGATAACCAGGCAAGATGAAGTCTTCTTTTTCAAGAGCAAAATGCGAAGCTAACTGGGATGCTTCCTGACCTGCTGTTGGTGCATAGAAACCGAGACGCCCCTGTCTATTCAATGAAATGGAGCGTTGGTCCAAAATACGGGTATAAACCATTCGAGTCATCAATTCAACTAACTCTTCATCGGATAAATTCGGATTGGCGCCCTCATTGACGATTTCGCCTTCTTCGTTCAAAATCTGTAGCATTTCAAACTTGTCTTCAATCGCGTGAAGTGTTTCCACCGGATCGAACTGCTTATTTTTTTTTGCAGCCATTTCGGCAACTCTCCTTTATAACTGTATTATGTTTTTCATCCAAAGATATTGATACAACTTATTCTTTTTCAGTATACTTAAAGTTAATCGATTGGTCAATCATTGTAATTACGGCACTTTAGCCAAATTGAAAGTTCTGAAAAGAGCATATATATAAAACTGTATTAATACAACTTGGCGTCTGTAGTATAATAGAATTGTTTTAAAAATATCATTATTCAACAAAAAAAGAGCAGGAAACATGTCCTTGCCCTTCTTTACCTTTATTGATCTTGTTGCAAACTTTTCTCCACTTTTTCCCTTAATTCATTGACATCGCGGGTTTTGTTATTAAAGGCTTCCACTTTTAATTGTACTTTTTCATTCAGTTCGTTAATGGATTGGACTTGCTCTTTTAATTTCCTGTAGTCTGTTTCCTCTTCAGTTAACATTTGATAAAGTTCCTTTTGAAGTGTGGCAAGTTCGGTGTATGATGGTAGAAATTCACCATGTTGCTCATAGCGTTCCTTCATCGCTTGCTGCAATTGTTTCAACTCTTCTTGCACAGAACCTTCCGCATTTTCGATGATAGCATTGAATTCTTCCATATAGGAACTCGCCTGACCCATGGCCTTTTTCTCGGTTTCTACTAATTCCATTCTCTCGGCTTGTTGCTCTTCGAGTTGCGTTGTTTTCGCTTCTAATTCTTCCCTTTGTTCACGTGACAATTTCATCGTTTCAATGAATAGTTGCTGTTCCGCCATTTCGATCTCGGTCAATTCAGCCTGTGCATTTCGATACTCCTGCTCGGCATCATTCATTTTCGAAAGGGTTTCAGATAGCATCTTCTCGACAGAGGAATCAAAACTGCATCCTGTTAACAAAATCATGCTGCCTATCAACAATCCCAGAACCGATTTCTTCATCTTCATCACCCCGATTTCTAACACTATAGTACGCACTTTTCAGAAAATCAAGCACACGCTTATTCCTTTCACCGTTTTTCCAATTCGATTATACTATGAGTACGAAACGAACTGAAAGGAAGAGTAGCAATGATAGGAATGAAAGATATTATACGGGAGGGGCATCCCTCCCTTCGGAAACGGGCAGAGGAAGTGGAATTCCCGCTTTCTGAGGCCGATCGGAAATTAAGCGAGGAATTGATGGAATATGTCATGAATAGCCAAAATCCAGAGAAAAGTGAAAAATACGGCCTACGCCCCGGCATCGGATTAGCTGCGCCACAGGTCGATCAATTAAAAAGAATGTTCGCCCTTCATATTATGGAGGAAGAACAGGACCCAATAAGCTTTGTTGCCATCAATCCGAGAATTATCAGCCATTCAGTTGAAAAAACGTATTTGGTGACAGGAGAAGGTTGCTTATCGGTGGACCGGGATGTCGAAGGATTCGTTCCTAGATACGCAAGAATTACGGTAAAGGCATTCGACCCGGAGGGCAAGGAATATAAATTGCGGCTAAAAGGGCTTCCCGCTATTGCCTTCCAACATGAATTGGATCATTTAAATGGCATCATGTTCTATGATCATATTGATCCAAAAAATCCCTACCGGGAAATCCCAGGAGCGATTCCATTGGATCGAGCTTAAATTCCTTCATAACCTTGACAAAAAATTAAAAAAATGATATAATTCCGCCAAGGAGTGATGAGGCCATGTACAAGCGCCTGAAACGTAAACTGTTGAAGCGGCTAAATGGCATCCTCGGCAAAAAAACAATTGCATAACTAAATTTGAGCCCACCCCGCGTACGGGTGGGCTTTTCTTTATTTTAGGGAATTGACATGGTAAGATAAAGAGAATGATTTGGAAACGAACGTGAAAAGGAGAGCAAATGATGATTTACAAAGTGTTTTATCAAGAAAACATGCTCCAAGTACCAGTCCGTGAAAATACGAAGAGCCTTTACATCGAAGCGGAATCGGAACGACAAGTCCGCGAAAATTTAAAAGATCGGGGATATAATATCGAATATATACAAGCCCTCGAAGGATCACACCTCGAGTACGAACAAAAATCCCCCGAATTTCAGATTGAGCAGGTCTAATGTATGAAATTTATCAAGAATAATGAAACGGCTGTTTTCGCATTGGGCGGACTGGGCGAAATCGGCAAAAACACCTATGCAGTTCAGTTCCAAGATGAAATTATTTTGATCGATGCGGGGATCAAATTCCCGGAGGACGATCTACTTGGAATTGATTACGTCATTCCGGATTATACGTATTTGGAACGCAATGTAGATAAAATTAAAGGGTTGTTTATCACCCATGGCCATGAGGATCATATCGGAGGGATCCCATACCTCCTACGGAAGGTGAATGTCCCGGTCTACGGCGGGAAGCTTGCCCTTGGGCTGCTTCGCAACAAACTCGAAGAACATGGACTGATGAGAACGACGAAGATGATTCCGATCGATGAGGAGGATATCATCAAATTCCGGAAGACTTCAGTGTCATTTTTCCGGACAACCCATAGTATTCCGGATGCCTTCGGGGTCGTAGTCAAGACACCTTCCGGCAATATCGTCCACACCGGGGACTTCAAATTCGACTTCACACCAGTCGGCGAACCGGCCAACTTATCAAAAATGGCGAAAATCGGCAGCGAAGGTGTGCTTTGTCTGTTGTCAGATAGTACAAACGCTGAGATTCCGAATTTCACCATGTCGGAACGGAAAGTCGGAGATAGTCTTAATGACATTTTCCGAAATGTCGAAGGACGGATCATTTTCGCTACCTTCGCATCTAACATTCATCGACTGCAACAAGTCATTGAGGCAGCGGAGAAATTCGGCCGTAAAATTGCGGTGTTCGGAAGAAGTATGGATAATGCCATTACGATTGGCCGTGAATTGGGCTATATTAATGCACCAAAGGAGCTCTTTGTGGATACCCAGTCATTAAACCGGCTGCCCGCAAATGAAGTGATGATCCTTTGTACGGGAAGCCAAGGGGAACCGATGGCGGCTCTGTCCCGTATCGCCAACGGCACGCATCGCCAAGTGCAGATCCACCCTGGAGATACGGTGATCTTCTCCTCTTCCCCAATTCCCGGAAATACCCTAAGCGTCAACAAGACGATCAATGCCCTGTTCCGTGCAGGAGCCGAAGTGTTACATGGTTCTTTGAACAATATCCACACATCCGGCCACGGCTCACAGGAAGAGCAGAAATTGATGCTCCGATTGATCAAACCGAAATTCTTCATGCCGATTCACGGAGAGTATCGGATGTTGAAGATGCACACGGAACTTGCGGTATCTTGTGATGTACAACGAGAAAATACATTTATCATGAGCAATGGTGACGTCCTTGCCCTCACGGCGGACGAAGCGCGCGTTGCCGGCCGGATTCCTTCCGGTGATGTCTATATTGACGGCAGTGGTATCGGTGATATTGGAAATGTTGTATTGAGGGACCGTAAAATCTTGTCAGAAGATGGGCTCGTTATCGTTGTGGCAACGGTGGATAAAAAGCGAAATCGGGTCGTATCAGGGCCGGATATCATTTCCCGAGGATTTGTCTATATGCGTGAATCCGGTACAATGATCAACGAAGCGCAACAAGTCCTCTCCAAACAACTGCAGAAAAAACTGTCAGATTCACCTGCAGATATCGCAGCACTCAAGGGCGAAATCAATGATGTGATCGGCCCGTATCTTTATGAAAAAACGAAGCGGAGACCTATGGTGCTTCCGGTCATTATGGAAGTGTAAGCTTCCTTATAAATAGTTGAAAACCCGTTACGCGAAATGGCGCAACGGGTTTTTTATTTAATATAAAGCTTTCCGCTCAAATCGGTGAATGTCAGCATCTGATCCAATGACAATTAAAATATCATCCAGTTGTATTTTTTCAATGGCTTGCGGAGATACGAGAATATGATTGCCTCGTTTGATGGCGACAATGTTGACGCCGAATTTGGCACGAATATCGAGCTCGATGAGAGAGTATCCCGTAATCTTTTCATTTGCCCTAATTTCCGCGATCGAGTATTCATCGGATAACTCCAAGTAATCAATGATGTTATTCGATACCATATTATTCGCAATCCGGATTCCCATATCACGTTCGGGATGGACGACATGGTCGGCTCCGATTTTCCGGAGCACTTTCTCATGGTAATCATTTTGAGCTTTCACTGTTATTTTAGGAACCCCGATTTCCTTTAGCATCAACGTCGTCAAAATACTCGACTGGATATTCTCCCCGATAGCGACAATGACATGTTCAAAATTGCGGATGCCCAATGATTTGAGAACAGACTCATCAGTCGTATCCGCCGCTACAGCCTGCGTTGCAATCGACGCAAATTCATCCACCCGTTCAGGAGACTTATCAATCGCCATCACATCGGCCCCTAAATTGATCAATTCCCGCACGATACTGCCACCGAAGCGCCCCAAGCCGATGACGACAAATTCTTTTTTCATGACATGATTCCTCCCGTACGAATTTACGATGCGAACAGTGTAGCACATCCATTTCAAGCACTCAAGGGTAAGTTGATGATAGTACTTCTAGGCTTGGACAATGGAACGGCGCAAAGTTGAATAAGAGCAAAAAAGCCCTGTCGTGTAAAACGTTCTACACAACAGGCGCGGATTCAGTCTAGTCAGGTTTCACCCAATATGCGGTTTACACGTTTCTTCAACATTCTTATACTGCTTCCACCTGCTTGGAAATGGCGAAGTAGGCCTTCTTTGTCGAATACATAATACGCCGGCACATATTGATTATCAAAAACGTCTGTCAGTTTCTCTTTATTGTCGACGAAAATCGGTTGTGTGATATCCTGTTCGGCTGCCGCTTCCTTGATTTTTTCAAGATCCAAATCATCTGTGGATCGTGGCATATGAACAGCCACTACATTCAATTCGTCTTTGTACCGATCCCTGAAGTTATTGACGTCAGGCATTGCTTCCTTGCAGAGACGACAGCTAACAGACCAAAAATGGATCAATGTCGGCTTTTCACCGATCAGATCCGCTTTTGTCCTTTTACCATTCAACCAAGCAGTGGCACCTTCCAACTCCGGCATCTGTTCGTGTAATTTCATAATCCGCATCCTCCTGTTAAAAAATCCCCACTGCTTAAAATATGCGTGGGGATTTGAGTTGGTTTCCTTACCTCAACCTATGTATATGCAGATTAAAGGGTTTTTTGACCAAGTCTCCAGTTTGCGGGGCATTACAAAAGACACCCTACTTACACTGAGAAGGTTTATTGGGCCTCGCCAAGCAGTATTCGCAGTTCGGATCGGCACATGACGGTTCACGCCACTCATCGCATGTCGGGCAAAACACGGAATCATGCTCATCATTGTAATCTAGCGTTTCCAAACAAACCATGCAAAGATTGGGTAATTCTGACCATTTATGGATCTTGCCTTTATAGGCGAGGAAAATTCCTTCTATTTCTTTTTTGTCAGCCACTGATTGTTCAATCAAATCCCAGCTAAGACCTAGATCTTCCATTGTCCATTTACGCTCGTCAGGATCAAGGAAAAACACTCTTTTCTTTCCCAATCTCAGTCCCCCTTTTTCGAATCATTGTACCATGTATCGATAAAATATCCTATATGGAAAGGTTGATTCAAGTGGAAATAAAAGCTGACCTTTCTTCAAGATGGCCAGAAGAAAGTGGCGATTATTATAATAACCGTACCACATGCCTTACAAACGGTTTCCAAGAGGGGATCGGTTTTTAATATCAATGGCAAGTTACCCCCACTTGGTTTTTATTCCCATAAAATTTTTATTCAAAATGAGTTGATTTCCGAATGATAATTGTATAGGTTATAGTAAACTTGAAGTTCATTATAACTAAACTTCATTGAATCAGGGAGGTATGTGTATGGAAATTGGAAGGAAAATTAAATGTCTCCGATTGAGAAAAGGGCTGACCCAGGAAGAGCTAGGAGAACGGACCGATTTAACGAAGGGTTTCATCTCGCAATTGGAACGGGACTTGAATTCACCTTCCATCGAAACTCTATTCTCCTTGCTAGAGGTGTTAGGAACGACACCGAAAGAGTTCTTTGATGAGCCGAAAAAGAATATGAAAATTGTCTATACAAAAGATGATCAAACCGTCTACCGCGATGAACATATGCACTATAGCATCCGGTGGCTCATCCCTCGCTCGAACGAACAGGAGATGGAGCCGATCCATCTTACGTTTGATGAACAAGGGCAATTTAAAAAGTTTGAACCATCACTCGCTGAAACATTTATTTACGTACTGAAGGGCAAAGTGAAACTTGTGCTCGGCGAGACGGAGTATACAGCTGTACAAGGGGATGCGCTCTATTTTGACGCTTCACAGCCCCACCAACTTTCTAACGCAGCGAATGGATCTAGCGAATTGATCCTCGTTGCGACCGAATCCTATCTATAAAGGAGGAACCTCCCCCATGACGACTGAACCGATCATTCGCTTTGACAATGTAAAAAAACAATATAGCCAAGACACTACGGTATTAAATGGCGTTTCGTTTGAAATGGAGCGTGGGAAATTTTATACGCTGCTTGGCCCTTCCGGCTGTGGAAAAACAACCATATTGCGACTTATTGCAGGCTTCATCGAACCGACGGAAGGAACGATCTATTTCAATGGAAGGAAGATCAACGGCATTCCGGCGAATGAACGGCAAGTGAATACCGTGTTCCAGGACTATGCCCTGTTTCCCCATCTGAACGTCTACGAGAACGTGGCATTCGGCCTGCGGATCAAAAAAGTGAAAAAAGACGAGATTGACCGTCGCGTCAAGGAAGCTTTAAAGTTTGTTAACCTGGAAGGCTATGAAAGCCGGGACATCTCGGAAATGTCCGGCGGGCAACGGCAGCGTGTAGCCATCGCCCGAGCAATCATCAATGATCCCGAAGTGATTTTGCTGGATGAACCGCTATCCGCACTTGATTTAAAATTGCGCTCCGAAATGCAGTATGAGCTTCGGGAACTCCAGCAGCGCCTCGGTAAGACATTCGTGTTCGTGACTCATGACCAAGAAGAAGCTCTCGCAATGTCCGATGAAATTTTCGTCTTGAATGCGGGAGAAATTGTCCAATCCGGCACACCGCTCGATATTTACGACGAACCGATCAACCGATTCGTAGCAGACTTCATCGGCGAATCCAATATTGTTCCGGGCATCATGATCGAAGACTATTCCGTGCAATTCACCGGGAAAGTGTTCGAATGTGTCGACCAAGGGCTGAACCCGAATGAGAAAGTTGATATTGTCATCCGTCCGGAAGACTTGGAAATGACCGATGTAGAGAGAGGAAAGTTGGTTGTAACGGTAGACACTCAATTATTCCGTGGTGTCCACTACGAGTTGTCGACATATGATGAGGATGGCAATGAATGGCTTGTCCATTCAACAAAGAAGGCGGAAGTCGGTGGCAAAATCGGACTGGATTTTGCCCCGGAAGATATTCACGTCATGCGTTTGAATGAAACAGAAGAGGATTTTGATGCGCGATTGGAATCCTATGGAGTGGCAGCAAATGAAGAATAGAGCGTTCCACCCATTGTACTCGATTCCTTATGCAGCATGGATTCTTTTGTTTGTGATCGCTCCGATCGCCTTAATCGTCTATTATTCCTTTTTCGACTTGTCGGGCGATTTTACATTGGTCAATTATAAAAACTTTTTCTCTGCGGTTTATTTGAAATTAACGATCAGCTCGTTTTGGTATGCGTTCCTTATTACCTTCTTTTCTTTGCTGTTTGCCTATCCTACGGCTTATTTTCTGACGAAGACGAAGCATAAGCATCTTTGGTTGTTGCTGATCATCATTCCGTCGTGGATCAACTTATTATTAAAAACGTACGCTTTCATCGGGTTGTTCGGTCTTTATGGGCCGCTGAATGCACTGATGGAAGTGACAGGGGTCGGAAGACAGCAGCTGCTTTTCACCGACTTCAGTTTTGTCTTCGTATCCGTCTATATTTTCATCCCGTTCATGATTTTGCCGATCTTCAATGCGTTGGATAAATTGAATCCCGCCTTGATTGACGCATCCCGGGATTTGGGGGCGGACGCGTGGACGACATTCCGACGGGTCATTTGGCCGCTGACGATCAACGGCGTAAAATCAGGCGTTCAAATCGTTTTTATCCCGGCTCTGTCACTGTTCATGATCACCCGGCTCATTGCGGGAAATAAAGTCATTACATTAGGAACAGCCATCGAGCAGCAATTCCTCGTCACTCAGAACTGGGGTATGGGTTCTACCATCGCAGTATTTTTGATACTATTCATGTTCATCGTCATGTTATTTACAAGCGGCAGCGAAAGGGGGACGACAGTCAATGGGAAAATTAAGTAATCTTCCAAAACTCTATTTGGCAGCCGTCTTCCTTATCTTATACGCGCCCATTTTCTATTTGATCTTTTACTCGTTCAATTCCGGGGGCGGCATGTCCCATTTCGAGTCGTTCACATGGGAACATTACGGAGCGGTCTTTGAAGACACCCGGCTCATTGTTATTTTGCTGAACACGATTATTGTTGCCCTGCTTTCCGCCCTCGTCTCCACGGCAATCGGTGTGCTCGGTGCATTGGCAATCGTCTTCATGCGCAATCAAGCGATGCGGAATGCTGTGCTGTCGTTGAACAATATTTTAATTGTCAGCCCGGATGTCATTATTGGAGCATCTTTCCTGATATTATTTACCATTGTGGGGGTCAAGCTCGGGTTTGCATCAGTTCTCATCTCCCATATCGCATTCAGCATTCCGATTGTCGTCATCATGGTGTTGCCGAAGCTACAGGAAATGAGTACTTCCCTAATCGATGCGGCCCGGGACTTGGGTGCGTCACGGAGGGATATTCTGATGAGAGTCATCATTCCTTACATCAAGCCGGGCATCTTCGCCGGGTTCTTTCTGGCCCTGACCTATTCGCTCGATGATTTTGCCGTCACGTTTTTCGTCACCGGCAATGGGTTCTCGACCTTATCGGTAGAAATCTATTCCATGGCACGAGCCGGAATCACATTGACCATCAATGCGCTATCCGGGCTGATTTTCATTATCACAGTCGCGTTAGTGCTTGGCTACTACGCGCTTAGCAACAAAGCGAAAACGGATTTGACGGGGGTGAGGAGATGAAAGACATCATGCGGGCGGCGCTCACGATTTTGATCATTTCCGCCCTCCTGCTGTTCATCAACTCAAAATTAAATGACAGCGGCGGCCGATCGGGCAAAGATGTCATCACGGTCTATAACTGGGGCGAATATATCGATCCGGATCTTTTGAAACAGTTCGAGGACGAGACGGGCATCAAAGTCATCTACGAAACGTTCGATTCGAATGAAGCGATGATGGGAAAAATCGAGCAGGGCGGGACTTCTTATGATATTTCCATGCCTTCCGAATATATGGTCGAAATGATGACGGAAAAAGATTTACTCCTCCCTCTCGACCATCAGTTGCTGCCGAATATCCAGCATATCGACCCTTACTTCCTGAACTTGCCATTCGATCCGGACAATCGGTACTCCCTCCCCTACTTTTGGGGGACGGTCGGTATCGCCTTCAATCCAACATTGCTCCAGGGGCAAACATTTGAGAGCTGGGATGATTTATGGGATCCTTCCCTCAAGCAGGAAGTCGTTCTTGTGGATAGTGCGCGGGAAACGATTGGAATGGCTTTGAATTCGTTCGGTTATTCCTTAAACTCCACCGACCTTGGGGAATTGCGGAAAGCGACCGACAAACTGAAGCGGCTCAGCCCCAATGTGAAAGCGGTCATCGGGGACGAAGTGACCCAATTGATGGTGAACGGAGAAGCTGCCGTGGCACTCACTTGGTCCGGCCAAGCGGCGGACATGATGTATGAAAATGAAGAGATCGATTACAGCGTTCCTGAAGAAGGATCGAATCTGTGGTTCGACAATATCGTCATCCCGCGGACGGCTAAAAACATCGAAGGAGCCCATGCGTTCATCAACTTCATATTAGATCCGGAAGTGGCTGCCCAGAATGCCGATTATGTCGGCTATTCCACTCCGAATTTATCAGCATTGGACCTGATGGATCCCGAAGTGACGGGTGATGAACGGTTTTATCCGGATGAAGAAACGCGGGAGCACCTGGAAGTGTATAAAAACTTGGGATTGGAAATGCTCGGTGTGTATAATGAGCTCTTCCTGGAATTCAAGATGGATATGAGATGACGAAATGACCTCCGTGTGAAGATCGGAGGTCATTTTTAAGCACAAATTCTTTATGTAGACGAAGCCTTTGAGAGGAAAGTGTTGGAAGTCCAAAAAGGAATTCGGTTGATAGATGTGGTAGTATATTTGAATGATAGATAACTGAATGAGAAAGTTGGGGTATTCATGGCAGCACGTTCCAATCAATTCGCTTTATATGTTCTCATGTTCAATATGTTCATTGCCATGTCAGGCATCGGCCTCATCATTCCCATCATGCCCCAATACTTGGGGACATTTGGCGTCGCAGGGGGAGCTCTCGGCTTTCTGATTGCCCTCTTTTCTCTAGCACAATTTGTATTTTCTCCGTATGCAGGAGAATTATCGGATCGTCATGGTAGAAAGACGATTATTTTGATTGGCTTGGTGATCTTCGGACTGTCCCAACTTACTTTCGGGCTGTCCACACAATTATGGATGTTATATGTTTCCCGCTTCTTCACCGGTTTAGGGGCCGCTTTCCTCATCCCACCGACAATGGCATTCGTTGCAGATATTACTTCATTGGAGAATAGAGGAAAAGGGATGGGTCTTCTCGGCGCCTCGATGTCGTTAGGATTCATGGTCGGGCCGGGAATTGGTGGATTCCTTTCAAAGGTCAGCCTCGTCTTCCCGTTCTATTTTGCAACCGCTTCGGCTTTAATTGTAGCTCTGCTCTCATTGTTCATCCTGCCTAATCCGAAGCCTGCCATTACAGGGGAAAACGCATTGAAGAAAAAGGAGAATATATTCCAACAACTGAAACGGTCGACGACGACTCCTTACTTTGTCATCCTGATTGTCATGTTCGTCTTTTCGTTTGGTCTCGCCAATTTCCAAGCGACCATTTCACTATTTGTAGATCATAAATTTGGCTATACTCCCGTTCAGATTGCTATCTTAATTACAGTTGGCGGATTTGTCGGCGTCATTGTCCAGACATTCGTCATCAACAGGCTGTTTAAACGGTTCGGGGAAATGCCCGTCATCCTGGTCAACTTGGTCATCGCGGCATTTTCTCTAGTAGGTATCATATTCGTCAATCTATTCTGGACCGTTTTACTCGTCTCGACCATTTTCTCGACAGCGACCTCACTACTCCGTCCTGCGGTCAACACGCTCATTTCCAAACTGGCCGGGGAGGAACAAGGATATGCGGCCGGAATGATGAACGCTTATATGAGCCTCGGAAATATGATCGGGCCCGCCCTTGCCGGAATCATCTTCGACGTGAATATCAGCTATCCCTACATACTCGGGATGGTCATTCTGCTCTTCTGCTTCGCGCTTGCTTCGTTGTGGGCCAAACGGAATGGCGGACTGCTCGCCGAAGTCAGAACCAGATAAAATGAACCTGCCCTTGCGCAATTTAATGCAAGGGCAGGTTTTTGTATTAGGTGAGGGGGTTATGAGCGTTCATAAAGAATTGTGAGCGTACCTCACGACTTATAAGCGATAGACGGGAAATATGAGCGGAACGCGCGACCTATAAGCGCTTGGAAGGAATTATGAGCGGCCAGCACGATTTATGAGCGCTTGATCGAATAATTGAGCGCACAGCGAAAATCTGGCGCTCTCCAGCAAAGCAGTAATTTGAAAACCGGCATCAGAAATGAGGCCACCTTTCCGATGCCGGCTTTATTTAGGTTGTTCTAGAAAAGCGCCAGAAACGGTGAGGCGCCTGCCAGTACAGTCCTTATTTTTGACCTTTATTCAACGCTTCTTCTTAGCCTTCAACAATTCGGCAATGCTATCTTGTTCCGTCGGCAACTCTTCCACGATCGGTTTCAACACGCGTTTTGACGAGAACCCTTTCAACAATCCGAACCGCCGCACGGTGATGTCGATGAAAAACAACAACAAGGCGGAAAGGATCAGCCATTCCATTATTGGGGTCCGTTCCCCGCTTTTATATGGATGATTCCGGAATGCCCTAGCCGGGTCTTCCAGCAGTTCTCCATCCGTCCGATCGGCAATCTTCTCCAACAACCTTTCATTCGGCTTCGAAAATGTATATTCCTCGGAATACGGGACGGATACGCCCGCTTCGAATAAACCGCCTTGATCATCTGAGACGCCAAAGAAGACAAGTCCCGGATCGGCGTCCACTGTCACTCTCATTTTCCCAGGTGCTAACGGCTCAGCAGTGAATGGAATTTCACGACCACTTTCATCGACAACAGCGATATCCAAGAAGGCCGCCTTGCGGGAACTATCCGTCACCGTATACGTCCCGCCCCCTTCATGTGCAATGATATAGGGGACTTCTCTGTAAGACGGCAACAGCCGAGCCACAGCCGTATTCCAAAACTCCGGATAGTTCGCCCATCTCGCCATATCTCCCGACCATTTCCCAGTGGCATCCGAGGTGAAGGCAATCGTCCGGCCCAAACCGTACATCCACTCCGCGAGGATCGGATCTTGTTTATGGCTCTCCCCCACAATCGTAGCCGTTTGTTTCGGGGTCGTTGCAATATACGCATTCATTTGCGGTATGCCTTCTGCAAAAAGCGAGGACCATAGAGGGATGCCAGCTACGGTCATGTAGAACGGTTCATCTTCGATATAGGTCCGGGTCATCATGGAAGTTTCCCTTGTCAAAATGGCCGGGACCGTCGATTCGTCAATGACATCGTAGAAGCGTCCGCCGCCACCTTCCGCGAGCTCTTCCAGCAAGGTCTGATCCGCATCCGCCCCGATGGCGACCGTCGACAGGGTGATCTGCTGATTTCTGCCTTCCTCAATGACTTCCTCGTAATCCGGTGGCATCGGGGACTGGCCATCAGTGAGCAATATAATATGCTTTCGTTGCAGGGTGCTTCCCGCCAGGTCTTCATATGCTTTCAGCAATCCCGGGAAAATATTCGTCCCTCCATTGGCAGGAACCGATAAGATTTTTTCGATTGCCTCGTCTTTATTTCCAACTGGACCAATAGGGATGACTTCCCATACTTGATCATCAAAGGCGATGAAGCCGAACGTGTCGTCATCACGCAGCAGTTCAACGGAACGAGCAGCTGCTTCCCTAGCCAAAATGATTTTCCCACCCGACATGCTTCCGGAACGGTCCATCACGATGACGAGACCAAGGGATGGGATCTGTTCCTTTCCTTTCAATTCCATTTCGACGGGCAATAGCCGTTCAATCGGCGATTTAAAGTAACCGCCCAAACCGAAGCTCTCATCCCCGCCGACCATCATGAAGCCGATACCAAAATTTTTGACGGCCTGTTCAATGACGTTCATCTTGTTTTCGCCGACCTGGTGTCCCGGGACGTTATCGAAAATGATTGCCCCATATCCAATGTAGCCCGATAACGATTCTGGCAGTTCTGCAGCATCGATCACATTCACATCAATTGAGCGGGAATCGAGAAGTTTGGGGATGGCAGATGGGTTGCGCCCCGTTTGGACAATAAGCACTCTTGGCGATCGTTCCAGCATTGTGATGGCGAGCATCCGATTGTTCTCCAAAATGGCATCTTCCGGCACGACCAATTTTGCTTCGTATTTCAACAGACCGTCTCCTGTGGCTGCATGGCGGAATGAAAAGCGGTTGTTCCCCGGCTCCAACTTCACCGGTTCCCGGATAATTTCCGCATCGTTTTGTGTAATGATCAATTCCCCCATTGTCCGGGTGGACGATTCCACTTCGACATGCAGTAATTGCTGTTCCCCTTCATAAGCCGTTGCAGGCGTATCAAAAACAGCAATCGAGGCGTCCGCCGTTTCTTCCCGTTCAAGAAGAACTGTATCAATTTGCACCCGTCCTCCTGTATACTTCGGCAAAAGCTGTTCGACCGAACCAGCCGTTTCCAATCCATCCGTCAATAAAACGATCCGGGTTGCGACTTTATCCTTGGCGATGGCTGCCGCAAGGTCAATCGCTTTCGCAATGTCGGTTGAATCCCCATCCGGTAATTCCTGCATTTCTGGAAGGGCAATATCAGAATTCGTCAGTTTCACATCCGTTCGGAACGAGCCGGCAAATGAATACAAACCAATGAATTGGTTAGCTTTCCGCTCCTTTAGACTTTCTGCAATCCAGTCATCCGCTTTTTCTGCTGCTCCTCCAACCGAAACGGAGCGGTCTACGACGAATAAAATCTGCTCCTCATTGGCACGAGATGTTATATACGGTGATGTGAGCGCAAAGATCAGAGCTATGACGGCAAGGGAACGGAGCACGAAAAGGATCGTTCCCTTGCCCATCATGCGCTGTCCCGACACCCTCCAAGTGAACACCATATACATCGCTGCCGGAATAAGCAGTAGCAGCCAATACGGCTCTTCAATTCGGATATCCACGGCGTCTCTGCACCTCCCATTCCGCAAGCAACAGGACGAGAATGGGCAAGATCAAGAACCAGCCGATTCCACTGTGCCCCTCTTCTTCTGTTTCATTCTCCGCCTTCCTGCCTACACGAAAGGACGACCCGGAGCGAACCTCTTTTTCAGATTGCTCCAATTGGACCGAGAACAACCTCTCGCTTCTGCCATCAATCGCCTTGTAAAGATCGGGCACGGAAGGCGCGACAAACTGGGCTCCCTCCGCCACACTCGTTATATATTCATCCTGCAAAGTGAATAGCTCCATCTCATCTCCACCGGACAGCACCGCTTTCCGTTCTTTCGGGGTAAAGACCCCTAGCGAATCGACATCGGCGCCAAGCATTTCGGTCGTACTCCAGATAAATAAAGGAAACGATGGATGCAAGGGCCAATCCGTCATTTCGATGTCAGACAAGATGACAATATCCCCTCGTTTGGACTGCTGGATGAACGGCTTGTCCCCTACGGTTGCAAGGGTAGTAAAATTTCGGAAAGGTGGATACAATTCCGCAACATAGACTTCGCTGAGTTCAGATAGTGCAAAAAGAGGATGATCTTCCGTCTTGATGGTTCCCGATGCCGGTACCGGCGATGCGTCATTGCGCCCAATGAGCAGGAATGGCTTTGAACCCTTTTTGAGGAATGAAGCATCGTTCGTCACCACAATGGCACTATCCTGTGCGGCTGCCATTTCCTGTGCTCCCCCCGATGTGACTGCCAAATTCACCGCCTCAAATGCCTTCTTCACCAACTCATGCAATTGGACATCGACTACGGCTTCTGAAAGTTCATTCCCTAGAAGAATGGTTGCGGCATTATCCGCCGCGTATTCATCATCCATGTCCAATTCAGCTAGCAATGCCTGGCGTGGAGGTAATTCTTTAAAGGACACAAGCTGTTCCTTATTACCTTCGATTGAAATTTTCTGCTCCGCCAACACGTCATCTGTCAGTGGATCCTTGATTTTCACCATTCCTTCAACAATGACCCCGGATTGGTTGCCGATTTTCACGATAGCTTCATTGCCATCCGATGTGCGGACCGCTCCGAAATTAAGGATGGAAAGATTCTTGATCGGCTCGTTCGAACTGTGGATATTCCAGGAAATCGCTTCATCCGCCTCTGTGAATTGATTGCGATCCAATGCATCCGTGAAGATATGGACGTCAGCTGGTTCCGACAGGAGAAACGACTTCACAAACTCAATGGCGTGGTCCATATGCTCATGTTCATAAGCCACTTCCAGTTTATCGATTGCAGACCGGACAAGTTCTCCATCCGTTTCCTCCCTTAACAGAAGGGACGGTTCCTTGCCGGTCGTGATGATCGAGATGGGCTGGCCTGTCCGCTCTACGGCAAGCTCCTCCATAAGCGTTTTATGGCGATTCCAGAGCGATTGTCCATCCGGTTCGGCAAGCATTGTTGCGGAGGTGTCTACGACAAAGACCGTATGGCCATCGAGTGATCCTTCTTTTTTTACAAAAGGATCCAGAAGGACCACTACCAATAAAACTAGGGCAGCCATCTGTAAATAGAAAAGGGCGTTCCGCTGCAAATTCTTCAGGTAAGGCGAGACCTTCATTTCCCGCATCGATTCTTCCCAGAACAATGTCGACGAAATGGTTTTCGTTTCGTATCGCTTTCGGAAAAAGTAATAGAGAAGGACGGCAAGAGGAAAGATTGCCGCCCAACTATTGATTAACTTATCAAACCCCATCTGGCCGCCCCCTTTCTACCGTACCCAGCCGGCATGCCTCATTTTCTTCGTGACGGTTTCCATGACGCCATCCGTAACATTCGCTCGCAATAGTCGGATCCCGAATTTTCCGGCAAGCGACGCCAGCTTCGCCTCATGGGATGTCTTTTCATTCAAATAGCCGTCCACTGCCCGCTTCGTCATCGTCACTTCTACGCCACCCCCGCTCTCCACATCAACCAAGCGGACATCCCCTTCGTAATTTGGGCTTTGCTCTACAGCGGACTGGATCGTGATCAGGCGGACATCGCCGCAAATACCGGGCAGTCGCCGGAAAAGATGCTCCCACTTGTCCGTCTGTTCCAACCCATCCGTAATGATGAATAAAACCGTCACCGCTTTCGGAATGGAAGCGAGAGCCTTATCTGTGAAATCACCTGTTGAAACTGTCGCTTCCATCGACGAGATGAATTTTGTCATGGCAGCTCGATGGACAGACCCTTTTCTACGGAAGAAGATTCTCTTGTCTTCCGAATAAGTCGAAAATGAAACGGTGTCCCCGCTCTTCAACGCAATATGACTGAGCGCAATTGCCAATTGCCGGGCAAGGCCCCATTTCCCGTCCACTCCCATCGACTTCGTCGGGTCGAGCAGAATATGTACCCGCATCTCCTGTTCGTCCAGGAACTGCTTGATGAACGGCTTCTCCATTCGCGCGTAGACATTCCAATCAATATGGCGCAGATCATCTCCGGGGTGGTATTCCCGAAAATCGGAGAAATCAAGGGAAGATCCCGTCTTCCGGGAACGATGAGTGCCTTTGTGATGCCCGAGCCGTCTAGAGCGCGAAACGATGGCCAACGAACTAAGCCGCTTGGCAAGTTGATCAGGAAACAGATCTTGCGCCATTACACGGCACTTCCTTGCTTTACTTCATCTAAGAGCTGATCAATGAGTAGATCGACGTCGATTCCTTCTGCTTCCCCTTCATAATTGATGAGAATGCGGTGGCGAAGCGCAGGTTTGGCGACCGTTTTAATATCGGCAATGGAAACGTGGTAGCGGCCAGCCATGAGAGCACGCGCTTTTGACAACCGAATAATCGATTGCAAACCCCGCGGACCGCTTCCGTACTGGACATACCGCGTCCATTCGTCCGCTATGCCGCTGTCGCCTTGAGTAGCTGTCACCAAATCGACGGCATAGTCGATCATCTCATCGGCAATGACAACCTCTTTCACCATCGCTTGCGCTTGGACAATAGTTCCAGTGTCCATCACTTTCGAAATAGCCACTTTGTTGGAGCCGGTCGTGCGTTTCATGATCTCCTTCAATTCCACCTTGGAAGGATAGGGGAGAAGAACCTTACAGATGAATCGGTCCATCTGCGCTTCCGGCAATGGGTACGTCCCTTCCATTTCAATCGGATTTTGTGTCGCTAGCACGAAGAAGGGCTTCGCCATCTTGCGTGTGACTCCGAGAACGGTGACCGTTTTTTCACCCATCGCCTCCAGCAAGGCACTTTGCGTTTTTGGCGTGGCCCGGTTAATTTCATCGGCGAGGACCATTTGACTGAAAATCGGACCTTCCTTGAAAACGAACCGCTGTCCGCCTTGTTCATCCCGTTCCAGAATACTTGTCCCGGTAATATCGGCCGGCATCAAATCCGGCGTGAATTGGATTCGGGAAAAGGAAAGGTCCAGCACTTCGGATATTGTCCGGATCAACATCGTCTTACCGAGCCCCGGCAAGCCTTCCAACAGCGCATGTCCGTCAGATAGGATGGCATAGAGGGAAAACTCGACCGCTTCCTCTTGCCCGACGATGAACTTCCCGATTTCTTCTTTCACTCTTCCTAAATTACCACTCATTTCTTCAAACTGTTCCGGTGTAAACGGCATATGAACCACACCTTTCGCTATTTCTATTCAATGGAGGAAAAATAATCGGATAACATATGTTGCAGATCGGAGGGGAGCTGCAATTTATCCGCGCTTTGCAAATAGGATTCCTTATACTCTCCGACTACTTCCTGATAAGGTCGAATTGATCCTTTCTCTACCGGGCCTTCCGTAGTCCGTTCTTCAATGAAATCACCTTTTCCGTGTTCGCCTTTGACAATTGAGGGCTCAGTTTTCTCCCCGACCCGTCCGAATGGAATCGATAGCAGCGTCCGTCCGCCAGAACCTACTCCTGCCCCCGGACCTTGCCCGCTTCCCATGCCCGAACCACCGGAACCTGTTCCTTGCCCAGCTCCCTGGCCTTGCCCTTGATTAGAACCGGAACCTTGTCCCTGGCCCGAACCTTGACCTTGGCTATTGCCTTGCCCCTGACCGGAACCTTGGTTGGTGCCCTGCCCAGAACCCGCATTCTGCCCGGATTGACCTGTGCCCTCGCCTTGGTCAGTTCCGTTACCCTCACTGGAACTCTCCTCGCCAGATTGTCCTTCAGTAGATCCCGATTCACCTGTTGGACTTTGGTCTCCCGCACTTCCCGTTGAAGAATTGCCAGAAGTTGATTTTCCACTGGCCAGCGAAGGCAGACTCGGTGCTTTTCCGATTTTATTCAACGCGGACTGAGCCCTCCCAACATTCCTGGCGAGTTCATCGGCTAATTTGGAGAGGGATTCCAGTTGTTTCAACTCTTTCTCAGACAGCGAATCGTCGGAGTTACCCGTAGATTCAGCCGCCGTCTTTTTCTCCGCCAATCCTTGTTCCTTCAACTTCAATTCTTTCTGCTTTTTCACCACTTCCCGGAGCGCTTCTTCGGACGTTTTCAACTCCTGCAGCTTGTCTACAAGGGAGTCCAACTCCTTTTTCGCTTCGGGGACCGGTTCCTTTGTTGCCAGCTCTTTCACTTCTCTTTTTAGCTCTTCAATGATTTCCTTTTCTTTGACGCCGGATTGCGCTTCGCGTTGTGCCTCTGATGGAAATAAAATCAGGGCGATCAGGAGAATGGATGCAATCCCGAAACTGGAGAGCATTCTTACATTCCAGTACTGCTTCTTCCTCTTTTTGAACAGCTCGAAAGCGCTCGCCACTTTTGTTTCGGCGGAACGGACGAGTGCAGATGCCAAATGAGTATCCGCTTCGTTCACCGTAAGAGCAGTCAGCAACAGATTATCCGGCAAATGGGCGTCCAACTCCCGGATGGCGTCCATTCTTTTGACGCGCTTATAAAACATCAGAAGGAATGAGCCGATTAGCACAGACCCGGCGGCAATGGCTGCAATCCGCACATAATGAGGCAGAACGAACAAGCGGCTCACTGCCATGATGAGCAAGGCCGTCGCGGAGGCTGCGAATAAGCCGGCCTGCAACTGATGGACGGATTTCTCGAGCCGCAAACGCCGCAATGCCGAATTTACATATTGGATCAATGTCTCCATCCGTCCAACACCCCCTTACTTGGAACGTTTCATATTGACACGTAAATTTGTGATTGCAATGATCAAAGAAAGGACAGTCAGTGTAACGTAGAAAGCCAAATAACCGACCCATACCGGAAGCTTCACTTGCGTCATTTCTGAAAGGCTCTCCGAAATTCCCGGTGATAAGAGGGAAGCGACAAGAACTCCCGGGTTAATGGAAGCTAGCATATGACCGACATAGGATGGTGGTGGCAGCCCTGTTCCCGTGTAATTCATGCGGGTCACCTGCATAACGAGCAGAAACAGGAATCCCGTGACAATCGCCAAGAACAGCATGACGCCATACGTTGCAATCATCGACACGATCGTCCGTCTGATTAAAGTCGAAAACATGACACCCACACTACCGATCGCGAGCAAAGTGACGAACAGAAACAGGAAGACCAAGGCGAAACGTCCGGGCGAGATGCCGCCGAACAAGAATACCAAACTGTAAATCGGCAATCCTGCTACAATCAGCAAAAGAAGGAATGCGATAGACGACAGCAGTTTTCCAGAAATGATCTGGAATGAACTTTGGGAAGTTGTCAATAAAATTGGCAGCGTCTGTTTTTCTCTTTCCGAGCTGACCGTTCCCGCAGTCAATCCCGGGGTGATGAACAGAACAAGTGCCAATTGAATGAAGGACAACAACGCAAATAATATGAAACTTTCATCCGGCCGGAAATACGATGTTTTCGACACGCTCATCGTCGTGAAAATAAAGCCGAAGACAAAAATGCACATCGCGATCAAATAAAACAGGACACCAGTAAAGCTTTTGGGTGATCTGAACCGGAGCTTCAACTCTTTGAAGAGAACCGGGTTTGAAAAACTCGCTTTCATGTTCAGTCAGCCCCTTTCGTAATTTCCATAAACACGTCTTCCAAATTGGTTACATGCTCCGTAAATGAAAGAATAGGAATTTGCCGGCCAACCGCCCGAGTCAGCAAGGCGACCTGCTCTTCCTCATTTCCTTTAAATGCAAATACGATATGATCCTTGTCGTTTTCCCATTCGATATTGGAGACGAAAGGCTCTTCTTCCAAAAAGGAAACCAAGCGCTCACGCGGGCCAAGGTAACGGACCGTGATCACCTTTTCCCCTTGCAGTTTCGCCTGGATTTCAGCGACGGAGCCATGTGCAATCAGGCGTCCATTATCAATCACGCCAATTTCATCGCACATTTCAGCCAACTCAGGCAAGATATGGGACGATATCAAAATCGTCTTCCCCATCCTTTTCAACGTCTTCAAAATATCGCGCATCTCGACACGGGCACGCGGATCAAGACCTGATGCCGGCTCATCCAAGATGAGTACTTTCGGATCGTGTATTAAACTGCGGGCTAGACAAAGCCGCTGCTTCATCCCACGGGACAATTCATCTACATACGAATGGCGTTTATGGGACAGGTCCACTAATTCCAGAAGCTGCGGGATCAGCTTTTCCCTTTCAGGCATTGGAATACCATAGCTCGCACCGTAAAAATCGAGGTACTCCTCCGCCTTCAATTGATCATAGACGCCAAAGAAGTCAGGCATATAGCCAATCATCTTCCGAACCTCAGCCGGATTCTCCCGGACACTCACCCCATTGATGAGAGCATCTCCGGACGTCGCTTGCAGGAGAGTCGCGAGAATAAGGAATGTCGTTGATTTCCCTGCGCCATTCGCTCCGACAAAACCGAAAACCGTTCCTTCCTTGAGCGATAATTCCAGATTGTCGAGCGCTTTGAACTGCCCGTATTTTTTCGTTAAACCATGGATTTCGATCATTTCGCCACCTCGCCATTCAACGTTAGCACTGGAGCTTTTCCTTCGTTTCCATGCCGGCTGTCTTTAAAGGTCATCCGGACAGTGATTTTCCCATCAGGTGATATATAATCTTGGACATTTTGATGTACCGTTATGGAAGATACGAAACCGGCATCCTCAAATTCGCCCGTTTTGGTATTGAGTAAGTTAGCATCGTATAGAGATTTCTGGATTTTGGATAGTGTCAACCCAGTCCATTCGATTTCATCTGTCCGCAATTGTTCCGGCAGTTGCCATGTTTGAATATAAATGGCCTCATCGAAATAATATTGATCGGGCACATATCCGACTGGATGGGCTTCAAATTGATGTTCTTGCGAGCGAAGCATCATGGACATCATGTCAGAATCGACCTCGAACGAATCGCCAAAAATGGTCTGGACCGTGATCGGCTGCATGAGCATCGTCATCGAAGATACCGACGGAGTCCTCTGTTCCAATTGTACCGGTATGATTTGCGTATCGGCGTAACCGATAAGGAACGGTTTTTCCTCCGGTTTCATATATTCCCCCGCGAAATGAGTCAGGCCGTCTTTCCGCATTTGATGCAAATCGTCCCTATTTTGCTGACCCGGTCCCATATACGGATTATACAAAGAGCGCTTCGGCACCAAAGTCGAGCTTTTTAAAGTTTCATTCACTTGAAGAGTCTCCCCAGGCCCTAGTTCCCCAAGCGGGATGAGCTTGTTCCCTGACCAAATGGAGATATCCGTCAAAGGAAAAGGGAATCCGTTCGTCACCGTTCCAGTCATGTTTTTATCTTCAACAGTTAATTGGGCTTCGAATTCACCTTGTGTTTCAACATCCGCCGTCCCGTACAGCGTGGCAACGTTCCAGTAGCCGACATTGCGCAGATAAAGGGTGGAGCCCGAAGAATCCTTTTCAAGAATGGCATGTTTATGGACAGAAGGAAGATTGGAAGTGAACCTGTCTCTCGGCAATTCTGCATACATGTTCGTTCCGGATGGTGAGGTAAATGTAAAATCTCCCGACTTGTTGGATAGAATCGACTCCGCATAATAGCCGGTCAATTCTCCATCGGGTTCAACATGTAATACGGCACTATGTTGGATTTGCGCACTTCCGATCCGATCTTTTGCTCCAAATGTGAAGATACCAACGGAAGTCAGCAAGGCAATCCCCGGAATAATCCACCACGCATGCTCCCGCTTATCCTTCTTTTTCAAAACGAAATAAAGGACAGGAATAATTAAAATGATATATATCACAATAATGCCGAATAACAAAGGCGCGGAAACTTTAAATGATGGAAACAGGCCATTGGCGCTTCCAATGGTATGAACAATGGCATCGGAAGGATTTTCGAAATTCCAATTCCTCATGGATTGGTTTTTCTCTCCTGCCGCAAATAATTGATTCCAAACAGCTGTCATTCCAGCCATATCTGCCAATGGAGCGTCACCGACTGAAAATGCAGTTTGTATGACATGCCCCTGTCCTATTTTCGAGTAGGCGACCAGAACTTTTCCATCCTCTTCCAAAATAGGCATAGCCCCAGGATTCAAAATCGTTTCGAACGTTGAAACCGTTCCGTTCAATTCATTCGTGTCCGCCCAGGAACTGATCGGTGCAACATCCGTTTCCGATTTCCCCTTCAATCTCATCGGAAGAGTATCGTTGAAAATGCCTGCCTCCGCTGCCAGGTTATCCGACCCGCCGATAATCAAAGTGCCCCCCGAACGGATCCATTGCACAACGGCCTCCTGCTTCTTGTTGGACAGATCGGATAGCGGGTATTCATCAACGACTATAAAGTCGACGCTCCCCCATGCCGCAGCATCTTCAGGAAACTTCTCAGCCCCTAATTTTGAAATTGTAAACTGTCCGCCCGTCCAATTGGCTAATTGAGCTTTCTTCATCGCTGCCAAACGGTCGATATTATCCGTTAATGGCAAAATGATCCTCGTTTCTTCCCCCACTAAAGAAGTGGTGATGAACTGTGCCCCTTTATGCAGAATTTCTTTTCCCTTCTTCCAGCCCCCTTCATATAAGAAAATGGACTTGGCCCTGCCTTGTCCGGCAAAATTACCCCAGTCATTCACTGCTGGAATAACAATCGTTGTTGAATATGTTTCCCCCGCATCGAGATGGAGCGGAATGGCTACACCGTTACCGGTCTGGTGATTAAACGGGACATCAATGACCAAATCACCTTGAAAAGGGGAGGTTCCGCTATTCTCTACTGTTATGGAAAGCGGCGCTCCTTTTCCATACTTCGCCTTGCCCTCGAAGCCGACAACCGCCTTCACTTCCATCGAGGGAGCAGCCATCGCCATCATAGAAGGCAATGACAGTAATCCTCCTATGAATACCGCCAAGCACACCGCTACTCGTTTCCACATTATAAACCCCTCCGTTACGAAACATTACGCCTTGACGTAACATTAACTAGGTGAAAATCCTTTTTCTTCATAAATTAGTACGTTATCGGGGCGATAAAGTTCCTAGCTCTCTTAATATTCATAATCCCTTTGCATTTTTTCCGCATGCTTTTGGACGATTTGGGAAAACGCCTCCACTTGCTTCAAGGAAAACGTCGACTCATAGCCGATCATCCATGTATCACGAGTCAATTCAAATTCTTCTTCATTATTGAGTAATGGCACTTTATTCACCACTTCGTCACCGGTCAAGGTAATGGATGGCAAAATGGCATACCCGATCCCGTTCAATGCAAGCTGCTTGCATGTTTCGATTTGGTCGACGGTGATCTGACGTACCGGATATTGATTGAAATGATGTTGCCACCAGCGACGGATTTCCATATGATAGTTCGAATCGCTTTTGAATTGGATAAAAGGACGGTCCGTATCTTTCAACTCATCCAGGGACTTTATTTCCCGATCCACCAGATAGAGACGATCGCGGAACAAATAGGTCTTCCGGCTTTTCCAATCGACTTGACCGCGTACGATTCCGACATGGGCCTCCCCTTCGTAGAGAGCCTTGACAATTTCCGAACTCCAGCCGGTCATCAGGGAAATTTTAGCGTCGGGGTATTGTTTCACATAATCCTTGAGCACTTGAGGAAGCCACGCTTGGCAGACGATGGAAGCGCAAGCGATTTTTAGCGTTCCATGCACTTTATCAGCCATGGAAGCGATCAGTTCGACAGTTTCCTCTCGCTTGCCGATCGCTTCCTTAGCATATTGGATGACCAATTCCCCTGCTGGCGTCGGTTCCAGACCTTTTTGGGAACGAATGAAAAGCAACGTCCCCCACTCCTTCTCAATGGATTGCAGCCGTTGGGACAATGCGGGCTGCGATAAAAACAGGCGTTCCGCCGCTTTCCGCATATTTCCCTCCTCTGCGAGCGCTTTAATGATTTCCAATTCAGTTGTCGTCATGCTGTAACCCCTTTCCGCGCGGTATTCCAAAAATCAGCAGTAGGCTCAAGACGGCAAATAAGGCCACCCCTATGTAAACCCACTGCAAGGATATGTCGAGTGTCGCTTGCAATGAAAGGACATCGCTCGTCGGAATCGCTTTCCTGCTGTCTTCGGTCAATAACAAATTAATATCATTTACATCGAAATCCGTCTGTTGCTTCTTAAATTGGTAGAGGAGCGAACTGTTTAAAATAGCTCCGAAAATGGCGGCACCGACAGTATTTCCCAAATTGCGCATGAACATATTTGCAGCAGTTGCTGAGCCCCGCTGTTCCCGGACAACAGACCCTTGGATTGTGACAATGAAAGAGGTGCTTGTCAGTCCCATTCCAATGCCGACAAAAAAACTGGAACAGGCAGCCCACCATGGACTTGAATCCGCATTCATCAAGACAAATAAAACCGTCCCCAAAACGAGGGACAAGCCCCCGACGAACGAAACACGAAAGGTCCCGAAACGGATGAGAAGATGGCCTGCGACAGACGAAGCGATCGGCCATCCGATGGACATGGCAGTCAATGTAAAGCCTGCGATAATCGCCGGTTGTTCCATAACTCCCGTGACAAACGTCGGCAAATAAGAGGAAATCCCAATTAAGATGACGCCTGTCGTCAAGGACACCAGATTGGCGTATAAAATAACCGGGTTTTTCCAGATCGAAAATGGCATCATCGGCTCTTCTGCTGAGCGTTCCACGCGGACAAAGATGGCAAATAACATGACCGCAATCCCGATCAGGGCAAAACTATAGATCGATTGTCGGCTGAAGGAATTTCCACCCTCCACGAGCCAGAACAAAATGGCGGATAGCCCTAGCGTTAATAGGATAGCCCCTTTGTAATCCACAGAGACCTTTTTTTCTCGCACCGGTTCATGGAGGAATAAATAAATCCCCAAAATGGCAAGCAGACCAAGCGGCACATTAACCCAAAAAACAAACTTCCAATTCAGATACTGCACAAGCATTCCGCCAATGACCGGGCCCGAAACAGCGGAAATTCCCCAGACGCTTGATAAATACCCTTGGATTTTCGCCCGTTCCTCTGTCGTATAAATATCCCCAACGATAGTCGTTGCAATGGGCATGACTGCCCCCGCGCCGAACCCTTGAAGAAGACGAAAGCCGATCAATTGCTCCATCGTACCGGCAAATCCACAAAGGATCGAGCCGATTAAAAAAATTGCCATCCCAATAAAGAAAATAGGCTTCCGACCGAATAAATCGGCCAGTTTCCCATAAATGAGCACTGTGACGGTACTCATTAGCAAATAAGCGGAAAAAATCCAACTATATCTTGAAAAACCGCCCAAATCAGCCGCAATTGAAGGCATCGCCGTCGTTACAATCGTCGCTTCCACCGCACCGACAAACATGGCCAACATGACCGAAACCAGAACGAATGGCCGATTCGTCCGTTTATTATGTACTGCCATCTCGATCGCTCCTTCCGAACAGAATTCAGTTACACTATGATGAGAATCCTCCTGACACTAAGAACCTTATCCTTAGTTAGAGAAAAATATAAAAAAGAAAAAGGCTCCCTCCCCGGAGCCCTTCCTCTTATGTTGTCCACTATTGTTCTCACCTGTGAGTGAGCCGGGACTCCCTTCTGGATAATGATAACGATTGAGCGTCCCCCAACGTAAACGTTATCATCACTGATGAGAATTTGTGCATTTCCGCCATTCCATACGATTCTTCCAAACAATTATTGTGGAACAGAATAGATATATTTTTTAAACTTTTTCAGCATAACGCGTCGTGTCAATATTCCTGCAAAAGTACCGTCCTCTTCCGTCACACATAAAAAAGTATGATTGATCAGAAGGTCTAGACCCTTTTGGAATCGATCGGTCGTTAGAATCGAAGGTATGTCGGTTTGCATAATTTCGTCGACTTTTAATTCGGACAATCGTTCATATTCGATGCGTTCCAGTCCTAAGATAGAGTCGGTGATCATGCCAATGCCAAGCAGTCCTTTCAGATGATATTTCGCATCCAGAACAGGGATGGCTGAATATCCTGTTTTTGTCAGGACAAGAAGGGCGTGTTCTGCATTATTTCCGACCTGGACATGTGCAACTTTCTCAGATGAAATGATATAGTCCGAAACGGGCATAAAAAGAAAATCCCTGTTGTTTACAGAAATCATGTAAATCGGCTCCTTCTCTAGCTGTGCTAAGCTTACTCAAACTTCATTTCTATCATACCACAAGTAGAGCCGCCAAACCTTCTTTTCAAACAAAAACCTCTTCTAATTTGAAGAGGTTCTGCCATCTAAAAAGAAGAGGTGAATGCATAATAGAAAATGACAATACCGATGAAAATGGTCACAACCAAAATGACCCAGATGATCGGATTCAAACCGAATGGATGCTCCTCGATCGCTTCCGGAATCGAACTGTCATGTCCTTTCACAACAGGATCGACACTCTGCCACTTGCGAACCGCTCGGATCGTAATCATCGTTATGATCAAAACGACAATTGCCATAGGAATAGACCAAATGTCCATACGACATCCTCCTTTACGGAAAGGATGCACCTATTTCAAAAAAATAACCGTGCAAAATTGTGCCATATGTTAAAACGGAAATTGATTGAGCCATTGTCCTCCGTCCAAAGTTACGATTTCCCCATTCATATAAGCTGCTTTATCGGACATAATAAAAGAAGCCAATTCGGCAATCTCTTCGGGCTGCCCGAGTCTTCCAAGTGGAACGGAGGCAAGTGTCCGCTTCGCCGCTTCTTCCGACTCCCATAGCTTTTCGGCTCCTCCCGTCCGGTCAATCGGGCCCGGGGCAATGCCGTTCACACGGATTCCATAGCGATGTCCCCATTCGACTGCCAACGTCCGGGTCATGGACATGACGCCCGCTTTGGCAGCTGCGGAATGGATGACACCGGCTCCCGCTCCCCAAGCATACGTAACCAACATATTTAGTATGGCGCCTTTTTGCTGTTTCTCGATCCAATACTTTCCAACGGCACTCGTGCAATAGAACGTGCCATTCAACACGATATCAATGACGGTTTTCCATCCATTCGGGCTTAAATCCTCTGCGCGAACAATGAAATTTCCAGCGGCATTATTCACCAAACCATCAATTCGTCCGAACTTTTCATCCGCAAAAGCGACCATGGCCTGGACAGATTCAATATCCCGCACATCCATTTGAAAAACATGCGCCCGTTCCCCGATTTCTTGTTGCGCCGCTTTTAGTCTATCCAAATCCCTGCCTGTAATGATAACTTGGCATCCGTCATCTGCAAATTTTTTCGCCATATATTTCCCCATTCCATTCGAACCGCCCGTCACAATCATTACTTTTTCATCCGACATACAAATTCCCCCTTTTTACTTATGAATGAATACTCATTCATCATTGTATCATGTAAGTAATTGTTTGACGAGAGGAAACAAGATGTATTTTTCAATCTCTTCAAAATCTTCCTATTTTAATAGTGAGTATAAGCAGCCAAATTGCGGTACAAGAAGTATGAGCGCTGTATAAGAATTATTGAGTGATCCACTGAAGTTTGAACACAAAGAATAAAAAAACGAATGACCTCAATTGCAAGTCATTCGTTTCTTTTATTTTGTTGGGGAAAAGTATTTTTCCACAATCACTTCCGCCGGCACCGCCTTGCTATAGAGGAAACCCTGTGCTTTATAACAATTTGCCTCCAACAGGATTTGGGCTTGTAATTCCTTTTCGACACCTTCCGCAATAACATCCATGCCGAGATTATGGGCTAGATTTATAATTGTTCGCGCAATAGCGGCATTCTTGACATCCGTTTCAATATCTTTAATGAAAGATCGGTCAATCTTAATAATGTCAATCGGGTATTGTTTCAAATAACTGAGGGACGAATAGCCGGTGCCGAAATCATCCACTGCGATGGTCACACCAATTTTCTTTAATTCTTGGAGCGTAGTGATCGTCTCATCCATGTCAGTCAAAGAACTCTCGGTGATCTCTACTTCCAATGAAGAAGGAGCAATACCGTGATGGATGATTTTTTCTTTCACTTTATCTATAAACGTTTCCATCCGGAACTGCTGCGGTGAAATATTAACTGCTATTCGCACAAAGCGGAATTTCTTATTTTGCCATTCTTTCAATTGGTCGCAGACTTTATCCAACACCCAATCGCCAATCTCGTGAATCAATCCCGATTCCTCCAAGATTGGGATGAACTGCCCCGGCGACACAAAACCGAATTTCCGATTATTCCATCGTAGCAATGCTTCAAAACTGCTGATTTGGCCCGTTCGCAAGTCGACTTGCGGTTGGTAATGGATTGAAAGTTCGTCTAATTCAATCGCTCTGCGCAAATGAGATTCCATTAGTGCTTCATCCGGGAATGAAGAATTCATTCGATCCTGGTAAAATCGATAATGGGAACGGCCTCGCTTCTTGACAAACCGTAACGCTTGCTCCGATTTCCTCAATATATCTTCAAGTGTCTTTCCATCTTCCGGGTAAACGGAAATGCCCAAAGACGCCGAGATAAAGTATTCCTGATGATTGTAATAGAACGGTTTTGCAAAATCACCCAAAATCAGCTGAGCCAGTTTTTCGGTTTTAGGTGTGGTATGGTTTGGCAAAGTCATTAGGAATTCATCACCGCCTTTGCGGTATAACTTTGCGCCAACCGGGCAAATCTTCTTCAATCGGTCAGCCACGATCTTCAAGATTTCATCTGCTCCGTTATGCCCCAACGATTCATTGATCAATTTGAACCGATCTAGTCCAAGATGGAGAAACGCTAAACTTTCTCCCGTCTTTTGCGAATAGATGGTATCCTCGACAAAATGTGATTTCATCGCATTCCCATTCCAAAGGCCTGTCAATTGGTCATGATTAGAGAGGAAAAACAGTTTTTCGTTATTTTCATGATGCAAGGACGTATCTCGCACAATCAGATGGATTTCAGTCACATAGCCATCCATTAATATCGGGATTGCTTTAACATATGTCGGTATGAAATGACCGTTCTTATGAAAAAATGAAACATCTTCAAAATCAACGGTTTCCCCATCCAAAACCCGGGCGATCACCTGTTTGAATTCACTCACTTTTTCTTCTTCAAATAAGTTTACTATAGATCGTCCTGACAATTCTTTCATTCGATATCCGTAAACATCAAAGACCGCCTGATTGGCATAAAGAATCGTATGATCTCGTCCAATTGTGTAAATCGGATCTAAATTCCGGTCAATAAATGACATATATTTATTTTCCAGCTCGGTTTGACGTTCTCGTTCCGATGCAATATCCTGTCGTTCATTCATTTCTAAATAAATCACTTCTTTGCCGCATTCCAATGTTACAACTTGGAAAAAGAGCTCGAATAACGTCGATACTCCTTCGCACTCCCACTCGATTTCCGCTTTATTATGACCTTGAGCAAGTAATTTTCGTAGTTTCAATTTGATCGGCTTCCAGAGTACCCCAAAAAATTCAGATGCAGAAACAGCACCTGCCGTGTTTACAAAGTATTGTTGAGCTAATTGATTACCGTATAGTACTTCAAACTCATTCCGATCATTCTCTCCAATTAACGTCACCATGTGGAAAGGGCTATCGAATAAGGTGGATGATAGTATTTTGTCATAAGTATGCTTAACATCAATATATCCCATGGGCGCCTCCGTCCTACCATACAAATTCAATACAGAATATCAGGAAATTCTCCCTATTTAATTCTAGTATACTATCATCTATAACGTAAATATAGCAGTTTCTTAACTTTTCCTGTCGAAAGATTTACACTTGTTCGCCTTTTTGTTACAATAGACTGAGGTTTAGACGAATAGTATAATTAAGGACGCCTTGGCGTCAAACAGATTTATATTCATCACCACCAATAGAAGTGGGAGGATGCCTCTGAATAAAGATAAAGGGAGGATTCATTTGAAGCGTAACCAATCTGTTCGGCAATTGGCAATTGCCATTTATGTTGTCAATCGACATGCAAAAACGGCTCCCGATAATCGCCAACTCTATGCGCTTAAAAAGAAAGCGCTCGAAAAATTGATCAGCGAGGGATTCGCCGAAAAGATCGGTCTGCATTTTGTCGATAACCCAAAACAAAGCAAGCAACATTCCACGGTACTCGTCCAGTGCCAAGATTTCCTCTTCCACACTGTCCCTGAAAAAGAAGACTTCCTATCTCTGCCTCATCTAGGCCAACAAGACCGGAATACCCGCAATCCGCAAGAGCGAATGAGCTTAAACCAGGCGCGTGAGCTCTTGACCAACTTCCTCGGCTTGCAACCAGAGAGGGAACAAAAGTTAAAACGTCCCATCCCAAAACGAAATGTTCGCCCTGTGAATCAGACAAAGGGCTTCCGTTCTTCCTATTTAGACGGCAACTAAAAATGTCGATCCGCCCTCTTACAGGCGAATCGACATTTTCATTGTCCTTCATATCGCTTATATAGCACTTGAGTTCCTTTTTCTCCATATCCTTGCTTAATTAATTCACTATACATTTCTCTAGCCATTTGAAGTCCCGGTAAATCCAAATTGAGCAACTCGGCTTCTTGTAATGCAATATCCATATCTTTCAAAAAATGTTTGACATAAAACCCTGGGGCGAAGTCTTCTTCAAGCATACGGGGAGCAAGATTGGTCAATGACCAAGAACCGGCTGCCCCAGAAGTGATGGAAGTCAATACAACTCCCGGGTCGAGTCCTGCCTTTTGCGCATAGGCAATCGCTTCACAAACGCCGATCATATTCGTTGCAATGGCAATCTGATTGGCCATTTTTGTATGCTGGCCCGCGCCAGGCCCTCCTTGATAAATAATCTGTTCTCCAAAGACGGATAGAATCGGCAATATGTTTTCAAACACTTGCTTATCCCCTCCGCACATTATGGATAAAGTACCGTTCCGGGCTCCGATATCTCCACCCGAGACCGGTGCATCGATCGAGGATATGCCCTTCTCCTCTGCAGCCGTTGCAATCTGTTTGGCCAATGAAGGGCTTGACGTGGTCATGTCAACCACTATCTGTCCCTTGCGGCCGGATGATAAGATTCCTTCTTCCCCAAAATAGATTTCTTCAACGTCCTTCGGCATGCCAACCATCGTAAAGATGAAATCCGAATCCACAACAGCTGCTCCGACCGAGTCCGCCCATGTGGCCCCTTCCTTCACTAAGGGCTCAGCCTTGCTTTTTGTTCGGGTAAACATCACGACTTCGTACCCGGCTTGCAGCAAATGTCTCACAATGCTGGCCCCCATGACACCTGCGCCAATAAAAGCAATCCGTTTCTTCATCTTCTTTCTCCCCCTTCCCAAATATATACTTCTATCGTAACAAAATAACTGTCATTTACCACCATGAGCCAATATACGACAAAAAAGAGGACGGATCCTCAAAGAGGAGTCCGTCCACAAAAGGGGGAAATGAGAATGTTGCTGTGTTCAATTATAATGTCCCCGTTTTTTTCGCTTTCTAAACATTTTTTGCAACATTTTTTTTAGAAATCAGTTTTTTCTCGCTTTATCCATTTAATCCACTGCGTTATATCAAGCGTTTTAACAGGTAGCTCTATCTATTTACAATTTGTTTCTTTTTGGTTGATGGATTTATTAATCAATTCATCTAACCTCCGACTTAGCTCAATCGTCTCACTGGATGTCCTCCCCAGCCGCTCAACAGATTCAATCAACTTACTCCTAACCTGCTCAATTTCTTCATCTAAACTGCAATTCAAGCTTAATTCCTCCGACCTTTCTAAATAATGACTGATTTCCTAATTATACACCTACCCTAGAAGCGTTACAAAGAAACATTTCGTGAATATATCGAAAATTAAAAAGTCCTCAATAACTTGTTATAAAGAAAACCCTTTACCTTCACTCTAATTTAAGGCAAACTAGAGAAGTAAACTCGAAACCGCCTATGGTGGATGTAAAGGAGATGCGATCTATGAATATTGCGGAAGTGGGAAATATTATAGAATTTAAAGATGGGTTGCAAGGTATTGTGGAAAAGGTGAATGAGAACTCGGTCATTGTGGACCTCACATATATGGAAAATTTTGATGAGCTCGAAATGGAAGAGAAAACGGTCGTCAACCATAAGCGTTATAAAATCATTCACGGAAATGAGAAATGAAACTTTCATGTCAACCTATCGTCCAATTGTGTAAGGAGGGAATTTCTATGAAAAGTAAATGGAAATTACTTTCCGTTTCACTTGCAACAGCTCTTCTTCTAGCAGCATGTGGAACGGAGGCCGGCAACGAAAATCCGGCCGGAGAAAAGGAAGAACCTGCTGGAGTGGTGGAAGAAACCAATAATGGCGCACCTGCAGAAGAAACGGTGACGGATGAGAGTGAACCTGCTGAAAGCGGACAAGAGACTGCAGAGGAACCATCCGATGAGCAAGCAAACGGGTTGACCGATGCTGTCCGGACGGAGAGCGATGAACAGGATTTTGCCATCTCGGTCCTGCCAGGCTATAGTTTAACAAGCGAAGAGCCTGGGAAAGACAGTTTGATGGTTGATGATGATAGTGCGATCTTCATGCGAATTGAAACAATGTCCGCTTCCGAGGTAACTGTCGATGAATTTCTTGAAAACACGAGAGAACTTGTCAGCGCTGCAACAGACGTACAAACTCCAGAGGAAGTAACGGATGAGGTTAAACTGCCGCAAGGCGATGGAATTAAAGATGCTGTAGCCTATTCAGCCCAAACAGATTCTGTGACAGTGACGAGCACAGTTTTTGAGCGAGATGGCCAATTGATCCGGCTCACGGTATTCGACTCCCCGGATGAAAAACATTTCGAAAACTTCTTAAGAATGGGAGAAACCATTCAAAAGAAATAAACATAATCGAAAAGGCGGCATGGATACCTCTATCCATGCCGCTTTTTGGCGCAAAAGCCGTGCTGCTAAACGCTGCGCAAATTAGCGCAAAAATGTGCTGCCAAACGCTGCGCTTTTTGGCGCAAAAGCCGTTCTTCGTGACGGCTTTCTCTACGATAAATTTTTAACGGATAGTCCAAGCTTCCGTAGAACGTGGATGGCGGTTTCTTGTTCATCCGTCGAAAGCCCTGACATGATCGACATAATATTCTCCGCATGTTCGGGAAAAATCGATTCGATTAAGTCCACTCCACTTTTTGTAATAGACATATAGGTAATACGTTTATCTTCTTTACAAAATATGCGTTCCAGTAAACCCTTTTTCTCCAATTTATCTACTACGTACGTCATGGACCCACTGCGCAATAAGATTTTCTGTCCAATTTTCTGGATTGGCTGCCTACCTCGGTGATGCAATAATTCGAGCACCGCAAATTCCGTCGGATTCAATCCATGTTTTTCGATCGTTTTATTTGCCTCTTCAGACACGACTTTACTTGCTCTCGACAGTACAACGTAGAGCTTTAAGGCGCGTTCTATTTCAGTTGTCATTGTTCGTACCACCTTTTTCCGTTCAAAGAGATTCGTCCCAATTATAACGGCTTGCTGCGCCCCCTGTCAAAAAGCTTAGCAAAAAGGTGGTACAATTGAATTAAGAAACAACTTTGTGGGCACGAGCCACTTCAATCGGCATTTTTTCATGGGCGGAAGGAAGGTATAGTGAAATGGTAGTTCCGGAATTGATCTCACTCTGGACCGTAATTTCACCACCGTGGCTTTCCACGGTTTTTAAGACGAACGGCAGGCCAAGGCCGGTCCCTTCTGGCTTCGATGAAACAAATGGCATAAACATCTGCTTGATCTGTTTCATGCTCATTCCTTCTCCCGTATCTGTTATCGATAAGACAACCCGATTCTTCTCGTCAAGGTCTATGCTGACCGTCACGATTCCTCGGTTTGAAATGGCCTCAAACGCATTTTTCAACAAATTGAGGATTGCCTGTTTGAGCTTAGCCGCATCACCGATGACGAGGGAGTCAGTCAAGGATGTCTCTTTTTGAATGATGGTGATCCCTTCCATGAGCGCTTTCGGCTGTACGACCTGAATCATGTCATTGACCAGGACTTCCAGCGAAAAGATGGTTTGTTTGCTAGTTGCCGGCTTGGATAATAATAGCATTTCGCTTAAAATCGATTCCATCCTTTCAATCTCGCCATCGATGACCGATAAATACTTCAAGGAATCTTCCGGTGTCGCAATGCGTAATAACTGAATGAATCCCTTCAAAGCCGTCATCGGATTTCGGATTTCATGTGCAATACTGGCGGCAAGTTCCCCGACTGTCGAAAGGGAGTCGGAATGTGCCAATTTCTCTTCCAGATGAATTAACTCCGTCTGGTCATAGATTCTAATTAAAAATTGTTCTGTATCCAAATTATAAAAAGAGGTAATATGATAATGGCGGGCATCACCTTGTGATCGTTCGAATCGTTTCCACATTTCAGCGCATCCATACGTTCTTACTTTTTGTATATAATGCCGGATGGATTCCGGTTGCTCTGAAAATAGCAAAAATAGGACATCCATCGGCCTTCCAGTAAAATAATCCTTCGGCAAATTGACGAATTCCATAGTTTTATCATTCACTTGAAGGATTGTGCCCTCGTTATCCGCAATGATCATGAAGCACTTGGCATGTCGGAAAGCATGTAAATATGATTTTTCGGATAGATCATGTTTATCAGGCACTTCACAAATCATAATCGCCTGCTGTTTATCTAAGATAGGCATGAACTTTACTTTCACCGTTGTATGATCGCCATTTTTCAACTTCATACTCATGTCGGTTTCTAAGGGAGCGCTTTGAGTGGTTTGAGAATCAAATGAAGTCCACTGCATCTCATTTGGTTCGGCGAGAATTGTTGTCAACATTTTTCCCTGCTCGCTGTCAAACTGTTCGCGAAATGCGTCGTTTACATGTAAAAAAAGACCATCCATATCTAGAATAGCACTCGGGCTGAGCGAATTGTCAATTAAGAATGAGAGATGTGTATCAACGTTTTCCTTATTATCTTTCAAGCGTATTCCTCCTAACCTTTAAAAGAAAGTATGAAAAATGCCGTTGAATTATGCGGAAAAGTTAAATTTGTCCAATCTTCGCTAGTTCAAATTATTCCATATATTCAGTCTGATTGATATAGCTTATTAGTCCTATATTTCATTTGTTACATCAATCAGCTTACTATTAATATAAAGAGGAGTTTACAATGAATATTGTTTTAACAACATTAAATGCAAAATATATCCACACGAACCTAGCCATCCGCTATTTGAAATCCTATGCTGCGCCGGAATTCGACCCAACTATTGTGGAATATACCATCAAAGACCCGACGATGAGCATCGTGTCGGATTTATATTTAAAACAACCGGATATTGTCGGATTCAGTTTATATATATGGAATATTGAAGAATCCATCCGCGTGATCCAAATGCTGAAAAAAGTGAAGCCCGATGTGTTGATTATCGCGGGCGGACCCGAAGTTACCTATGACTATGATTACTGGTTGGAACGCGTCCCGGAAATCGATGCCATTGTCATCGGTGAAGGGGAACGGACGTTCAAACAGCTATTGGTAGCCTATGCGGAACAGCGCGACTGGTCCTCTGTCCAAGGATTGGCCTACCGGGACGGCGGGCAATTGAAATTCACGGCTCCCGGTCCGAAGCTTGATTTACGAGAGCTGCCTTCTCCGTTCCGGTTCGAGGAGGATATTGCCGATTTGTCGAAAAGGGTGACTTACATTGAAACGAGCCGGGGATGTCCTTTTTCGTGCCAATTCTGCCTCTCCTCGATTGAAGTCGGTGTTCGCTATTTCAATCGGGAAGCCATAAAAGAAGATATCCGTTATTTAATGGCGAACGGCGCGAAAAACATCAAGTTTGTCGACCGGACATTTAATATTAGCAGGAGCTACGCCATGGAAATGTTCCAATTTTTAATAGACGAGCATCAGCCGGGAACGGTATTCCAGTTTGAAATTACCGGCGATATCATGCGTCCCGAAGTGATCGATTTTCTAAACAACAATGCGCCGACCGGGTTATTCCGATTTGAAATCGGCGTCCAATCGACAAATGATCTGACAAACGAACTTGTCAAACGCCGCCAAAATTTCGAAAAGCTATCGCGTACGGTGACTATGGTCAAGCAAGGCGGAAAAATCGCCCAGCATCTCGACTTAATCGCCGGGCTTCCTGAAGAGGATTATGACTCATTCAGGCAAACTTTCAACGATGTCTTTGCCATGCGCCCTGAAGAGCTACAACTGGGATTCTTAAAATTGTTGCGCGGGACAGGCCTTCGGATCCAAGCGGAAGAATATGGATATAAGTATATTGACGTAGCACCCTATGAAATCGTTTCAAATAATGTGTTGTCTTTTGATGATATTTTGCGCATCAAACATACGGAAGATGTCTTGGAGAAATATTGGAATGACAACCGGACTCCGAGGACAATTGAATATCTCGTAACGTCTGTATTTGAAACTCCTTTCGACTTCTTTCAGCAATTCGGCACCTTTTGGGACAACCGCGGTTGGTCCCGTATTGGCCACCAACTTGCGGATCTTTTCACACGACTGAACGAATTTCTATTACATGAAACCGAAGCCGACATAGATATCGCGCGCAGTCTGATGAAACTCGATTACTTGGCACACCATACGTTTCAACCACGGAAAATCTGGTGGGAGAATGATATGCTCGCTGAGGACTTGGTACGAATCGAGTCCAATATTTTAGAAAATAAAACTCCTTTGAACCTGGAGAATATCCCGTTCCAACTACATGCAAGGAATGTTCGGAAATCTACATTTATCACTCCAATCCATGTAGATCCGGCAAAAGCAGAGGTAGGCCAATTCGAAAAAGTGGAAGGTCATCTCATCACTTTATTCAAGCACAACGAAACGCCGGAATTCTTTTACTTGGAAAAAGAAAAGCTGTCCCATTAAGTTCTGGGACAGCTTTTTTCTAGTGGATCACCCAATGATGACGCGCTCTTTTGGATAGTGATAATGCATGACTTTCGTCTTCCCGCCCAATGTATAGAGGAAGGAAATGAGCCCGACTCGTCCGATGAACATGAGGATCATGATAATCCCCTTCCCGATTGGAGACAGGTCCGATGTGATGCCAAGCGACATGCCGCATGTTCCAAAGGCGGAAGTAATCTCAAAAAGCAATGTAACTGCCGGAATGCCTGGTTCCGTAATCAAGAGGATCAGAAGAGCTGCCATCACCATTGCGCCTGCCAGAAGAATGACGGCGTAGGAACGGAATACATCAATCAGCTTAATTTGACGATTAAATATATTGATGACTTGATTGCCACGTGCAAAATTGATAATAAATAATACTGCGATAGCAAAGGTGGTCGTTCGAATTCCACCGCCTACCGAACTCGGTGACGCCCCTATGAACATCAAGGAACTGATGAAAATATCAGTCGCCTCACTAAACTGCGTTATATCGTATGTCGTTAAACCCGCCGAGCGAGATGAAACCGAGTGAAACAGCGAAGCGAATAATTTTTCATGCCAGGCCATCCCTTTGAAAGAATGGACAGATTCTAAGATGAAAATCATCAGCGTTCCCCAAAGCAATAAAATTCCAAACGTTGTTGTGGTGATTTTCGTAAATAGAGAAAATCGAAAATTGGGAACTCTCGCGGAAAAATAACTTTTCACTTCGATTAACACAGGAAACCCGATGGCTCCTAGAATAATCAAAATCATCGTCACTGTCTGTATGAAATAGTCATTGAAGTATGGCAATAACGAGGCATCCGTTATATCGAATCCTGCATTTGTCGTTGCGGAAACGGCCATGAACATCCCATTCAACAAAGCATCACCGAGAGTTTCGTAAAATGGACGGATGTAAATCGTCAACAGCAAGCCACCAATCAGTTCAATCAAAAAGATGATTTTTACGATTTCACGAATTAGATGGACGACCCCCGCCAAGCTATACTGGTTGTGATCGACCATGATCAATTGTCGCTCCCGCAATCCAATCCTTTTTTTGACAAGCAACCAAAAGAACGTACCGATCGACATGATGCCGATCCCTCCGAGTTGCAGCACAAGCATCAACATACAAATTCCGAAAACGGAATACGTGCCTGCGATGCTAATCGGCGTCAAACCTGTCACGCTGACCGCGCTGACTGCAGTAAAAAGACTATCCAGAAAACTGACTTCCACGCCAGGTAGATACACGCCCGGTAAATTCAGCAAGAGAAATGAAAAGGCGATGGCGAGAAAGTAATAAAATACGATGATTTGTGCGGGTGTGAATCTTCTAAGGTTTTCCCGTGACAATTTCATGACTATCCATTCCTTTCAATAAGAACGGTTTCCGTCTACTCATTTTAGTGAATAAAACGGAAAAAGAAAAGAAATCCTTTTCTTTTATTAAAAAAAATAAATAACCGGCCATGCGCATGTGACGATTTGGCCGGTTTACGAACTGTTTTATGCTTGTTTACGATGTTTCCGAACACCTACTAAATAACCGTTCAACGCAATACCGACTAAGACGATCCAGAAGGTTGTTTTCCAAAGTGTAGAGTGCGGAAAGTCCGCATCGATAATGCCCAATCCAGGATGTGCGAGAGTCAAGACAGCCAATTTTACACCGACCCATCCAACGATAAGGAATGCGGCCGTTTCCAATGCCGGATATTTATCCAAGATGACGATAAATTGACGTGCGGCGAACCGGATGAGAATCAATCCGACAATTCCACCGATCAACATAACGATGAACTGACCGCCGTTAATACCCCCGATATGGAAATCACCTAGTTCAGGCAAAGTCACAGCAAGAGCAACAGCCGCCAACATCGAATCGAGGGCAAATGCAATATCCGCCAGCTCCACCTTTAAAACAGTCATCCAGAATCCCGATTGGCGACGCGGCTTTTTCGTCGGATCCTCAGAATCCCCTTTCCGCTGATCAATGATGTTTTTAATGGAAATGAAAAGCAAATAGGCAGCCCCAAGTGCTTGAATTTGCCAAATGTTTACCAAGAATGTAATCATAAAGAGTGCGGCGAACCGGAAAACAAAGGCTCCCAACAATCCGTAAAATAAAGCTTTCCGTTGTTGAGGGCGCGGTAAATGTTTGACCATGACCGCCATTACAACTGCATTGTCTGCTGCCAACAAACCTTCAAGTGCAATAAGTACGAGTAAAACCCATGCGTACTCGAGTAGAATCGCTTCCACATTAAATTCCTCCAATTTTTACATATTAAAAAGACCCTCACCTAATAAAAGGCAAAGGTCTCGCTAAGTCAGAATAAAATGTATATATCCAGCTATCATAACCGATGGCAGATGCCATGTATTGACGACTATGAAATAGGGGGTTTCCCTATAGCTACTCCCCTTTGACAGATTGTCAAAGTTATTAAGTTGTCGGGTGCTTTTGAATTATTATACCACGCCGACCCGAAAAGTAAACGCAGATCACCCTATTTTAATATGGAAACCTTGATTGTGCTTATGTTTATTATAGAAGCTGACCATGGCAGGAATCGATTGGATGAAATCAACACACTGGATGCCACTTCCTTCTAATAACCGTTCTGCATTCGTCGTATCGAAGACAGCATTCCAAGTCAAATAGTCCAGTGTTTCGACTTCTACACCGAGCCTGCGTTGAAGGCGGATGGATGTTAGACTTTTTTCTGCAAGCGGGCGAGGAAACCTACCTCTCGGTCGTTTCCCCGTCAACTCGATCACCATTGCACGATACACCTCTTCAATCGGGTGGGGGGATGGATCGGTCAAATGGACGGTTGTCCTGGCCGCTCCCCTAAGACGCGATAGATAGATGGAAGCATCGATAATATAATCGATCGGCACAACATTGATGCGCGCCTCCGTCCTCCCGACATAGGGAATGACCGGTAGCCAGCGCAACCGATCGATCATGTTCATGAAAAAATAAGGACCATCGAATTTGATCGTCTCGCCTGTTCGGGAGTGGCCCCGGACAATTCCCGGCCGGATAATTGTGACAGGGACCAACGGCTTCAATGCTTCAACGAGAACTTCCGCCTCAAACTTCGTCTCTTCATAATGATTTTTGAATGCATCCGGACGAATCAACTCCGTTTCCAACAGTACACCTTCCCGTTTCCCTGCTACATACGCCGTACTGAAATACATGTAGCGGACAATGGACGGATGTCCCAAAACGAATTCATTCACCAGCCTTGTCCCTTCCACATTGACACGCCAGGCGCTTTCCACATCCACAGCCAAGTCGTAAATGGCCGCCAAATGCCAGACGACAAGCGGTTGCTTTTTTAATGCAGCTTTAGCCATAGCATCCAACCCTAGATCCGGTTGCGTAATATCCCCGATAAATAGGTCAAACGGGATTTCGACCTCCAACTCTTCCATGATAGCGTCAATCTGCTTTTCTGCCCGCTCCACCTGCTCCGGTTGGACTACTGCATAAACCGCCTCGACCTCCTGTTGGCGAATCAGCCCTTTGATCAATTGTGTCGCAATAAATCCGGGAAACCCCGTAAAAAAATGAGTCCGCATGCCATCGCCCCTTTTTCCAAAGTATAACATTTCACACATGCCCACGGAAGAATATTCAGTCAATTAGGCATTCAGGTCTTATTATATGAAGGTAAAAGGAATCTCATGAAAAAGGAAAAAGCCGAGCGAATAGTCTGCTCGGCTTTTGGCTTGGGCTCACTCTCGGAACGAGCCTTTCCTGCACTGGATTCAAAATACTCCGCTCAATTACTGGCGGAAGTGTACATAATTCTGGAGAAACGATCATAAGTCTTCGCAAGCGATCATAACTCCGGAGAACCGATTATTAGTCTCCACGGGCGATCATTACTTCGGAGAAACGATGATAAAGTCTCCGCAAGCGATCATAACTTCAAAGAACCGCTCATGAGTCTCCTCAAGCGATCATAATTTCCGAGGAACCGCTCATTAGTCTCCGCAAGCGATCATAACTCCGAAGAACCGTCCATAAGCCTCCACAGGCGATCATAACTTCGAGGAACCGCTCGTAACTCTCCTCAGGCGATTATAACTTCAATGAACTGCCCATACCGACAGAGCCTCACGCTGTTCCTGTCGATTCATCCGCCTCAAGCGGTTCGGCTCGTTTTCTCGTTTGCCTGTCAAACAAACTGTAGATAATCGGCACAATGTAAAGGGTTAAGAATGTGGAGCTGACGAGGCCTCCGATGACGGCGATCCCCATCGGTTGGTTCATTTCCGTCCCTTCCCCGAGACCGAGCGCCAGTGGCAACAGGCCAAGAATGGTCGTCATCGCCGTCATGAGAATTGGGCGTACCCGGTCGCGGACAGAGGCGATGATTGCGTCGAATGAAGTGAGCCCCGCTTCTTTCCGCTGATTGATATAGTCGACGAGCACGATCCCGTTGTTCACGACAATCCCGACGAGGACCAAAATCCCGATAACCGCCGTCACACTGATCGGCGTATTAGTTGCAAATAGACCGATCGACACGCCGATAATCATGAGTGGTACAGAGAACATGATGACAAATGGATACTTGAATGATTCAAACTGGGCCGCCATGACGATGTAGACGAGCACTACTGCCAGGGCAATCGCCATCAGCATGTCATTGATGGCACTCTCGAACAGCTCCCGGTCCCCGCCGAAGGTCATCTCAATCTCATCCGGCAACTGGAGTGCATCCATTTTATCCTGTACTTGCTTAGTCATTCCGCCCAGAGTCTGCGTCGATTCATATTTCACATTGAACGTCACAGAATGGGCTTGGTCAACCCGGCGGATGTTCACAGGCCCTTCTTCAATTTTGATGTTCGCCACTTCACGTAATTCAATGAACGTGCCATTCGGCGTCCGGAGTTTCAAGTTCTTCAATTTATTAATGCTGTTGCGGAAGCTCTCGTCATACAGCACATTGACGGAATACACTTCTTCCCGCTTGCCGATGATCTGCGTTGCAAGAGCACCTCTGGTCACATTATTGACCGTTTGTGCAATTTGGTAAGGCGCCAAACCATATTCGGCTGCCCGCTCCCGATTCACTTCAATCCGTATTTCCTCCACCGTATCTTGCAGGTCGTTCGACACTTCCAAGACGGACTTCATATCGGCAAGTTCCGTATTCAATTTCAGAACCGCTTCATCCAATCGAGCTTTATCGGTGTCATTCAACGAGAAGGTCAATGTATTCGGTGTGGAGCCGGATGCGGTCTGAAGATTGAAACTGACCGTCGCTTCATCTCCGACCTTCTTTAATACTGTCGGCTGTACTGCGTCGACAAATTCAAATACAGAACGCTTCCGGTCAGCCAGCGGTACGAGCTTGACATACAATTCCGCAACATTCGCTTCCGAACTGCCTTGTGCCAAACTTTGTTGTGTCCCGCCGACCAGGCTGACATACACTTCCACATCGTCCTGCTGTCTCAATTCAGATTCGATCCGTTCCACGATATCATTAGTGGCAGAAGCGGAAGAGCCATTCGGCAGCTTCACCGAAATGCTCACGAACCCCTCGTCAGTTGGAGGCAGGAATTCGGTTCCCACTTTCATTAAGCCTAGCGCACCGGCTCCCAGGAGCACCGTGGTAGCAACTAACACGAGTGTCCGATGTTTCAGGGACCATCTGACCGATCGCTCGAAGTTATTCAAGGATTTTGAGCGACGGCGGCGGGCCTCGATATTCTTTCTCGGTTTCTTTAGCATCCGGCTTGCCATCATCGGGACAACAGTCAATGCCACAACGAGCGAAGCGAACAAGCTGAACGATATCGTCAGGGCAAACTCCGTGAAGATTTGACCGATCAGACCGCTAATGAAAATAACCGGTACGAAAACGGCCAGTGTGGTCAAGGTGGAGGCCGTAATTGCACCGCCAATCTCTTTCGAACCTTCCCGTGCCGCCTGTTTCGGCCCTTTCCCCATCGCCAAATGTCTTTCGATATTTTCGATCACGACGATCGCATTGTCGACAAGCATCCCGATTCCGAGCGCGAGTGCACCAAGCGTCATAATATTAAGGGAGAAGTCTGCAAAGAACATCAAGACGAACGTGACGATCACTGAATATGGGATTGCGATACCGATGATGATCGGGCTCTTGATTCCCCGAAGGAAGAAAAATAAGACCAGCATCGCAAATAGACCGCCCAGCAACAGCGATTGACCAATATTCCCAATGGCCAATTTAACGTAATCCCCTTGGTCGAATAAAATATCCGCCTCAATATCCTTGAATTCGTCAGTCGAGAGAAGATGATCCAACTCCTGTTTGAAGGCCGTGGATACATCTGCTGTATTCGTCCCCGACTCTTGCAATACGGACATAAGAACCGCCGGATCTTCATTGGCGCGTGTTTCCGTTGCAGAATTGGCTTCGACCAGTGCCACGTCAGACGCGACATCCGCGACAGTGACCGATTCGCCCGTCAACGGATTCATGCCGACTGTCACATTCCGAATATCGGTGATCGTAGTCAATGTACTGATGATCCGGGTCGTCAGTTGCTTACCATCCGTCGTTTCGATCGGCTCTCCCGGCATCGATACATGGCTTGCTTGAATGGCTTGTACGATATCCGATTGGATCAACCCGTTGTTCTCCAGTTTTTCCGGGTCCAGGACAATTTGCACTTCCTCGACTAGCTTACCGGAAACGGTGACGCTGGCCACCCCTTCTGTCCGGCGCAGCTCGGTCTCCAACTGCTCTGCCAACTTGCGGATATCCGCTTCATCGCTCGTAGCCCTCAACGAAAGTTGAATAACCGGGAACTGAGCCGGATCAAACTTCATAAACCGTGGTTTTTGTGATCCATCCGGCACGGGCACTTGGTCGATCCGCTGCATGACCTCCAATTGGATATCGTCGATCGCCGTCGACCAATCAAACATAAGTAAAATGAAGTTCGCCCCTTCTTGGGACGAAGATTGCATCGATTTCAGACCAGGCGTTGTAGACAAACTTGCCTCAAGCGGCTTCGTCAATTTCTCATTCACTTCGATCGGTGAAGCTCCCGGATAACTGGTCACAACCACCGCAACCGGCGGGTTCAATTCAGGTATCAACGTTACCGGAATCCGGAAAAATGATACAGCCCCCAGAATGATTACGAGAAACATAGTTACGATCGTAAATACAGGTCGTTTAATCGAAAAATCACTAATTCTCATCTATCACACTACCCTCTCATCGAAAAAAACGTTACCTTCATCATATGCAAAGTTATACTTGACTTCAAATAGGAGCATCCCATTTCGAGGAATTAACGGATTTGGTACATTATGTAGAATGGAGCAGCGAGGCATTTCGGAAGTCTCTTACCAACAAAAGAAAACCCGATAAGAAGGCTAGACCCTCTTACCGGGATTTTCATTACAACAGACTATATAGTTGGATATCCGGATATTTATCATGGAACCAGCGCATCGCAAAGTCATTTTCAAACAGGAAGACATAATTGTCATAACGGTCTTTCACGAGCATCGCCCGCTGACCTGCCATCGACTCTTTAACATCTCTTTCATTTTCAATCCACCGGGCTACCTTCGAACCGATATGCTCCATCCGGACTTCCACATTATATTCGTTTTTCATCCGGTGTTCGAACACTTCGAATTGCAGCTGGCCGACCGCACCGAGCAGGACTTCTTCGGTATGGAGCGTCCGGTAATATTGGATTGCCCCTTCTTGCACGAGCTGTAAGATCCCTTTATGGAAATGCTTCGATTTCATGACGTTCTTCGCCGTCACTTTGACGAATAATTCGGGGGTGAATTGCGGCAGGGCGTCGAACTGGAAAGAGGACTTTCCGCCGATCACCGTATCGCCGATCTGATAGTTCCCTGTATCATGCAGGCCGATGATATCACCCGCGACCGCTTCGTTGACCGTTTCCCGATCATCCGCCAAAAACTGTGTCGTTTGCGTCAATTTGAACGTCTTTGATATTCGCGGAACCGTCACCGTCATACCGCGCTCGAACGCACCGGACACAATCCGTACAAAAGCGATCCGGTCCCGGTGCATTGGGTTCATATTCGCCTGGATTTTGAAAATGAAGCCGGAAAACTCCTCTGAATACGGGTCGACTTCCTGTTCCTCTTTCGTCAGGCGAGGTTGTGGCTCTGGGGCAAACTGGAGGAATGTTTCGAGAAAGGTCTGAACCCCGAAATTCGTCAGCGCACTGCCGAAGAAGACAGGAGTCAATTCCCCTTTAGCCACCCGTTCCTCATCGAATTGATTTCCGGCTTCATTCAACAGAAGGACGTCCTCCAAAGCTTGCTGATAATAGGAAGTTGCTTCCATTGGATGAGGCTCTGCCAAACCGCCTTCTTCATTTAAAGCGAGAAAATGTTGATCGCCATCAACACGTGCCTGCTCGATCCGATTATTGAACCGGTCGTAGATGCCGAGGAATTCCTTCCCCATCCCGATCGGCCAATTCATCGCATAGGATTCGATGCCTAGCACTTCTTCCAACTCTTCCATCAAATCGAGCGGCTCTCTTCCCTGGCGGTCCATTTTATTTATGAACGTGAAAATCGGGATGCCCCGCATACGGCATACTTTGAACAGTTTGATCGTCTGCGGCTCGATCCCTTTCCCCGAGTCGACCATCATGACAGCGGCATCCACCGCCATCAATGTCCGATACGTGTCCTCACTGAAGTCCTCATGTCCAGGAGTGTCGAGGATATTCACCCGTTTCCCGTCATAATCGAACTGCATGACCGAGGATGTGACTGAAATTCCCCGTTGCTTCTCAATTTCCATCCAATCTGAAGTTGCAAACTTGCCGGTCTTCTTCCCTTTTACCGTCCCTGCATCACGGATCGCTCCGCCAAAATAGAGCAATTTCTCCGTGATCGTCGTTTTTCCCGCATCCGGGTGAGAAATAATCGCAAATGTCCGACGGGACGCTATTTCTTCATGTATCGGTTTATCCATAATCGGTAATCTCCTTCTGTTCTGCTTTTCTTAGCATAGACAGATTGGAAGCTGATTTCAACAATTATTTATTGACGGAATGAAGGACAGGCATGGTTGGGATAAGGAGCCCGGGTGAAACCGTCATGTTCCAGCAAAACTCTCATGGCAAATTCCAAAACTGTTAGGGCAAATTGCCGAACTCTCATGGCCCCGCTCGAAACTGTCATGGCGCAGACTAACTCTCATGGCAATTCCCATAACTGTCAGGGCAATCCACCGAACTCTCATGGCCCAGCGCAAAACTGTCATGGCGCGGACTAACTCTCATGGCAATTCCCATAACTGTCAGGGCAATTCGCCGAACTCTCATGGCCACACTCGAAACTGTCACGTCCTCGCCCAATGGACCAACGGAAAAAGACCGTCCCTCAACAGGACAGCCTCCTCCGTCATTTCTTCATTTGTCCCGCTCCGAACTTCTGCTCTGCGGCTTCCAGTGCTATTTGGGCATCGGAATGTGGGTATTTCACGTTGCCGATGATTTGAAAATCTTCATGGCCTTTGCCTGCGAAAATGATGATGTCATCTTCATCCGCTACGGACACCGCATGGCGGACAGCTTCTTCCCGGTCACCGATACACGCATATTGATCATGGGTCATGCCCGCTTCCAGTTCGGACAGGATGGATTCATACGGCTCGTCCCTTGGATCATCGGTCGTCAGGACGACATAGTCGGCGACAGATGCTTTTTCCGCCATGACAGGTCTTTTTTTCCTGTCGCGATTCCCACCTGTCCCAATCACGAATATCAACTTCTTCTTTTTGTATGGCAACACGGCATGGATCGCCTTCTCGATTGCGTCCGGTGAATGAGCGTAATCGATATAGATCGTCAACGGCAAAGAAGTCTCGACCTTTTCCATCCGGCCCTTCACGGAAGGAATTTTCTCCAAGTGACCGATGATTTCTTCCGTCGCCATTCCTTTTGCGAATAAAGCCGCAGTAGCCGCCAGCGCATTATAGACACTAAATTCACCGATCAAATTCATCCCAACTTCGAATTCGCCATCCGGAGCGGCCAACCGGAACGACGTTCGATCTGGAGCCAGCACAATGTCCGAAGCACGGAACATCGCATCATTGCGGACCCCGTATGTCAAAGCAGGAAACGGCGTCATCTTGCCCATCCGGCCGCTCCACTCATCATCCGCATTCAAAACCGCAAACTTTCGCTTCTCCAAGTCTTGTCCAAGCTGGGCAAATAAAAGCCCTTTTGCATACCCGTAATCTTCCATCGTTCCGTGGAAATCAAGATGGTCATGCGTCAAATTCGTGAAAATGGCAATATCGAACTCCGTGCCCGCCAATCGACCCTCCACCAATCCGTGCGAGGACACTTCCATCGCCATCGTCGTACACCTTTCCTGGACGGCACGGGCAATCATCCCTTGCGTTGTCAGGACATCATTCGTCGTATTCTCGGTTTCATACAGAATTCCATCCAAATTAAAGCCGATCGTCCCGGAAACGGCCGTCCGCTCTCCGCTCTCTTGCAAAATTGCGTGGATAATATTGCTGACGCTTGTCTTTCCGTTCGTCCCAGTTACGCCGATCATGGTCAATTTTCTAGATGGATACCCATAAAAGCGGGAAGCCAGCAAGCCGACTGCCCGGGATGTATCATCCACCCGCACGACCGCCACTTTTTCTGGATCGATATCGACCTGCTTGGAAGCGACGATGACCCGGGCTCCGTTGTCCACGGCTTTTCCGACATAATCATGGCCATCGACCGTGAATCCCTCGATGCAGATAAACACGCCTCCTGCGTTGACCGCCCGCGAATCGACTGCCATATCCGTCACAGTCGCCGGCAGCTCGCCGATCACTTCCTTGATCGGTAATATTGCAAATAATTTTTCTGTATCCATATTTATCTTCCTTTCATCTCATTATGGCGCTCTATTGCAGCTTAGCCATCCCCAGCCGCGCCTACAACGGTTACTATATTCTCAACCGCCTTTTGCGGTATATCAGAATTTCTCTCCATTAGGTCGCTATGGTCAGCGCCCTTTCATCCATTCATTATACTTTTTTTCTGGCCCGATTACACTTCTCTACCTACAAATCAAAAAACCGCTCTTATCGAAGGAGCGGTTTGATCCATTTTAATTTATTTTTATAGGGCGGAAAGGCGATGCGCATCGGAATGGCGGTGCTTCTTTGGAACATCGACTTGGCATGGGTGAACGTCTCGAAGCTCGTTTTTCCATGATAGGCATTCATCCCGGATGGACCGACTCCGCCAAACGGAAGATGGACATTGCCGGCGTGGGAAATCGTGTCATTGATGCACCCGCCGCCAAATGGCACGTTTTCGATAAAGTAGTCCGCAGCCTTCTTGTTTTCCGTAAACATATAAGCCGCCAATGGTTTTGGCAATAGGCGGATCTGATGAATGGCTTCGGCCAAATTATCATATAGTAGAATTGGTAGGATTGGACCAAAAATCTCTCCCTCCATCGCAGGACCATTCCATGCGACGTTACAAAGCAGCGTCGGTTCGATAAATAGATCTTCCCGGCTGCTGTTTCCACCGAAGAAAAGATGCTGCCGTTCCTGCTGAATGATTTTCGTTAAACGATCAAATTGTTTTTCATTGACGATCCGTCCATAATCGGGACTGGCAGCGACATCCTTACCGTAGAATCTATGGATTGTCCGCACCATTTCCGAAACAAACAGCTCTTGAACGGATTGATGAACCAGAACATAGTCCGGCGCGATGCAAGTTTGTCCATTATTAATAAATTTCCCCCAGACAATCCGTTCCGCCGCCTTTGCCAAGTCCGCGGTCTGATCGACTACGGCCGGGCTTTTGCCCCCCAACTCCAGTGTAATTGGCGTCAGCCGTTCTGCTGCTGCCTTCATGACAATTTTCCCGACCTCTGCACTTCCTGTGAAAAAGATATAATCAAACGACGCATGGATGAGCGTCGCTGTCTCTTCCCGCTCCCCTTCGATGACACAGATGTACTCTGCCGGAAACGTTTCCGAAATGATCTTTTTTACAATCGCGACAGTGTGAACCGCAGTTTCCGACGGTTTGACAACCGCACAGTTCCCGCCTGCTATTGCACCGATCAACGGTTCCATAACCAGTTGAAATGGATAATTGTAAGGACCTATAATTAATACCGACCCGTACGGCTCCCGGACGATAAAGCTGGAGGCCGGTTGAAGATGAACGGGTGTCTTGACGACTTCCGGTTTCACCCACTTATCCAAGTGTTCGACCATATAAGAAATGCTTGCTAATACAAGTCCATTTTCTGTGGCATACGATTCAAATCGGCTTTTTCGCAAATCTTGATGCAGCGCCTCAAAAATTTCACGTTCATACGATTCGATTGCTTGTTTTAACTTCTGTAGCATATCTTTACGAAAGGCAACACTTTTCGTGATTCCAGTGAAATAAAAGGCGCGTTGTGAGGCAATGACGCTTTCTGCCTGTTCGGATGTAAATTTCATTAAAATTCCCTCCCCCTTTGATATTCTTTCCATTATAATGTCTCATTATGTTTTTCCGCAAAATCATGCTCCAAATTAAACCCAATCGTAAGCGCTTACAGCTCTTCTAAAAGTCAATCTTTCAAAAGAACTGTCTTTTTTCATTAAAGTTCCGACCAAATGCGCAGTTTCGAAATGAAACCAACTCCATATACTATGTTTGACACTCGATTCCTATTCCAATTTTACATACGAATTTCAAATAGGCCTTCCGATTCTTTTTCAGTGATTGACGTTTTGCTTTTCCGGAGTCTGGGGTAAAGATAGGACAACAGCAATTAGAGGAGGAAATGGTTATGACATCTACAGAAACTTGGTGGGAAACAATCTTTGAAGGAAACCTTGCATTAGGGATCAATAAAGAGCGACTTACCGAACTGGACGAAGAAAGTTTCCTCTACTTCGACGAGGAACACCAAGCGCTAGAACCAACCCAATAATTAGCGAGAAAATAATAACAACATATCATGCTAAAAGCATAAAACCACTTTTCCTATCTCCTTGGAAAAGACCGAAAAGCCCGGGATCACCGTTAAATGATCCCGGGCTTTTCATCATAATTGATTTTCTCCTTCGGTGCGAAGGGCATCGCCCATATCTTCAGTAGTATCGAGCTCTTCCTGGATCTGAGATTCAAGCGCTTGGACCTGCTCCTCTTCCAGTTTCTGTTGGGGTTGTGGATGAAACCATTGGATTTTCCCTTTATGAATTAACCCCTTAAATTCTTCCCCATCGACCTGCATCGTGAATTGGTAACATTCATGCGGCCGATCTTCGAACGCCGCCTTCACTTCGATGTACTTCTCTTCCTCAAGAATTCCCGCTTTCTTCATCAGCTTATGAATGGCGGTTTCGATTAATTTGGCAATATCCTCGCCGATAAGCTGTTTTGGATGCGGATGTAACCATTGGATTTCCTCTTTATGAAAATGCCCCTTGAATTCGTCCCCCTCGATTTTGAAGGTAAAGGCATAACGCTCATGCGGCCGGTCTTCGAATACCCGTTCCACTTCGAAATTATCAAGTACCGGTTCGGGTGCTTGGTTCTCATACATCGTATGATTCCTCCTTCTCTTAATTTTTGGTTTCCCTCACCTTAAAGCAATCAAACTTTTTTTTCAAATGAAAAGAGGCCTGTTTAGCTAAGAAAAAAATTTAAAAAAACTTCATAAAAAAGGGTATTTTTTAATTATACTGAAAATAATAAGGCGATCCCTAAGCAGAGTTCAAACATAGCATGGCTTCTTAAAATGGTTTCCACACCTTCAGTTTTGATAAAATGAAAAAAATCCGGGGCCATTTCGGCTTCCGGATTCATAAATCAATATTTCCTTAGAGAGGCGGGAGTAAGACCCAGCCATTCTTCGCTGATCTTCCGGTGACAGGCAGCCAGCATTTTTTCGATCTGTCCGGTGGAGCCGGCAAGAATCCGGATGCTGAAGCCTGGAACCGCAAGGCGTGAAATCCCAAATCTTACTTCTTTATCCCCTCGGACGCTCTCTAATAGGTCATGAAGCGCATCGATAAGCCCGTCAGTCGTCTGTTCTCCGACGGCAATCATCGAACCGAGATGTGTAAAACCTTCCATAAATCCAAGACTGCCGATGCCCTGATCGGCAGGAATGAGTTTAATATGATCGAAGACCGCCGGCTCACCGTCCAGATAGATTTCATTGAGGAGCTGTACGGATTTATACGTGAATCTGCCCCCGTCAGGAGACCAACCTGGCGTTAGGATATCGGTGTAGAGAAAAGTCGATCCCCGCTCCATATGGACGACGTTCTTTTGTCGGTAGCGCGCATTCTGGTAGGCAATAAGCGGATCAGGCAGGAATTCCAAGTAGCTGCCTTCCCGTAGATTGATCGTGGTCTCTTGGTACGCATGGTCGGACGGCGTCTTGTAGACTTTCGTAGCAGACTGGGTCGTCAGCGTTACACGGGCGCCGCTATCCGCCGTGATGTCCATCCGATAGCGGTCTCCGTCCAGATAGCCACCTCCCGGGTTCAGGAGGTAGTAGCAGACCATGCCCGAATCATCGTGATAAATGGGACGCATCACTTTGAATGCACCCTGGAAGTAAACGTTCCGGGCAACAGTCCTGCCGCCCCGATCTTCGAGGGAGAGGGAAAGCTCCCCAGTCCATTCCGTCATATCACGACAGCCCTTTGAGCAGGGCATGTTTGTTAATCCAGTCGACTACTTCTTCAAGGCCATCTTCCGTTTTTAAATTCGTGAAGACGAACGGCTTGGTGCCCCGGAATTTTTTCGTATCTTCCGCCATAACTTCCAGGCTGGCGCCGACGTACGGTGCAAGATCTGTCTTATTGATAATGAACAAGTCAGATTTAATCATCCCTTGTCCGCCTTTACGCGGAATTTTCTCTCCTTGCGCTACGTCAATGATATAAATTGAAAAATCGACGAGTTCCGGACTGAACGTTGCGGCAAGGTTGTCCCCACCGCTTTCGACAAAAATCAGTTCAACATCCGGATGGAGGCTGATGAGATCATCAATTGCTGCAAAGTTCATGGAGGCATCTTCCCGGATGGCGGTGTGCGGGCATCCACCAGTCTCAACGCCAATAATACGGTCTTCACCAAGGACGCCGTTTTCGACTAAATACTTCGCGTCTTCCTTCGTATATATATCATTTGTCACAACTGCCATGTTAATGTCGTTGTGCAGACGGCGCGTCAGCTTCTCGACGAGCATCGTTTTGCCCGCACCGACTGGACCGCCAACTCCGATTTTAATTGGTTCCATACAAACACTTCCTTCTTCTGCGAATTGATTTTTTCGTGATTAAGACATGAAAATGCGGACATTGACCCGCTCATGCTGCATTTGTGAAAGCTCTAGGCCAGGTGCCACGATCCCAAAATCATCCTCTGAAAGTCCGAGGATCTTTTCAACCGTATCTTGGAGCACAGATCCAAACCGATAGAGGATATGTTGCCCTGCTGTTTGGCCAAGGGGAATTGCTCTTACGGCATTTTGGACAAGACCTGAAATAGAGGAATAGAGATAATAGAGGATGGCCTCCTCCCGGCTGCAACCGAATTCATAGGCGATGATTGTGAAAACGATTGCGGGGTGAGGAACAGTTCGCCCGTCTGAGACGAGGGTCTGATAATTATGGAGAAGCGGAAGATCAAATAGGTCGACAGTAAGCTTTAACATTCGCTCCCCCATCATCCGGGACCCTTGGCGTGTTTCTCTCGGCAAATTTTGGATATGGAGAAGCTGCCCTAGCCTACCAATCTCGTTCATCTCACCGCTGTCCAGTGCATCATAGGTCATCCGGCAAACCAACCCATCCGTATAGGCGAGCTGTTCTTGGACATAACAAACTAGCCACTCTTCAAAGGAAGGGCCATCCGTAACGGCCCCGGTTTGAATATAAGTCTCCAGACCGAACGAGTGGCTGAAAGCCCCCGTCGGTAAACTGGAGTCACAGAGCTGAAAAAGCGGAAGTAGCCGGTTAATCATGGCTGTGTCCGATATGCCGGAAAGCTTCCTTCACTTTCCTGTTTTCACGAGCGTAAGGAATGCCGAGCTGTCCCAATAGCTCCTCTACGAGGTAATCGTATTGTACTAGCATTTCATCCTCCTCAAACTGGGCAGGGAGATGCCGGTTGCCAAGTTGATGCGCAATCATGCCCATCTCTCCAATGGAGCGGGGACGGATGACGAGTAGATCATCAGTCAGTACATCGACGACAATCATGTTACGTTCGTCCATATGAAGCACGTCCCCTGCCCTCAGATCTCCCTGCCCTTTCAGACGAATCCCAAGTTCCGTCCCATGGTCAGTCTGGACGCGCTGAATACGTTTGACGAGCGCGTCGCTTTCAAGGAGTACTTTTTCTACGTGACGACCTTCAATCTCCTTAGGATCCAAGTCCTCGAGATTGGCCAAAACCCGTTCTATGATCATCATATTCACCTCAGAATAAGAAATATCGCTGCCCCATTGGCACAGTGTCCACCGGGTCACACGTCAGATGTTCTCCGTTAACGTAAACTTCATAGGTTTGCGGATCGACCGTGATTTCCGGTGTCTCCGAGTTCAGTTTCATATCCTTTTTGGTTAAATTACGGATGCCACCGACCGGGAGTATACGTTTCTGAAGACCCAGTTTTTCGTGGACGCCGTCTTCATATGCTGCCTTGGAAATAAACGTGATGGAGCTCTCATGAAGCGCTTTGCCGTATTGGGCATACATCGGTCGCATGATATATGGCTGTGGTGTCGGGATCGAAGCATTCGCATCACCCATCAATGCGCTCACGGCAAAGCCGGATTTCAGCACCATTTCGGGTTTCATGGCAAAGAAGGCAGGATTCCAGAGCACGAGGTCAGCAATCTTGCCGACTTCAATTGAACCGACATGCTCGGCAATTCCATGAGTGATGGCCGGGTTAATCGTATATTTGGCAATGTATCGTTTCGCCCGATTGTTATCCGCATATTCGCTATCCCCAGGGAGAAGGCCGCGCTGCATTTTCATTTTGTCGGCAACCTGCCAAGTGCGGATGGCAACCTCCCCTAACCGACCCATCGCCTGTGAGTCAGAGCTGACCATACTGAAAACGCCCATGTCTTGCAGGATATCTTCGGCCGCAATCGTTTCCCGCCGTATTCTTGAATCTGCAAATGCAATATCTTCCGGTACGGAAGGGTTGAGGTGGTGGCAAACCATCACCATGTCGAGGTGTTCGTCTATCGTGTTGACGGTATAAGGTAAGGTTGGGTTGGTGGAGGAAGGCAGGATATTCAGATAGCCTGCAGACTTGATTAAATCGGGTGCGTGTCCCCCGCCGGCGCCTTCTGTATGGTACATATGGAGGACACGGCCCTTGACCGCAGCCATCGTCTCTTCCATGAATCCTGATTCATTTAACGTATCGGCATGAAGAGCTACTTGTACATCGTATTCATCCGCAACCTGAAGGGCATGATCAAGCGAAGAACCCGTGGCTCCCCAGTCCTCATGTACTTTCAGGCCAATAACACCAGCGCGAACCTGCTCGGCGAGTGGTTCGGTCGCAGCCGCGTGCCCCTTGCCGGTGAACCCGACATTGATCGGTAGGCCTTCTGCCGCCATCAACATACGGTGGATGTTCCATTCCCCCGGAGTGACAGTAGTCGCCTTCGTTCCGGTCGCCGGGCCTGTCCCTCCTCCAATTAAGGTAGTCGTCCCTGAAGAAAGGGCAACCTGTACTTGCATCGGGTTCATGAAATGGACATGCGTATCAATTGCTCCCGCAGTGACAATCCGGCCTTCGCCCGCGATGATTTCAGTAGATGCGCCGATGATGATATCGACATTGTTCGTAATAAGCGGGTTGCCTGCCTTTCCGATACCGACGATGCGCCCGTCCTTGATTCCCAAGTCCGCCTTGACAATACCAGTATAGTCAAAAATAATGGCGTTTGTGATGACAACGTCGGCAGCCCCGTCGGCACGCGTGGCAAGTGGATGTTGGCCCATTCCATCGCGGATGACCTTACCGCCTCCAAACACGACTTCTTCCCCGTAGGTCGTATAGTCTTTCTCAATACGGATGTACAGGTTCGTGTCTGCCAGACGGACCGAGTCTCCTGTTGTCGGACCGAACATTTCTGCGTATTGCTTTCTCGTCATTCTGAAGCTCATGTTCCAACCTCCTGATCAAGCGGTCCGTCGACCTTGTTGTTGAATCCATAGATACGACGCTCGCCCGAAAAATCGATTAATTCAATTTCCTTTTCGTCCCCCGGTTCAAATCGAACCGCTGCACCGGCAGGCACATTCAACCGTTTGCCGTATGCTTCCGTCCGGTTAAATTGAAGGGCGGGATTCGTTTCATAGAAATGGAAATGAGACCCGACCTGGATGGGGCGGTCTCCAGTATTCGTTACGGTGAGAATCGAGACAGTCTTACCTTCATTGCAGATGATGTCTTCTTCTTGCAGAACATATTGTCCTGGATGCATCGCTGCATCCCTCCTCTCAGTAATTATCGAATTGGATGATGGACGGTTACAAGCTTCGTCCCATCCGGAAAAGTAGCTTCCACTTGAATGTCCGGAATCATCTCCGGCACGCCTTCCATGACATCTTCCCGAGAGAGGATGTTCGCGCCATATTCCATCAGCTCCGCGACGGTCTTCCCGTCCCGGGCCCCTTCCAACACTTCATAGGTGATCAGCGATACCGCTTCGGGGTGGTTCAACTTCAGTCCCCGCTCCCTTCTGCGGCGTGCTAGATCTGCCGCCACAACGATGAGCAACTTATCCACTTCACGAGGTAGCAAGTGCATATCCAAACACCTCCATTCAATCTGTCCAACGAAAAAAAGCCCACAAAGAGACTTTTTCGAAAATTATGTGATGAATACGCCTAAGTGTTCCCCGAATACCGGGGAAATAGACTATTCCAACGCTATCTTATTATAAATGAAAGACAGAGAAAAGAAAAATTATTCACCTTAGAAATAGGTCTGTTAATCCCGGTATGAAAAGGTTTGGAAGGAGTTGATTAGGCTTAAGCGAATATGACGTGTGGGTATATTTGCTAGTTGTGGGATAATAAAGAGAATGGGCGAATTGGGGTGACTTAAATTGGTATTATCTGCGAGATTCTCAATGCAAGTCTATGGATGTTCTTCCCGGCTTAGCTTAATAGAGTTAGGGATTGCACTGCAAGTGGCATCTAATTGCCCCCAAAATCTTCCTTAATGCTTAATAACCCAAAATGGTTATTCTCTATCACTTTCCCATTGGCTTGATTGTTAACCAGAAAAAGACCCTAGTCTTCACAAACAAAGAGCGAGTTGACCATCTATCAATATGATCAACTCGCGTCATTTCCTTCGGTTAAAGTGAAATTTGATGACTAGGCCGCCATCAATATATTATTGTGAATACCTCCTTATAAAAAATGTTCAGTTTATGTCGAGATCACTTTCTCTGCTTTTTTGCCATTCAAGCGTTTGAAGTGCTCCAAGTTAACCGACATGTCCGGAACTACTTGTAGCTGTTCAGCTGCCGTTACAAGTTCTACTACCAAATCATTAAATGGTGTTGGTATCCCATTCTTCCTGCCATTTTCGGATACATGTCCATTGATGAAATTAATTTCTGTCTTAATTTTCTTTTCCAAGTCTTGCAGCATGCTCGCCTTTAAATTTTTATGAGGATTCCATACCTCATGATAAAATTCCATTTTTTCCTGAACACTTTCATTTGCCTTCAGCTCAAGAAACTCCATATCCTTTCCCTGCATGGTTGCAAGTCTTACCCCCAACGAATGAGCAGTTTTGATTGTTTCGTCAGCAATATGCGCCAAACTCTCCATTGCACCCTTGTTGGATAAAACCTCTCCAAATGTACAACCTAGAGCTGCTGACATGCCGCTGAAAGTCGCATTCATTAGAAGTTTGGACCACTTGATGCCCATGATATCAGAGGTTATATTACAATGCCCAACATGATCCAACACAGCTTTAACCTTTTCTAACCTAGGAGTCAGTTCACCATTCACTTCTCCGATATCAAAGGCGTATTTTTTAACAATATCCCATTCGGTCGTTAATTCGGACTGACCATGCCCCTTCCATGTTGCACCAAAGCCAACAACGCCCCCAATTGTTCTTTCAGCCCCCACGCTGGATGCCACATCATTTTCAGGGACGCCGTTTTGCAGTGTACATACGATACTTTCCGCATGCAAGCAAGGTAACAATTGTGCAAGCGATTCTTTGTTATACACTTGTTTTGTCAGTAAAAAAACTAAATCATATTGCCCTTGCAACTCATCCGGGGTAATTGCTCTCACTGGAATTGTTTTATTAATAAATCCCGACAATTTAGCTCCTGACTTATTTAACGCATCTACATGGCTTCGGTTAATATCGATTAATTCGACGTTCTCTCCCCCATCCGCGATCAGAGCACCAATAATCGTACCAAGGGAACCCGCACCCATAATTGCAATTCTCATTTATGATTCCTCCTCACATTGTGATCTTCTACACATTTACACATCCGTATTTTCTAAAATAATCGCTATTCCCTGTCCACCGCCAATACATAATGAAGCCAGCCCATATTTAGCTCCCCTTTTCTTCATCTCCAACGCTAGTGAATATGTGATACGAGTACCGCTTGAGCCGACCGGATGGCCGAGGGCAATGGCACCCCCATTTACATTCACTTTCTTTGGATCAATTCCTAACTCTTTCATAACTGCTAAAGATTGAGCGGCGAAGGCTTCATTTAATTCAAAGATATCAATTTCTTCGATTGATAAATTGGCTCTCTGCAGCGCTTTTTTGCAAGCGGGGACAGGACCGATGCCCATAATGCTTGGATCAACCCCGACAACAGCCCAAGAAACGATTTTTGCAAGCGGTTTCATCTTTTGCTCATTTACGTATTCTTCAGAAGCTAGCAATACAGCCGCCGCGCCGTCATTAATCCCGCTCGAATTCCCCGCAGTGACAGTCCCATCCTCTTTAAAAACAGGTTTCAACTTTGCAAGGCTTTCTATAGAAATGCCTTCCCGTATATGCTCATCCGAATCTATCACAAGATCTTCGCCTTTTCGCCCTTTCAATGTAATAGGCACAATCTCTTCGGCAAATCGCCCACTATTTCTAGCTGCACTTGCTTTTTCTTGTGATTCTACAGAATAGCGATCCTGTTCTTCCCGTGAAATTTCATATTGTGCGGCTAAGTTCTCCGCTGTCATTCCCATGCCACAACCTGCATAATGATCCGTTAATGTTTCCCATAACATATCCTCAACGATTGGCGCTTTATTTGGAGATCCAAAACGCGTATTTCTCAATACTTGCGGGGCTAAACTCATATTTTCCGTTCCACCTGCCACTATTACATTGGCTTCGCCTAAGGCAATGGACTGTGCGCCCGACACAATGGATTGTAAACCGGATCCGCAAAGCCTATTTAAGGTTAATGCTGACGAGTCTTCTGATAAGCCGCTTCTTAAACCAATATGCCGGGCTAAATAAGCTGAATTCTTGTTTGTGTGAATTACATTACCAAAGATAATTTCATCAATATCGGAAACTGGGACACCGCTGCGCTTGATTGCTTCAGTTGTTGCACTTACTCCTAAATCGAGTTCACTTACATCCTTTAAGGAACCCCCAAATGTACCAAACGCTGTTCTCGCTCCTTCAACAATATAAATGGTCATATTTTCATGGCACCTTTCTCTCTTAATTTTGGATTTCTACTTAATAAATGTTGTATTAAATCGGTATCACGTTCCATAACATAGTCATCAAAGCCCTTGCCGGGATAGTTGTAAAATCCTTTTCCAGTCTTTACACCCAATGCCCCCGATTCTATTCGTCTAGCAATGGCACTGTAAGATCGATCAGTCGATTCAATTTTAGACTGCAACTCTCGAATCGTAATGTCCCAAATATCCAGACCGCCAAAATCCATGATTTTCAACAATCCGCTCGATGAGAATCGAAAACCTGGCCCATTGAAGATTGCGGTATCGAGGTCATTCTCACTAACCACTCCATCTTCAATTAACGATAGCGCCTCTCTTGCCATCGCGGTTTGAATCCGGTTTGCAACTAAACCGGACACTTCTTTTTTCACTTCTATTGTCGTCTTGTTATTTTCTTCTAAAAAAGCTTTCACTTCAGCAAATACTTCCTCATTCGTTTCTTTTGTCCGTAAAAGCTCAACGAGAGGAACAATGTGAGCCGGATTAAAGAAGTGTGTCAACATGACCCGATCTTTATGTTTCTCCACGTTTTTCGTAATTTCCGAAAGACGTAAACTAGATGTATTGGAAGCTAGGATTGTCTCCGGTTTGCAAATGGCATCTAGTTCTTCAAAGATTTTTTGTTTCAATGGTAGATTTTCTGATACGCTCTCTATGATAAAATCACTATCCGCAACATCATTAAGTGATGTTGTAAAAGAGATACAAGATAAAACTTCCTTATCGCTTAAAGTAATAGAATATCCCTGATCGCGAAATATTTTCAAGTAAATAACAAACTTGTCCTTCGCAACACTAAGCGTATCATCGGACATATCACATAAAACCGTTTTCACTCCATTAATTGCAAACTGAAAAGCGATCCCAAAACCCATCGTTCCCGCTCCAACTACTCCAACTTGTTTAATCAATTAATATCTTCCTTTCTTAATAGAATAGAATTGCAACAAATAATGCCGGAATAGCCGCTAGAATAGGAGCTACCACACAAGTCATGAATACGTGGATGTAGCCATCTTTGTGTGTTAATCCGGTTACGACTAAGGTAGTAATAACAGCCCCATTATGCGGTAAAGAATCCAAACCGCCGGATGCCAACGCCGCTACCCTATGGATGGCATCTGGATTTAATCCCAGATTTACATACGTCTCAGACAATGTTTCCATGGCTATTCCCAAGCCGCCCGATGCAGATCCCGTGATTCCAGCTAAAGCAGTGGTTGCAATATAAAGGGAGATAAGCGGACTCCCCGGAACATTTGTCATTAATTCCACAAAAAATGAGAAGCCCGTTGTCGCTGCGATAACAGCTCCATACCCAACATCCGCACTCGTATTAATAAGTGGTAAAACAGCATTTGTTGCCCCAATGTTGATAGTCTCTTTTTTCTTTTCGATAAAACGCCAAAAGACAATTGTACAGATCAGTACCGAAATCATTAAAGTATATAAAACCTCTATTTTTAATACGTTTAGTAGCAATAATAAAAGTATGGGAGGAATTAAACTAACGAATAAATTAGGAAGTCTTTTATTCGCATACTGATCGATGACTTCCTGGTCTTTTCCGTCATCCAGGTTTTTCATCGACGCATACGTCTCCCCTTTTCTCTCAGACTTTTTCAGGGCATACCGTAAGTACCAGAGATTTAGTAAAATAACAGTGATAGTTGCCGTAATTCCAATCCATGCTCCCGATGTGACACTTGTATCCAAATAACTGATAGGAATGATGTTTTGAATCGAAGGCGTCCCTGGCAGCATGGTCATCGTAAATGTTCCGATTCCAAAGAAAAAAGAGGCAAGAAATAAATGCCACGGTATGTCCATTTCCTTGAAAAGGGGTTTGGCAATTGGCAACACTGCAAAAATCACAACGAACAAACTAATGCCGCCGTATGTCAAAAACGCACAGATCACCATGATAGAAACCAACACTTTATATTTGCTGTTCTTGCCTAGAACCTTCAGCAGCGATTCTGCAATCCTTCTTGCAGCTCCACTGTCCTCCATGAACTTTCCGAACATCGCAGCAAAGAGGAAGATCAAGTAATACTTTTTCGCGTAATTGACAAAACCGCCCATATAATCATTTTGGAAGGCATCCAAGATCACCATGTCGTTGAGCAAGATAACAAATAAGCTGACAATCGGTGCAATGATGATAATCGTGAATCCTCTTAATGCAAGAATGATTAGCAAGATTAATGACAAAATGATTGTTGCAACACTCCACATACCCTTTCCCCCTTACATTTTTATTTTTCCAATACCATGTCTTTCAAATATTCCAATCGGAAACCAACCTTTTCACTCAATTCTTCAATTGAAATGTCCTCCAAAATTTCAACCACTTTAACCCCATCAAGTGTGAATGTAAAAACAGCGTAATCCGATACAAATAAATCAACCCGCCGAACGCCACTCGATTTATAAGATAACCTCCGGACCAGTTTGGAATTTTCGTTTTTGTCAAATAACGTGGCAGCAATAATGACTTTCTTCGCTCCCGTCAATAAATCCATGGCCCCTCCAACTCCTAGAATGGGCTGATCGGGAACAGCCCAATTGGCAATTTCCCCTCGGATGTCCACCTGTAAAATACCAAGCACAGCCACATCAACATGTCCCCCGCGAATAAGGGCAAACGAATCGGCACTGCTAAAAAAAGACGATCCTTTCAAATTCGTTACAGGTTCCTTGCCGGCACTAATCAAATCAATGTCGAGATCTTCTTCTGAAGGCGGAGGACCCATTCCCAGCAACCCATTTTCCGATTGCAAGTAAATTTCTCTATCACCTAAATACTGCGTAACTAAAGTCGGGATGCCAATTCCCAAGTTGACAACTTGTCCTTCTTCCAACTCTTCTGCAATACGTTTGGCGATCAATAATCTTTTATTCTGACTCAACATACCTCGCTCCCTTCTTTGTATATTTACTTTTCACAATGAAATCTACATAGGCATGAGGTGTAACAATATGTTCAGGGTCCAATTCTCCAACTTCGACAATCTCATCCACCTCAGCTATTACTGTTTTTCCGGAAGTGGCAATCATCGGGTTAAAATTTCTAGCAGTCGTATGGTAAATTAAATTCCCTAACTTGTCCGCTTTCAGAGCCTTAACCAAAGAAACATCTCCCTTGATCGCCTTTTCAAAAATATAGTGCTCTCCGTCAATTTGTCGTTCCTCCTTCCCTTTCGCCAGTTCTGTTCCTACAGCAGTTTTTGTATAGAATCCTCCAATACCTGCACCGCCCGCTCGTAATGCTTCAGCAAGTGTTCCTTGTGGAATCAATTCAATTTCCAGCTCCCCTTTTTGCCAAGCAATCACAGCCTCTTTATTCGCTGTAAAATACGACCCTATGGCTTTCTTGACTTTCCCTTGCATGAACAACTTGTGTAAGCCCTGCCCGTCGTCCCCCAAATTATTACTGACAACTGTCAACCCCTGAATGTCAGTTTCCAATAACTCATCAATTATTGTTAAAGGTGTTCCTGACAAGCCAAATCCACCGACAAGAAGCTTATCGCCGCTTTTAACTAGATTTCTAACTTCCTTTGGGTCAATCACTTTCTTCACCTTATCCCCTCCAAGTGTAAGCGCTCTCTCATGACTGTAAAATATTTGCTAAAAGAAAATATTAGCTATAAAATTAACAGTATAATTAGAACGTAGTACAGTTATAACTAGACTGTAGTCTGATTGTAATTCAAGGGCGAAGATTCTGTCAACAATAAATTGGAGTGATTTTTTTGATTGAAGAAGGAAATAAACAACGCAGAGGAAAAAAGACACAAAAAAAAATATTGGAAACGGCATTAAAATTATTTGCTGATAAAGGCTATGATAAAGTAACGGTCGATGAAATCTGTAAAAAAAGCGAAACATCGAAAGGGTCTTTTTATCAGCATTTTTCTTCAAAATCATCCATATTTTTAGCCAAATTCTTAGAAGCGGATGCCTATTATGCTGAAGTAATAGAATCCCTGCCAAAAAATATGGACGTGTTTGAAAAGTTGTCCATGTTTAACAACAAGGCATTTTCCTATTTGAATGATCAAATGGGAAAAGACTTATTGAAAGTAATTTATAGTTCCGCACTTACCTCAAAGGAACATACTTATTTTTTAAATAAAGACCGGGAACTCACACGCATATTCATTTCTTTTGCCGAAGAAATTAAGAGTATGCTGCCTGCCGGTTCTTCCCGGCGAGTGGAAGATCTAGTAATGATGATGAATCAAACAATGCTAGGGGCAATTTATTATTGGTGTATAACTACAGATGATCGAAATCTACCAGAAGTTGCACAAGACTTAACAGATACTATGATTAGAGGTTTGAAATCGTTGATTGAAAGGAACTAAGGACATTAAAATGAAATTCGGCTTTTCCAATGAATCATTGGAAAAGCCGTTTCTCATTCCCCCACTTCCTTCCCGGGTGTCGTATAATGGCAGGGACGTTATTTTGAATTGCTGAAAAATTTAGGGAGGGAACTGGCATGGAATTAGGATTACAGGGAAAATCCGTTTTAGTCCTCGCCTCAAGCAAAGGGCTCGGGAAGGCGACAGCGCTCCAGTTTGCGCAGGAAGGCGCCAACGTCATGATCACGAGTCGAAGCGAAGAGGGACTGAAGCAGGCAGCGGAAGAAATCCGGGAAGCAACGGGTTCCGAGGTAGCTACGTTCGCATGCGACTTGACACGTCCGAACGATATCAAAGCGCTCATTGCGGAGATAGTATCCCGGTTCGGAACGGTCGACGTCCTAGTCAATAATACCGGCGGGCCCCCCGGCGGGACGTTCGACGACTTTGATGACGAAGAGTGGCAGCACGCCTTCGAACTGACTTTGTTGAGCTACGTACGGACCATCCGTGAAGTGCTTCCGCTTATGCGAAAGCAGCAAAGCGGGAAAATCATTAACATCACCTCGACATCCATCAAGCAGCCCATCGATAACCTGATCTTATCGAACACATTCCGGAATGGCGTGAACGGCCTCGCGAAAACTTTGGCGACCGAGCTGGCGAAAGACAACATCCTCATCAACACGGTCGGCCCCGGACGGTTCGATACGGATCGAGTTCAGGAAATCGACGAAGCAACATCCGTCAAACTCGGGAACACTGTCGCGGAAATCAGAGAAAAGGCTAGCAAAGCGATCCCCCTTGGCCGCTACGGCAATCCAGGGGAATTGGCGAAGCTCGTCGTTTTCCTCGCATCGGACGCCAACACCTACCTCACCGGCCAATCGATTCTTATAGACGGCGGGCAGACGAAGGGGTTATAAGAATCAAAAGAGGAATCCTGTTTTTCTGCAGGATTCCTCGGACTTTATTCACAGAACGGTAATCAAGTCCCGCTGACCATTTCCCATTCGTGTATCTCATACCCTCTGGCCCCATGAATAACATAAGGATCAAGTTGGACAATTTGTTCGACTTCATCAAAGGATTTTACTTGATAGATGATCAATCCCCCCGTATTATCCACAAACCGTCCGTTGGCAAATATCTTTCCTTCTTGGCGCTTTTGCTCTAAATATTGAAGATGTTGAGCGCGATATTCCTGGCTTTTTTCTTGATGTAACATTGGTAAAAAAACAGCGAAGTATTTCATTCAGCAATCACCCTTTCGTGGAATTGGAATTTATTGAATTTATATAACACTACTTTACCACATGACTGCCAACACAAAAAAACAGACCCTAGGCATCCGGCCTAATAGGTCTGTCTTTGGAGAAGGTTGTTGTTCCGACAACCTTCCTATGGGTTTGGCACCCTATGATTCCGACTGGGCTCGAACCAGCGACCTCCACCCTGTCAAGGTGGCGCTCTCCCAGCTGAGCTACGGAATCGGGAGAAAATCTTATGTGTTTCTCTACTGGACAAGTTCTATTATAGCAAGTCTGCAAGGGAAGTCAACACTTTTTGAAAAAGTTTTTTCGAGAATTTCTATTGTGGTAGCAAATCATTGATAAAACATGCGGGGAACGTTGTCAGGTTGCCTTATCACGTCATGAAGTTGGAGCGAACTTGATCCACTTATCTTCGTTATGAGCGCTTCTCAAGAGTTATGATCGCCCCTTCGTTACTTATGAGCGGTTGTAGCGAAATATGAGCGCGCAGCTGGATTTATGAGCGCTCAGCGGAAAATATGGGCGCGAATTCATTTTTATGAGCGCTTGTGCGGAAATATGGGCGCCCCCTTGTGACCATGGATAAACCTAAATTCCCACGCTCTCCTCCCAACCCGATAGCAAAGTTTGCTCTTTATTCACCCCAAACAAAAAACCTGAATCTCGAATAAGGAGGATCCAGGTTTTGTTGCTATGCTCGCTTGAGTTCGAGACGTTTTGCCAAGATTGAGAGGGCGTAGTTGACGACGAAATACATCAATGAAATGAGAAGGAAAATCGGAATGACGAATTTCGAACTTTGGCCTTGTATAATTTTGGCGTGATGCAGCAATTCCGGCAATGCGATGATGATGGCGAGCGACGTATCCTTCAGCAAGGAAATGAACTGGCTCACCAAGTTCGGCACCATTCTTCTCAACGCTTGTGGTAAAATCACTGTCCGCAATGACTGGACATATGTAAGTCCCGACGACCGTGCCGCTTCCATTTGACCCTTCTCGATTGAGTTCAGGCCGCCGCGTACGATTTCCGCAATCATGGCCGACTCGAACACAGTTAGTGCCACGATAGCCGAAACGGTGATGCTTAAATTGATCCCCAATTCGGGAAGTGCAAAATACGTGAAAAGTATAATGAGGAGGAGCGGCAAGTTCCGGATCGTTTCAACGATTACGGCTAATACTTGTGATAGAACCGGAACCTTTGAAAAGCGTAACGTACCGACCAATCCACCGATGATAAAACTGAAGAGAATGGAGATAAACGCCACTTTTAGTGTGACCATGAAGCCTTCCATCAAAAACTTCAAGTTGTCTGGAGAAAACGCTCCGACGAAATCCATCATGACACCTCCTTAATGGCTCTTGGCTAGGCGTTTTTCTAAATACCCAACGCCTAAACTCAATGGAATCGTAATAGCTAAATAGAATAGCGCAACAAAAATATACACATCAAACACGATATACGTCTTAGCCGAAATTAGATCGGCTTGATACATAAGATCCCCACCCGCGATCAGCGCCAGAATGGATGAGTTTTTCACCAAGTTGATGAACTGATTGCCAATCGGCGGGATCACGATCTTCACCGCTTGCGGCAAGACGATCATGCGCATCGCCTGGATATACGTCAAGCCGGATGACCGGGCTGCCTCTAACTGTCCTTTCGGAACCGACAGGATACCCGACCGGATCGCCTCCGCAATAAAAGCGGATGTATAGACCGATAGTGCGATCGCCCCCGCCGTCAACCCCGAAAAACGGATGCCTAGCGTCGGAGTGCCTATAAAGAAGAAAAAGGCAATAATGACAAGCGGAATATTTCGGAAAAATTCCGTATAGGCTGCACCGAACCAACGCAATGGCGCAATCGTCGTAATCCGCATCACCGCGATGATCGCTCCGATGATAAAACTGGCCACTAGGGCTATCAGACTGGCAATGAGGGTCACCTTAAACCCCTCCATGAACATTCCGAAATAATTTGTCAAAATCGAAAAGTCCAATGAAATTCCACCTCGCTTAACTTAATCAGGATGAGCATTATTGCTCACCCTGATATCATTGATAATGACTGACTGGCAGAATTACTCTACATTCAACCAAGTGTCGTAGATTTTGTCATACTCGCCGTTTTCCTTTAATTCCTTCAGTGCTGCATTCAATGCTTCTAATAATTCTGTTTCGCCTTTTTTCACTGCAATTCCATAAGGCTCATCTGTAAAAGTACCGCCAACCAATTCATAATTGTCATCTTCCGAAGCCATTCCAAGAAGGATGGAGTTATCTGTTGTCAACGTGTCCCCTTGGCCCGCTTTTAGTGCAGTGAATGCCTCCGCATAGTTTTCGAATTCAAGAACTGGTGCTTCCGGAGCTGCTTCCCGGATATTATCTGTAGATGTGGAACCTTTAACTGCAAGAACCGTAGTTTTGGAATTTAAATCTTCAATGCTCTTGATTGGGCTCCCTTTTTTAACAAGGAGAGATTGTCCCGCTTCGAAATAAACGTCTGTGAAGTCTACTTCTTTTTTCCGCTCTTCCGTGATAGTCATCGTCGCGACGATGGCATCAATGTCACCTTTATTCAATAATGGCATTCTCGTTTTCGATGTTACTTCGACCAACTCGATTTTACTTTCATCGCCTAGGATCGCTTTCGCCAATTGTTTGGCGATATCGATATCAAAACCTTCCACTTCTCCTGAAGATGGATTTTTCAAGCCGAATAATTTCGTGTCATATTTAACTCCAACAACGAATTTATCACGCTCTTTAATCGTTTCCAGAGCGTTTCCTGCTGTTTCGGAACCGCTTGACCCTCCCGCGTCACTACCGCTCGTGCTTCCTTCTTCTTTCTTGTCCGTACCGCATGCTGCCAATAGAATGATTGACAGGATAGCTGTTAGAGCAAGTAACAACAGTTTCTTTGATTTCAACATAGTCAACATCTCCTTTTTCTTTTAATGATTTAATATACGGCTGAGGAATAGTCGCGCCCGTTCTTCTTTCGGACTCGCAAAAAACTCGACCGGTTTTGCCTCTTCGAGAATGCGTCCTTGGTCCATAAACACGATACGATCGCCCACTTCTTTGGCAAACCCCATTTCATGTGTCACGACAACCATCGTCATTCCTTCTTGTGCAAGCGTTTTCATAACATCCAATACTTCTCCGACCATTTCAGGATCAAGTGCCGAGGTCGGCTCATCAAACAGCATGATCTCCGGCTTCATCGCCAATCCTCTGGCAATCGCCACCCGCTGTTGCTGCCCGCCTGATAACTGCGATGGATAAGAAGACGCCTTATCCGGAATTCCCACTTTCTCCAAGTAGTACATTGCCGTTTTCTTCGCTTCTTCCGCAGATTGCTTCAGGACATTGATCGGGGCGAGGGTGATGTTTTCGAGGACTGTCTTATGCGGGTACAGGTTAAAATGTTGGAACACCATGCCGATATTGCGCCTTAATTTATTAATATCCGTACTTTTCGCATTGACTACCGTATTATTGACCGTTAAAGTCCCTTCTGTAATCGCTTCCAATTTGTTAATACAACGGAGCAAGGTACTTTTCCCGGAACCGGATGGTCCGATGACAACGACCACTTCCCCATCTTTCATTCTCACATTAATATCTTTGAGTACATGAAAATCCCCATAGTACTTATTGACGTTTTCAAATGAAATCATGTCATACTCCTTTCTAAGCACTTTTGAATTCAGACAATTCCAAGTGTCTCTATTTTTAGAAACTGAACATAAGCAATTATATCCGTTATAAGATTAATTGTCCAATTGGTTTTTTAAATTATTTTTATAGAAATCTACATTTTTTTAAGTATAATCCCATCATTCATTTAGAAAGAAAAGAGACTGAATGGGTGCAACTTTCAACCCATTCAGTCTCTTTGTCATCATTCCATTTTTTCTATTTCCATTTCTTCCTGTTCCACATCTTGCAGAAGCGCTTCTGCCTCTTGCAGGTCACGTGTCCTATGTGCTGTTCTGGACGCTGCGCAAGCTGCAATGCTGGCAATCAGATCATCCAGGAATGTATGGATACCGTTTCCTTTATTGGTATCCAATTCGTTAATGATTCCAATCTTGTTTTTATCCAAATGACCGAATGTTGTCACGGCGATTGAACCGTATGTAAAAACGGCACCGAGAGCAATCGTCTCATCCACCCCAAATAGCCCTTCATCCGCTTCTACAATTTGTTGGAGTGGCGCCGAAAGCATTTTCTTCTCCGCTAGCTCATCCAATTCAATGCCGACCAGGATCGCGTGTTGAAGTTCCCGTTTCCGGAGCACGCTTTCCACGGCGTTGATGCAGTCATCCATTTTCAATTCTGCATTGTATGGCACCTGCATTTCGAACACGATCATCGCAATATCTTTCACTGTCACTCCACGTCGGAGCAAAGCCTGTTTCGTTGCTTCTGTCACAACTTTTGAATGGACAATCTTTGATGTATCAAACATAGTAGTCAACCCCTTTATTTGTCATGCGTCTCACAATACAACCATTATGCCTGCCCCATTCTTTGTGTTACAATTCCGATAGTATTGGATATACTAGGAGGAATGGAACATGAATTATGGAAAAATTGAAGATATTTCATTATACAGTAAAGAGTTGGATGAGGAAATGCAACTGCTCATCCACTTGCCACATAATTATACCCCGCTCTTCACCTACTCCGTATTGATTGCTTCAGACGGGAAAGACTATTTCCAGTATGGCCGGATCGGACGGGTTGTGGACGAACTGTTGGATGAAGGCGAGATTGAAAATGTTATCGTTGTCGGTGTTCCTTATAAAAGTGTTGCTGAGCGGCGACGCCTATATCATCCGGAAGGCGACCGCCATCAGGCCTATATCCGATTTCTCGCCCATGAATTGGTCCCCTATATCGATGCCAATTATCCGACCAATCAAGTAGGCAACAGTCGAGGGCTGATCGGGGATTCGCTCGCTGCCACCATTTCACTTTTGACTGCGTTGAAGTACCCTAATATATTCGGAAAAGTGCTCCTTCATTCCCCTTACGTAGATGAAAGTGTCCTTCATACCGTGGAAGCTGTAAAGGATCCTTCCCGTTTTTTCATTTACCATGTTATCGGTGAGGGAGAAACCGAAGTGAAGACAACGGTGGATGGGATACAAGATTTCTTAACTCCTAACCGGAAAATGAAAGAGATTATCGACGCGAAAGGAATTCCATACTATTATGAAGAGTTCAAAGGGGACCATACGTGGAAGTATTGGCAGCCCGACGTCAGGCGTGCAGTCCAAATGGCATTCAGCGAGTAATTCCCCATACAGACATCCATCAGTATATCTGGTATAATCGAAATTAGATTGTCTATACTAAACATTCCTACAAGGAGGGCTTCATTATGAAATATGGAATTGTTGCGTTTCCATCCAAAAAACTCCAAGATCTTGCAAATGCCTATCGGAAGCGGTACGATCCGCATTATGCACTGATTCCTCCGCATTTGACATTAAAAGAAGTGTTCGATGCAGAAGATCATGAAATCAATGAGGTCGCGAAGGCATTGAAACAAGTGACGATAAAACACAGTCCCTTTGAATTGAATGTCTCCAAAGTAAGTACATTCGCACCAGTTACGAATACAATTTATTTTAAAGTTGAAGCGAATGACGAACTACTCGCACTGCATAAAGATTTAAATTATAATTTCTTCGGAGAAGAACCTGAATTTAAATTTGTTCCGCATATTACAATCGCTCAAAAACTTTCTTCCGGAGAACATGATGATATTATCGGCCAAATGAAGATGACCGGAGTAGATAATAGTGAGATCATTGATCGCATCCACCTCCTCTACCAACTTGAAAATGGTTCTTGGACGGTGTATGAGACATTCCGTCTCGATGAGGATGAGTGACATTGGTGACGGTCAAGTTTGCAGCTTCGCCTATTGAGCAAGAAGATGCGTTTGCTGTCAGAAGAAAAGTGTTTGTGGAAGAGCAAGGAGTACCCCTCAACTTGGAACTGGATGAGCATGATGAATCTGCAAGCCATTTCGTCGTCTATGAAGGAATGACGGCGATTGGCGCAGGTAGAATCAGGGAGATCGGCGATTCCATCGGAAAAGTGGAGCGGGTCTGTGTATTGGCGGAACATCGGGGCAAAAGGCTGGGAAAACTGGTAATGGAAGCCCTTGAACAGCATGCAGCAGTGACAGGCATGAAGAAAATCATCCTGAACGCACAATCATATGCCATTCCTTTCTATGAAAAATTGGGCTATATCATCACATCCCCGGAATTCATGGACGCGGACATCCCTCACCGGGCAATGGAAAAACCTATTGTCGGGCAAGAGGGAAAAGGTCCCGTCCATGATTCTGTTCCTACAAACTGAGCACTATAATACGAGATATAAAGGTCCGGATGCTAGAAAAGCATCCGGACCTTTATTCGTCCTCATGCCAGGGCGCCGGCTTAGCTCCATTAACCATTCCGGTAAATGGAACTACGGCGGCGTCCTGTATATGGGTATGGGTCATACATATAAATTGATGGACATCCCTTTTCCGATCACTTGTGAAATGGCCGGAGATAGATTGACAGGGTTTGGATGGATGAAGCCCTGGTACGGTGGAGGGGCTGATCGAGTCACTGGCTCTTCCTCGTCTTTCAATTCTTCTTCCCGTACAATTTTCCCTGTTAATTGTTCAGAAAAATCAGGTTCGAGTTCCACTTTTTCGACTCGTTCGATATACGTGAACCGTTTCTCTTCGTTTTCCATCCGATTCGCATAAATCTGTGATTGGATTGGTTGATACGGTATGATATATCCCATGGCGCACACCTCTTCCCCATTTTATGTGTAGATCCTTTCTATCTATATCCGTTTTTCTAGTGTACGAAACCTATTATATTGATTATTCTATTTATTGCCTAAGTTTTCCTGCATTATTTACCAAGCATATCTTGTATATCTGTGAGATTCACTGATTTTCCATTGCTCAATATGGATTTGACCAGCTCGTCTTCCACATGCGCAGGCACATCTTTTTTGGCCAGCTTCCCCACTTTCCTTACGATTTTCCTCACTTGGCGCTCATCGCTGAAATCCGCGAATTGAATTGCATTTGCTAAAGCAAACACTTCTTCCATCGGGACACCTGTCTTGGATTCGATTTTCCGGAAAAACGAATCATTCATTTGGTAAACTCCTTTCTTTCCATTCCATTTTTGAGGAGGTGGAAAAGGACCGTTGCCGACAATTCGTCGGCTAACGGTTCCGTTATCTGTTGGCCTGACCAGCGTCCGTTTTCCTCTTAATAGAAACTTTTTCCTACAATGATAAGTAGGATAAAGAGGACAACGATTAGGACGAAAGTGGAACCGCCATAATTATAGCCTCCCCTTCCATATGCACCTTGCACGCCGCCATACGGATAGCATCCAAACATGAAAATCCCTCCTTCCCTTCCACATATACTATGCGGTGCGGAAAGGAAGGAGGGGGCAATGGCACAATTAAATGAAATTAATTATGCCATGAATATAATAGTGAGTCAGATATTCCCTTTCGGTTTAAAGAGGATAGCCGCGATAAAACCAAAAATGATGGCAGAACTGATTCCGGAGCTCGTTACTTCGAACATGCCCGTCACAACTCCGATCAAACCATGCTTTTCCGCTTCCGCCATGGCACCATGGGTCAAGGCATTGCCGAATGAAGTAATCGGAATCGTGGCGCCTGCCCCGGCGAAATCGATAAACGGTTCGTATAGTCCGAACCCATCCATGATTGAACCGACTACGACGAGTAGACATAGTGTATGTGCAGGTGTCAGTTTTGCTACATCGAATAGCAACTGGCCGATAACGCAAATCAGCCCCCCGACGATAAATGCGGTGAGATAAATTGATAGCATCCGATCCACTCATTTCATCGTTAATTCAACAGCGTGTGCAATGCACGGAATGGTATCTCCTTGTTGGTACGATAATGGGGATAATAAAGCACCTGTTGCAATGAGGAGAACTCGTTTCAACTTGCCTTTCATCATGTTTTCATGCACTTCGGAAAAATACACAGCAGCAGAACAGCCAGAGCCGCTCGCCCCTGCCAGGAATGAGGAGTCATTTCCATAAAACTCCGAGCCTGCATCCCTAAAATTTGGCGTGATTTCGATACTATGATTCCCCGCCAACGTCTTGTATAATTCGAAGCCGGTTTTCCCTAGATCCCCTGTCATGATTAAATCATAGTCGGCAGCTTTCATGTCATGTCCCTGTAAATGCCGGACGAGTGTGTTGGAAGCGGCTGGTGCCATCGCAGCGCCCATATTCAAGGGGTCTGTCATGCCAAGATCGATCGCGCATCCAATCGTAGCTTTCTCCACACTCGGATAACCCGCTTTCTGAGGGGTAATTGCAGCAACTCCCGCTACAGTCGCCGTCCATTGTGCCGTTTCCGCCTTTTGGACTCCATATTCGATCGGATAGCGGAATTGCCTTTCGATTGCATTATGATGGCTGGAAGACCCTGCCAATGCGCAATTTGACATGCCCATTTCAGTTAGCACGGCAGCTGTGATGATGGAAGAGACGGAGGTGGCACAGGCGGAAAAGAGACCCAAATACGGAATTCCCAATGTCGTCGCACAAAAACTCGATGGTGTCATTTGATTGACCAAGTCGCCTGTCAATAAAAAATCGACGTCGGTCGGTATTAAATCCAATTTACTCAACGCAATCATGGACGCATCTTCCATCATCTTGGCATGGGCATGTTCATTGGTCTTTAGCCCGCAGCGTTCGTCATCATACCCCTTGTCGAATCGATCTGCAAAAGGGCTTTTTTTCATTTCCAAGGGACCTGCTGTTACGCCTGTCGCCGCTAGACTGGGGGATGTTCGGAATGTCAGGACCCCGCGTTTCACCATGAAACGACCCCCAGTTTGACAAGAATGGTCTTGATTAAAGCAACGAGGAATGCGGAAAATACGCCGAAAAGAATGACAGAACCGGCCAGCTTGAACATATTCCCACCAACCCCGAGAACATAGCCTTCAGTTTTATGTTCGATCGCTGACGAAATGACCGCGTTGCCAAATCCCGTGATTGGCACGGCGCTCCCCGCCCCACCAAATTGTCCGATTTTCTTATATTGCCCAAACCCGGTTAGTAGCATGGCGAAGAAAATCATCGTTGCCACAGTCGGATTGCTTGCGGTTCGCTCCGTAAAGTCAAAAAACATAATATAAAAGAGGGAGACAAGCTGACCGACCAAGCAAATGAGACCACCTGTAAGAAAAGCTTTGAACAAGTTTTTCATCAAAGGGGTTGCGGGTGATTTCTCATTTTCAAGTTTCGCGTACTTTTCTTCATTCATCAGGTCTCTTCCTTTAATAAAGATTTTAGGTCATCTATTTTCTTGCCAATGTCTTTTTGATCACTCTCGTTAATCAATTTCGTCGCTTCATATAAGATCTTGCTGTCAGCCGATACGGTGATATCCATGTCGGGATATAACTTTTCCAACTTCTTTTTCAATTCCTTCTCTATTTTCCCTTTGCGGAACCGGGAGAATGTATCGACCCGCACGCCAGTTAACAACTGTTCCTCATAGAACAGCGCACTGACTGACATGAGCCGTTCGTCTTTCTTGAACAACTCTTCCGCCTTCGAACTGTCTTCATCCGTTTCATTATAAATCCGGATGCCATTTCCAGTACAACCCGACAGGAAAACGAGTAGGGAAAATGCGATTATCAGCTTGCGGATAGGCGTCCCCTCCACTTTTTTTCACAGTATGCCTTTTCCGCAGCAACTTTATTCAAAACCGGTATGTCTGCCCTTACACACGCTGAAACGCTGCATAAAGTATAGGGAATTGAGAAAAAGGAGGTGGAATGAATGGGTTGTGGAAAAAATGAGGATGTTGGAGGAGTTCGCAGACATGATAACTGTATTTGTGAAGTCGTACGGGCGATTAAGCGCGTGCAAGATCTTCGCGATGATCGGGACTGCGACGATTGCGCATCCGACTGCTTTACGAGTCCGCTCGGAAGCATCGTAAGCCCGGCTCGTCAACGGGCCAATACACGGGTGTTCACCCTTTCAAATGACAAAGGTGACTTGTTCAAGGCGTTGTTCAAACGGGAACGCCGCAGACGCCGAGGACACGGTGGACACGGTGGACACTCTGATGGTGTAGGTGGAGAATCCGATGGACGCCATCGTCACAATAACTGTATCTCTGTCTTCTTTAGAGTGCAGAACGTTTTTGACAACTGCTGTGCTACATTACAAGTACTCGAACCGCTTGATCGGGATGGGGATCCGGTAGACATCACAAAACACGGAAAGATTGACCTCGAGGAAATCTGCAGAGTCGAAAACTTTGAACCGACAGGATCCTGTATTACCGTCGACTTGAAGTGCTTCTGTGCAATTCAGTGTGTTAAAGATATTTTCATTGATTGCGACGATTTTTAAGAGCTGACCTGCAATGCTCATTTGCCCGACCAGCCCAGCTGGCGGGCATTCTTTTAAGATTATTTACATACAAAAAAGCAGAACGGGAATATCCGCTCCGCCAACTTGTCATACCTCCTGAAAAGAGGTCCCTCTCCAAAGAATGTCTTCAATTTCATGTAGTTCTATGGCGATCACCTGTTTATCCTCACCCTCCAACTCAATAAAAACAGAGTTCCCCTCGATTTTCTCTATAGTTCCTGTCACGGTTTGCTCGCTCAATAAAAATTGCAGCGGCTTATAGATCTGCCTGGGAAATGAAGAAGCCAAGTACATAACACGCCGGATTATGGACGGATCGATTACCTCCTCTTCAGGTAACGCCTCCTTTTCCAAATCCTTATTTATAAGTTCCTCGGAGTGCTCCTCCGACCGCGAGTAAAAAATGGACGTACTCTCTTCCAATTCCCGGATGTCCTCCTCATCTGTAAATGTAATTCTGATATAAACCGGCGGCGCTTGGATGAACAGCAATGGTTCATTTTGCACTCGACAGCACATCCTTTTTTAAAAGTAGTATATGCGCCCGGTTTCTTACTGGTTCACGCCTACTCGATTGTACAAAAAACCCTCGGCGTTATAGATCGCCGAGGAAAAGTGTGGCCAGTCCTAAATAGATAATGATACTGATCACATCGTTCAATGTGGTGATAAATGGACCCGATGCGACTGCTGGGTCGATTTTCATTTTATGCATGAATAAAGGGATGAAAGAGCCTGAAATGGTCGCCACGAAAATGGAAACGAAGATTGCCGCTCCGACGAGAAGACCGATGATGAATTGATGTTTCCATACGTAGATGAGAGCTACCACGAAAAGTGCACATAGTAATCCGGTAATCAAACCGGTCCCCGCTTCCCGAAGCAACAGTTTAAATTTACTTTCGTCTTCGACATCTCGCGTCGCAATCCCGCGTACCGCTACGGCAAGCGCTTGAGTCCCACTGTTCCCCGCTGTTCCGGCAATCAAAGGAATGAAAGCGGCAAGCAACGCCACTTTCGAAATCGTCTCTGTGAATAAATCGATCAAATTAGCGGTTAACATCCCTAGCACAAGGAGAATAAGGAGCCATGGCAATCGCTTTTTCGCAGCCGAAAAGGAATTCTTATCAAATGTATCCATATTTGAGACCGCAGCAAGTTTTGAATAGTCATCAGATGCTTCTTCATCCAACACATCGATGATATCGTCAACGGTGATAATCCCCAAAATATGATTTTGGAAATCGACGACAGGCATAGCCAATAAGTTATAGTCCTTGATCATTCGTGCAACTTCTTCCTGGTCCTCGGAAACGAGAACATTCACGACCCGCTCGCTCATGATGGAACTGATAAGCGCATCCTCATCCGCAATGATCAGATCACGAAGTGAGACGACACCCGTCAAATGATTATCATCATTTACAACGAATACATAATAAATGGTTTCCGCACCCGGTGCTTCGTTACGCAAAATGGTCATGGCAGAACGGACAGTGGAATTTTCCGGCACCGTGACGTACTCCGTCGTCATGATAGATCCGGCCGTATATTCCTCATAATGCAGCAAGGCCTTAATTTCGGCAGCTGCTTCTTTCTTCATTAAGGTTAAATAGCTGACGACTTGCGATTTGTCTAATTCGTTCAAGACATCGACCGCGTTATCAACGAACATATAGGAAATCATGTCAGCTGCATACGTCGTATCCATTTCTCGGAGATACTCGCGATATTCGTCTTCCGCAATCTCACTCGTCTCGAAAATTTCCGCCAATTCCTTCGGAGATAAATATTGGTAAATAATTCTTCGGAGTTCCGGACCTACTTTCTCATAAAACTTCGCCCGGTCGTATGGGTGAAGCATGAAATATTCTTCACGGAACTCTCTAATATTCAAACCGGCCAAAGTCTCTTGCAACTTTTCTTCATCGTAAATGATTTCTTCTTTATGTTCTTGTTGCATGATCATCGTCACACCTTTCTCTCGATGCGCGGGAGTGATTGCTTTCAATAGGGGATACTATATACTTATACATAGAACAAAAAAGGGTGAGCATAAATGAAATATGACATTATAGGCGATATTCACGGTTGTTTTGACGAACTTTTGTCACTAATCGACAAACTAGGATATATTATGCAGAATAATATTCCTGTCCACCCGGATGGCCGATCGCTTGCATTTGTCGGAGATGCCATGGATCGAGGCCCGAATTCAGTAGAAACATTGTCGCTATTATTTCGAATGCAGGATGCCGGTTCACTGCATTATTCCCCGGGAAATCATTGCAATAAATTTTACCGTTTCGCTAAAGGGAATCATGTCGAGCAGATCCACGGCTTAGAAACGACAGTTGCCGAACTCGACGCACTTCCTGTCGAAAAACGTCTTGATTTTTTAAAACGTTATCGGCATTTTTATGAGGCACTGCCTCTCTATCAATTGCTGGACAATGAAAAACTTGTCATTGCCCATGCTGGAATTCGTGAAAGTATGATCGGATCTCCGGAATCAAAAAAAATCCGGGTTTTCGTTACTTATGGAGATGTTACCGGCGAGAGGCACCCTGATGGCCGACCCGTCAGACGGGACTGGGCCAAAACATATAAAGGCGCTCCATTTATCGTATACGGGCATACCCCAGTCAGACAGGCCCGTTTTTTGAACAATACTGTAAATATTGATACAGGTTGCGTTTTTGGCGGTGCCCTGACCGCCATCCGTTACCCTGAAATGGAAATAGTAGAGACGCCATCCTTACAGCCCTATATGCCTGATCGTTTTACCACATTTAACTAACAGCACTTATTCCGTGCCGATGAGTTTCATCATATCTGCGGGGATTTCACTTCGGAACATCAGCTCTTCTCCTGACAACGGATGTGTAAATCCGAGCGCCCCGCAGTGCAAGGCCTGCCGCCCGATCAAGTTACGAGTTCCCCCGTACAGGTCATCTCCTGCGAGAGGGTGGCCGAACCATTGCATGTGCACCCGGATCTGATGTGTCCTTCCCGTATGAAGTACGAGCGAAATGTAAGTGAGTTCTTCCCCGTTCATCTTATGGTTGGAAAGCACCTCAACATCTGTCCTCGCATATTTACCATCTATTCGGACAATCCTCTCAATAATGCTTCCCTCTTTTCGGCCAATCGGTTGCTGAATTGTAAACTGTCCTGGTTGAAGAGGACCCTCAACAATCGCAAAATAGTTGCGGTAGATCCCATCCACCTTAAACTGCTCGCTTAACAAGTGATGGATATGCCGATTTTTTGCAATGCAAAGCAATCCCGACGTGTCCCGGTCCAACCGCGTGACAATGTGAACCGTTGCCGGAATCCCTTCCCTTTTGAATTTTCCCGCCACCCGATTGGCGATGGAGCCTCCTGGGTGGTCCCTGGAAGGAATCGTGCTTTGGTTTGCGGGTTTATCTATGATCAGTAACGCTTCATCTTCATAAAGGATCGAAAGCGGTCCTTCTTCAGGTCGAAGCCCGTCGCTGGTCTGTTCCTCAGGAAATATTACCGTCACCTGGTCGCCGTGCGCCAATGAATGGCGGACCGTTCGCTCCGTGCCGTTCACTTGAATGGAACCGCCCCCATATTTCAATGCGGTCAGCGTTCTTTTCGATATCCCGTTGAATTGAAGGAAGTCCCTCAACAGAATATCCTTTCCTTCCACGCGATACTGAAGATGAAAACGGCGATCTGTTCTATTCATCTTTCACTTCGCTCGCCACGAATGAATCGGAGACCCGTTTCCAGAACGGGAATGGACGAAACCTGGCAAAGCGGACTTTCTCCTCCGCCACCCTGTATTCAATCGACTTCACGTCTTTATGCAGCAATTGCAAATGGTCGATCGTTAACATGAAATCGGGACCGTTTACCGGAACCAACATCAAGCTATGATGTTTCGGTAAAACGAGCGGCGATCCGACAGTCCGGAAGACCCGGTTATTGATGGATGCCATTTCCGTCAACTGGAGTGCCGGGATGGCAGGGTGTATGATTGCTCCTCCAAGCGCTTTATTGTACGCAGTAGAGCCGGAGGGAGTAGATATGCACAAGCCGTCGCCCCGGAACCGCTCAAAGTGTTCGCCGTTCAACTCCACATCCATTACGAAGGTCACTTCCGGGGACTTGACCGTTGATTCATTCAACGCCAAATACTTGGTGCTCTTTTGGTAATGTTGGTAATTGATAGTTACTTCTAGAAGCGGATAATCAGCTACTTCAAATTCCTTGCGTGCAATCGCAATGACAAGTTTTTCAATTTCAGAAGGTTTCCAATCCGCGTAGAATCCGAGATGACCCGTATGGATCCCGACGAACGACGTATCCTCTAGCCGATGGATATATTTATGGAAGGCATGTAGCAATGTTCCATCGCCGCCAATCGACAGTACAATTTCCGGCTCCTCTTCATCAAAGGTCAAGCCGAATTCCGTCAAATATTTTTTTGCTTGGGCCATTAACTCGTTTGATAATTTATCATTTCTAGATTGAATTGCGAATTTCATTCCTCCCGTCCTCCCTTCTTTTTCTTATTCGGATAGCTGCGGGTCGCCGTTTCCTTGAACGCGCTGAAATATTGTTGGGCATCCTGAATTTCGTCCCGGATCTGCGACATTTCCTCATCCAGTTGGAAAGCGGCTTCGGCAGCCCGCTCTAACCGGTGTCGAATCTCTTCGGGCATTTCGCCCTCATATTTATAATTTAGCGAATGCTCAATCGACGCCCAAAAATTCATCGATAACGTGCGGATCTGGATCTCTGCGAGAATCGTCTTCTCCCCGTGGATCGTCTGCACCGGATACTCGATGATCATATGATACGACCGATAACCGCTCGGCTTTTTTCGGGCAATATAATCCCGCTCTTCGACCACCCGAAGATCCTTCCGCTCCCGTAAGGCGCGGACAACCGTCGGGATATCATCGACAAACTGGCACATAATACGGAGACCTGCAATATCCGGTAGTTCCGAGGCAAGCTCACTCGACGGCTCGAAAGGGATCCCTTTTTCAAGCGTCTTATCATAAATGCTCGGTAGCGGCTTGACACGGCCTGTCACAAATTCAACAGGCGTGTGGACGACCTCCAGCTCATACTGGGCCCGCAGCCCTTTGAGCTTCACTTTCAACTCGGAGACCGCTTGCTTATACGGTTGTAGAAATTCTTTCCACTCTTTCAAATGGATCCCCCCATGCTCTTATTCCGCGCTCTGTAAGATCGAACCGAAAGCATGCTCGACCGCTGTGGAGAATGCCTCTCCATAGTTATCGTTACCCTCTATGTTATAGATAAGCATCATCAATTCATCTTTAAATCCGACAAGCGGAATCTTTTCACCTTGCCATGCAAGAACCGGATCGGCATCCTTTGCCAAAGCATCCACCATGGACGGCCACACTTCCTCTGGAAATCGGAGCTGTCCGTAGCCCGCATCCTGTTCGAATAAATATACGAAGGCTAGTCCGTCGGAATCCGTGATCATTTTCCCGGATGGCTCGCCTTTGGGACATTCGGATGTTTTACTCAGTTCAAAATGGATATTCCCTTCGAATTCGAATCCGTGTTCCACATTATTTTGAATAGCCACAATCTCTTCTTCCCTTCTCATGTCTTTACGTTTAGTCTACCATATGAGCGGCAGCGGTGCAGTTCGGATGATGTGTTTTTCATTCAGAATTGGTATAATAGAGGAGAAGGGTATTCATGATTGTCGAAAGGAATGAAAAGGATGGATGTACGCTCACTTCGCACGTTGATGGAAATCAATTCACTGCAATCCCTTGGTAGCGTTCAGACGTATGCGGGGCTGGCCGATTCCTCACCTGCTTTATTTCAGATGATGCTGGAGGATATGATCCATACCACTTCCATGGCGGAATCCTTGTCTTCCGTATCGGCAACGGCACTCGAAACGGCAGCTGCTTCAGAGCCGCTGCATTATGGTGGAATGAACCATGTTTTCATTCCCGACTCTTTACTGTCTGTACAAGCTATTAATATACCGAATGCCGTCCCAGCCACAAGCCAAACTAAGGTGAGCGGAGGACTTTATGCTGATATCATAAAGCAAGCGGCAGAGAAATATAATATACCGGAAAAGCTAATTGCATCGGTTATTCGGCAAGAATCCAATTTTAACAATGAAGTCGTAAGTCGATCCGGTGCCCAAGGGTTGATGCAGCTTATGCCAGGCACTGCAAGATTTCTTGGTGTTACCAATAGTTTTGACCCGGTCCAGAATATTATGGGAGGGTCAAAGTATCTCCGGCAAATGTTAGATAAATTTGGAGGGAATGTCGAGCTTGCCCTCGCCGCTTATAATGCAGGTCCGGGAAATGTGAAAAAGCATGGTGGGATACCTCCTTTCAAGGAAACCCAACAATATGTCAGAAAAGTGCTCGGCTATTATAATGGAGTTTCGGTTTAATTTGCGCTGCGCCAATAGAGTTGGGGACGGCACCAATGGGTAGTTGAAGTGGACAGGAGTTCCTTGTCACGCTTGCTTTCCCCCTGTGTGCATAAGCTGTTTTATTTGTGTAAGATCTGCGGGATTGATAGAATGTCAATACAGTCAGAGCAAAGGAGATTGACATATATGACTCGAAAACCTTTGATCCCTTATGAGGAGATCGGTGCTGAGAAGTTGTCGGACCTAATCGATAGATTTTATGATAAAGTTGCAAAGCACCCGGACTTGTACCCGATTTTCCCGGATGACCTGACGGAAACAGCACGGAAACAAAAACAATTTCAAACCCAATATTTAGGTGGGCCTAATTTATATACGGAAGAACACGGCCATCCGATGATGAAAGCACGCCATATGCCTTTCCCCATCACGCCGGTGCAGGCGGAAGCATGGCTTTCATGTATGGCAGAAGCGATGGATGAAGTGGGACTAGAAGGACCGTTACGGGAAATGTACTACAAGCGCCTCGTGATGACTGCAAACCATATGGTCAATCGAATTGGGGAGGATCGTCCGTGAATCGGCGAGTCCTCTTAGATAATCCAATTAGCCCGTCCCCGTCGACACGGCCGATTGAATTGTACGTTTTCATTGATCCACTATGTAACGATTGTTGGTCATTGCAGCCGATTTTACGTAAACTGCAAATCGAATATGAGCGCTATTTCACACTTCGGATTGCTCTGCGAACATCCATGCCGGCAATGAATATGAAATGTCTTGAAGACAATGCGGATCCGAAAGCATGTGGTAAACTACATCCCACTTTTCCAAGCATTGCTGTTAAAGCCGCCGAGTTTCAAGGAAAGCGGGCTGGATTCCGGTTCCTATCCAAAATGTTGGAATATTCATTTTTAAAATCCCGAAATGTCACATCATTTTCGGTTCTCGTTGAAATTGCAGAAAAGGTCAATCTAGATGTAGATGAGTTTATCCGCGATTTTTCATCAAAAAATGTGTTACGGGCCATGCAAGTGGACTTATATTTAGCAAGGGAAATGGATGTCGAGACAGCCCCCACTTTTGTTTTTTTCAATGAAAACATCGAAGACGAAGGGCTGAAGGTGAGCGGGCTATACACTTTTGCCGTATACGAACAGATTCTCGGGGAACTTCTTGGAGAACCCCTGGCACCCGACCTACCACCGTCACTCGACGATCTGTTCCACCGCTTCGACACCCTAACAACAGAAGAAATTGCAAACATCTACCGGATTTCCGAAAAATCCGCGGAACGCGAACTCAAAAAACGCCTACTGCAACAACACGTGGAACGTCTTCTCGTCCAAGACACCACCCTGTGGCGTAAAAAACAACCATCTTCATAAATTATAAAAGCCTCACGACCGGAGTATCTCCGGCGTGAGGCTTTTTGGTTGGTTCGAGATTGAGCCACGACAGTTTCGGCGATTGCCCTTACAGTTGCCCGAATTGCCATGACAGTTTGCCTGGGACATGACAGTTTTACGACGAGCCATGACAGTTTCGGCGATTGCCCTTACAGTTGTCCGAATTGCCATGACAGTTTGACCGGGACATGACAGTTTCGGCGATTGCCCTTACAGTTGCATGAATTGCCATGACAGTTTGCCCGGGGCATGACAGTTTCATGACGCCCCATGACAGTTTCGGCGATTGCCCTTACAGTTACCCGAATTGCCATGAGAGTTTGCCCGGGGCATGACAGTTTCTAGCCGCGCCATGACAGTTCCATGGATTGCCCTTACAGTTGCCCCATTTGCCATGACAGTTCCGCTAGGCCATTAGAGTTCCCGGCTGTGCCATGACAGTTCCTCGAATTGCCTCCGAATCGCCATGACAGTTTGCCCGTGACAGGAAATGCCCCAGTTCCCCATCGGAGCACGGCCCTATCCCAGACAAACGAAAAGAGCATCCACTCCTGGGGGGAAGTGGATGCTCTTTTACAAAGGGAATGGGAGAAATGTTCACGTTCAAACAAAAGGGGTGTATGTTTGGGATTGTGATTTATTTCACGTCTTTAATTTATCATAAAATAATAGTAACGACAACATTTCACAATGAAGTTCACAAAATCGTCACATTTGATGAGCGATTTCCGTTCACATTCTATTCACAAGTAAATCCCTCTATCCAGTCAAAGGATAAAGGGATTGCTCGATTTCATTTCAGCAACAGGGCTTCCAACTCGTTTAACTTTTCTTCAAAGACCCGGCATGCTTCTTCGATTGGAGCGGCGCTCGTCATGTCGACGCCGGCCTTTTTCAAGACTTCAATCGGATAATCCGAGGATCCGGCTTTCAGGAAATTGTTGATATACCGCTCGACTGCGGGCTCCCCTTCTGTCAGAATCTGATGGCTCAGAGCAACTGCTGCGCTATAGCCTGTCGCATATTGATAAACGTAGTAATTATAATAGAAGTGAGGGATCCGCGCCCATTCCAAACCGATCTCTTCATCGATGACAAGATCTTCTCCAAAGTATTTTTTGTTTAACGCGTAGTACTCTTCCGTTAGTTTTTCGGCTGTCAACGCGACGCCTTGCTGGTCCAATTGGTGGATCAAATGCTCGAACTCGGCAAACATCGTCTGGCGGAACACGGTGCCCCGGAACCCATCGAGCCAGTAATTCAGCAAGTAGATCCGTTTCTGTTCATCTTCCGTCGTCTTTAGCAAATAGTCATTCAAGATTGCCTCATTCACCGTAGAAGCCACTTCTGCAACGAAGATTGAATAGCCGCTATAAATGAATGGCTGGTATTTTCGTGAATAATAGCTGTGGACGCTATGCCCGAATTCATGGGCCAATGTGAACAAGTTGTTGATATTATCTTGCCAATTCATCAGGATATAAGGATTTGTGCCAAATGAGCCCGAGGAATAGGCACCCGATCGCTTCCCTTTATTCTCCCGGACATCGACCCACCGGTTTTCCAATCCTTCTTTGACAATCGATACATAATCATCACCAAGCGGCTGGAAGCTTTTCAACATCGTCTCTTCTGCTTCCGAGTAGCTGATTTTCGTGTTAGCTTCTTTAATGAGAGGTGCATATAGATCCCACATATGGAGTTCGTCGAGGCCATACACTTTTTTACGAAGTGCTACATAACGCTGTAGCAGGTGGACATTTTTATTGATGGTTGAAACTAAGTTTTCATATACCGTTTCGGGAATATGATTATTCGACATTGCCGCTTCACGGGCGGATCCATAGTTCCGGATTTGCGCATTGACGTTGTGGTTTTTAATATTTCCAGATAATGTTGAAGCAAATGTATTTTGAAATTCTCCATACTTCGAAAACATTGCTTTGAACGCTTCTTCTCTGACGCTCCGGTCATCACTTTCCAAAAATCGGATATAGCGCCCATGAGAGAGCTCTACTTTTTCACCGGACTCGTCTTTTACCAGCGGAAACGTCAGATCGGCGTTGTTCAACATATTGAAAGTTTCAGATGGATTACCAGTCACTTCAGCCAATTGGGCGAGAAGTGCTTCCTGCTCTGCTGGCAAGACATGCGGCCGCTGTGTGTTGACTTCTCTGAATTCTTGTTTATACAATTGAAGGCCTTTATGGGATTCCACCAATCGATTCAACTCTTCTTCATCAATCGCAAGAAGTTCCGGCAAGAAAAAGGAGAGTGCTGTGGATACTTTGACATATAATGTTTTGGCCCGGCTGTCCATCGCTTGATAAAAGCTGTTCGTCGTATCTTGATCTGCTTTTAAATGAGCATATGTGTAAAGCCTACGAAGCTTCTCAGATAACTTATCGCGGTATGTCAAGGCATCATAAAGGGCGTCTGCTCCGTTACGGAGCGTTCCTTTATAGGAGTCCGCCTTCTTTGCAAATTCTTCAATCACCTTATATTCCTTTTCCCAAGCCTCATCCGTTTCAAAAATATCCTCGAGGCGCCATGTTTCTTCCGTCTTGATTTCCTCCCGTGTCAACACTTTATTTTTTGATTCACTACCCATTAATAGTCCTCCATTCCAAGCAAAGAGTAGACTTCATTTTCTCAATATTCGCTTGGTATTGCAAGGAATCTTCCTGCTAAAACCTTGATTAGACAGCTTTCGAGGAGGTTGTCCCGATTCTTTCGAATATCGACATGTGATTTGATTAAAAAATCTCGATAGGCGAGACAAGCTTTCTCCAAATTCTCTCGATTTCCGTCATATCGATTGAGAAACTTTTTTATATGAGATTTGGACAACTGGTCAATCTGCAACTCTCTCTTACGTGCAAAATAAATGAAAGCGGCTTGCCATTCGCAATCATGCTCACGAAAAGCTTCCGAATTACGGGTAGGGACTCCGATCCATGTCGGCAATTCGGAAGGAATGATTCGCATTTCATAGCATTTTCGCAAAAAGGGATCTCTTAGCCCTTTCCGATTTCTCCATATACTTGTTTTCAAAAAGGTAGAGCGGGCCGTCTGATATAACACGTAATAGTACTGTATTTCTTCTTCGGTTGGCACCTTAGGACGTGCAAGCGGAACGCTTTGTCGGCAACTAGGCAACTTTCGGTGGTTGCCGATATATCGTCTTCCGGCAATATGGAGAAGACTACTGAAATAATGGAAACAATCTGATTGAGGATGGTAGGTGATTAACATAGATCCTTCAGGGGGATGGGAGGTGAAGAATTGTTCCTGAAATCGGGAAAATTGAAAGATGCCGATTCCTTGTGGCTGCTGTCTAGACTTGTCCGGTGTGTGCAGTAGCCAAAACGGGGCTATGCCAGCTCGTTGATAACCAGCTGTCCTATCATTCATCCGGAGGGCAGAAATGGGACTGCATTGGAATTCAATCGCAATTTGCTTAGAATCAAGGGTAACAAGCAGATCAGGCCGCTGGGAAATCCGTTCGACAAACGGTTCCAGTTCAACCCGTTCCGCGTGTTTTTGCAAGAAAGTGAACAGGTGTTGCTTTCCGAGTAAATGCTCAAAGGACTCTCCTTCCGAAAAAGCATTGGAACAGGATGTGTCATGTAGATGGGCAAAATGGGGAATGACGATATCTCCCACTTTTAGTTGAACGGGATTTTCACACTGGGGACAATAAAATAGACTAGTCGTTCTAGACTTTCGTAACATATCCTTCTCCATCGAAGGCAAAAGAACAACCAAATTACCATTCTGGTCAAGGGCAGTCAAAATAGGCAACACTCCTTTCTTTTCATTTTACAAATTTTCAGTCATATATGCAACTGCAAAAATAAAAAACAGCCACTTCGCAGCAGCTGTTTTATCTTTATTCAGCAAATCCCAAACTCTTAGGGTAATGGGATTAATGTGGTTTAATTCCCTATTCAGCGGGTGTTCAAATGCCCGCTGAATAAAGATAAAGCCTCCGGCAGATGTCACAGATTTTGAAAGGAGTCAATCGAGCAAGCTCGATTCAAAATCTGGACGCAATTACGCCGAGGCGTAATTGATACATTATGAAAAATATTTCTCAATCGTTTGAAAAACATCAGATTCAATAATGGGAGTGCCGTATTCTTGGAGTCGATGGATGGTGACGTTCGATATATGACCGAACTCGGAGATGACGCTTAATAAATCTGTCTTTCGAAAGTCTTGAATGGCATCTGGGTCGTAGGTTAGATACAAGTAATATTTATCTTCAAACGAATATAACGCAGTTCTGGCCTTCTCATACCCTGACATGCGGCTAGCAAGTTGAATCAACTCTTCGAATTCATTAAAGACAAACATATTATCTATCCAATCAAATCCGTTTTCCTCTTCCTCATTCTCCAGGTCCGTTATTTCATCAAACACTTCACCATCGGATTGAAACATCTTACGAGGGTCATCCATATCAAATGGGGATTCCAATTGTTGCCCATCCGCAGGCATTTGGGCCCGAGTCACGGTCACTTCGATGCCGCCGCTCATGGCGTGGACTTGGATCCATAAAGGCCCTTCGATTTCAAAGTCGCCTTCATCGTTGATTTCGTCCATCATTTCCCAAAATAATTCCTCGCTTTTATCACGGTTATACCATACTTCTTCACGGGTGAACCCGCGCTCTTCAATGTCGATATATGATAGGAAAAACTTGACAGTATTTTCATTGATGCGTTCTATTTCCATCCCTTTTCTCTCCCTTCCTCCGGAACCAGTCCGAACTAGTCCCTCTATAATGTGTAGAGCACCTGCAATGCTTAGTACTAGTATATGAACGTCCGTCACAATATGAAAGGATTCCGTCACGGCAAGAACATTATAATTTTGATAATACTAGCATTGTAGATAACATCCGCCGGGAAAGCAAGGAAAATCGAAAATGCTGATAGGCATACGGCATTTTTCAATGTCATTCCCATCAGCTTTTTGGATAGTATGTTTAGTTAATTGACCATGCGCCGTGCTTCTTGCAGCTGATAGGCCCTCACTTTTCTCGGTAGGAATCGACGGATTTCATCTTCATTGTACCCTACCTGCAATCTCTTTTCATCTAGAATGATTGGTCTTCTGAGAAGCCCTGGATGTTCTTGGATCAGTTCATACAACCGTTGGAGTGGAAGGCTCTCTACGTCGATGTTCAACTTTTGGAAGATTTTCGAGCGAGTTGAAATGATTTCGTCTGTTCCGTCTTCCGTCATTCGAAGGATCTCTTTTATTTCGTCGATATTTAATGGCTCTGAAAATATATTGCGCTCTGTATATGGAATTTCATGTTCCTCTAACCATGCTTTTGCTTTTCTGCATGACGTACAGCTTGGCGATGTGAATAATGTAACCATCATACATTGACACTTCCTTTCAGTCGGCTTATTAGATATTTAAATTGATGTTTAAATTAGAATGATTGTAAAAAGAATAGTTCTACACCTATTATACACGTTATTGACACCAATGAATACACTTTTCCTGAAAAAATTAGAGGTATCTTCACAATTCCGCAACAGTAATGACTTTCTACGTAATTCTTCGTTCTAATTCAGAGGCTCTTATCTGTTATACCCGATAAGATATTTTTTTAAACATCCTCTTGTCAAATATTTTGCTTTCTCAATTAGATTTATATTAATGAAAAAAGAAATATTATCCTTTGCTACTATATAGTACGTATGGAGAGGCAAAAAGGTTTCATTGGAAATGTCAACGAAAATGTCAATAATCGTTATCCGACATAGTATACCCACCTTTGTTATTTTATATTCAAACTGTGAAAATTGTGCGGAGTTCCGAACAAATAGATGATAAAAGGACAACACCTTATTTTTCATACAAAAAGGAGCTGTCCTTTTAGCTGGAAAGCCCCTTTTTATGGTGCGGAGGTGCGCTTCAGTTATGGGCGGTTGTTTTAGGATATGAGCGGTTCTTTGCCGCTATAAGCGATTGTCGGGAAATATAAGCGCCAACCTAGACTTATGCGCGGTTCTCCTAAAATATAAGCACCAATCCAGTTTTATAAACGCCAGTGGGAAGTTATGAGCGCAGCGGTCTCATGCGAAAAGGACTGCCTATCCTAGACAGCCCCTTGCCTTTTCTACTATTCATTATGGAGTATAATTGACACCTTCCGTATAACGATTGCCTGCGTTCCATAGAAGGAACTCATCGATGCCATTTTCTTTCAACGCTTTGATCTGCGCTTCGACTTCCGCTTTCCCGTATCGTTTATAATTGCCCGACCCTAGCCAGGATGCCGTAAAATCTTGAAGCCATGGACGGGATATTGGGGGAGCCTCCAGTTTCGATAGCACTTGGTTCTCCACTTTGGCATATTCGGCCACAAGCCGATAAGGCTCCAAATCCGGTTTTGAAATACCGAAGTAAGAAGTCCAGTGACTTGGATAAATCATTGATGAAATGACATCGACATTTTCGGATATCTTGGAAAAGTTCTGTCCGATTCCCGGTGCTTCGGGCAACGTGGCCGCATAGCCGAAAATATCGACAGAAACGTCGACGTCATAGGGTTGCAACTGTTCTCTCGCATAAGCAACAAAATCGGTCACAGCTTCCACCCGACGCTGCACCGGATCCAATTCGGATTCTGTGTATTCGCCCATTTCGTATTTCAGCGTTTCATGCCGTTTCTCAAATCCTTCCGGGAAACGCACGTAATCGAATTGGATTTCCTGGAATCCCATCTCGGCCGCCTCTTTCGCAATGGCGACATTATGATCCCATACTTCTTTCAGATACGGATTCACAAAGGACTCGCCCCTTCCATTCTTCCAGACTTCCCCTCCATCTGTAAATGAAAGTTCGGGACGCTTCTGGGCAAGAACGCTATCTTTGAAAACAACGACCCGGGCAATCGGGTAAATCTTCTTCCCTTCCAATGTTTTCAATAGAGAATGAGGATCTTTTATATACGGTTGCCCGATATCCAAAGCGGCCAGTTCGGAATCTTGCCCCGGTATATAGGTGATATATCCATGATCATCTTTGATGTCGATGACCATTGAATTTAAATCGGTTTTGTCAATCAAATTCACCAACTGGTCAAACCGCTCTCCGCCCGCAGAATGACCGGTCACATAAACACCGCGGACTGCATCGGGATAGTCGAATGTCAGACCTGACTGAAACCGGAACAGTTCCGAGGAAGCAATCACAGCTTCATCGATTGTTGTAAATCCATATGTACGTTCCGCAAACTCTCGGAAACTTCCATCTTCCTCCGCGGCAGTAGAAATTGCATTCCCCATAGCTATCACTAGGCATACTCCTAGTATCCACACCCATCTTTTCATGCATACACACTCCCTTTTTGCCATCGTACCAGAATTGTATGAAAAATACAGAAAGATCGGTTTCACCTTTGAGAACCCGATCCTCCTACATTATTGTTTAGCTACTAATTCCCGGTACTCCCGTTCCGAACAGAGGACGTAATGGCCTGGTGCCACTTCCCGCATGGTCACCTCCTCCCCCTCCTTGTACTGATGGACGGAAGGGTCATATGTTTTCCTTACCCGCGTCCGCTCATACTCCGGATCCGGCAAGGGAATCGCAGAGAGCAACGATTGGGTATACGGGTGCTTTGGCGATGTATAGATATCGTCGGCTGGTCCCAACTCGACCAATTTTCCGAAATACATGACCCCGATCCGATCTGAAATATATTTCACCATCGACAGATCATGGGCGATGAACAGATAGGTTAACCCGTTCTTCTCTTGCAGTTCCTTCAATAAATTCACGACTTGAGCCTGGATGGACACATCGAGTGCAGATATTGGTTCGTCCGCGATGATGAATTCCGGTTCCACCGCAAGCGCGCGTGCTATTCCAAGACGTTGGCGCTGCCCTCCGGAAAATTCATGCGGATACCGATTGGCATGCTCCCGATTCAAGCCTACCGTTTCTAACAGTTCATACACCCGCTGCGTCCGTTCTTTTGAACTTTTGGCCAAGCCGTGGATATCCAGTCCTTCCGCGATGATATCAAGCACTTTCATTCTCGGATTCAGTGAAGCGTACGGGTCTTGGAAAATCATCTGCATTTTCCGGTTGAAAGTTTTCAATTCCTTTTTCGACTTTTTGGCATGGACATTTACGCCATCATAGATGACTTCCCCTCCAGTCGCTTCGTACAGGCGGATGATGGTACGGCCAGTCGTTGATTTTCCACAACCCGATTCACCCACTAAGCCGAGTGTCTCTCCCCGATAAATATCAAAGGAAATATCATCCACTGCACGCACTTCATTTTTTTTGCCTTCATTAAAGTACTGTTTTAAATGCTTGATTTCCAGTAATTTTTCGGTCATCATCTTGCACCTCCTGCTTTCCCTTCATAATATCGACTGCCCGGAAATACTTTCATCCGTTCCACAATGGGAGCTGGAGGTTCTACAGGTGGCGCATCGGGATGAAGCAGCCAAGTGGCAGCATAATGGGTGTCACTCACTTTAAAGAGCGGCGGCCTCTTCTCCAGATCGATTTTCAACGCATACTCGCTTCGAAGGGCAAAGGCATCCCCCCTTGGCGGGTCCAATAAATCCGGAGGCGAGCCGGGGATGGCATATAATTGTTCCTCGTCCGTATCCAAGGACGGCATCGAACTGAGCAAGCCCCATGTGTACGGATGTTGCGGATTATAGAAAATTTCATCGACCGTTCCGACTTCCACAATCTGCCCTCCATACATAACAGCGACGCGGTCCGCCACATTGGCGACCACCCCAAGGTCATGTGTGATGAAAATGATCGCTGTCTCAATCTGTTTCTGTAACTTTTTCATGAGTTCTAAAATTTGCGCTTGAATGGTGACGTCCAACGCAGTTGTCGGTTCATCCGCAATGAGGAGTTTCGGATTGCAAGCCAGCGCAACCGCAATAACAATCCGTTGGCGCTGCCCACCAGAAAATTGGTGAGGGTATTGCTTCATCCTCATCTCCGGTTGAGGCATACCGACAAGTCCAAGCAATTCAATCGACTTTTGCCAAGCTTCTTTTTTGCTAAGCTTTTGGTGCTTCAATAAGGGCTCCATAATTTGCTTGCCAATGGTCATCGTCGGATTGAGCGAGGTCATCGGGTCCTGAAAGATCATCGAGATATCCTTCCCGCGCACTTTCTGCATCTCCTTCTCGGAAATAGACAGCAAGTCCCTTCCACCGAATAGGATCTCTCCATTTTTATACTCTGTACTGGAATTCGGCAGAAGCCGCATGATCGCTTTGCTCGTCACGGATTTACCCGAACCGGATTCTCCCACGATGGCAAGCGTCTCTCCTTTGAACACTTCGAAATCGACACCCCGGATCGCTTTCACTTCACCCGCAAATGTATGGAAGGAAAGCTCCAAGTTCCGCACCTCTACTATTTTCTCCATTTCGCTTTCCCCCTTAGTCTTTCATTTTCGGATCAAGTGCATCCCGCAATCCGTCTCCGATCAAGTTGAAGGCGATCATGAGGACACTTAGCACAATAGCCGGAAAGAACAGCATATGCGGCTGGTATTCCAAAAATCTATATCCATCATTGATCAATGTGCCAAGGGATGCTTTCGGTGCCTGAAGTCCAAGTCCGATGAAGCTTAGGAATGCTTCGAAGAAAATCGCCGTCGGAATGGTGAACATCATATTGATGACGACAATCGCCATGATATTTGGCAATAAATGCCTCTTGATGATCCGTCCATCACTAGCACCTAGCGTTTTTGCCGCTAAGACAAATTCCTGGTTCTTAAATTTCAACACTTGCCCACGGACAATCCTTGACATGCCAATCCATCCGGTTATGGAAATCGCAATGATGATCGACCAAATTCCGGGCTCCATGACCATAATCATTAAAATGACAATAACGAGAGTCGGGATCCCAATCAATATTTCTACAATCCGCTGCATGATATCATCGACACGGCCTCCATAATAACCGGAAATGCCGCCATAGATGACACCGATCAACATATCAATCACTGCCGCAACAAAAGCGATATATAGTGAGATTTGCGTCCCTTTCCATAATCGACTGAACAGATCACGGCCCAAGCTGTCCGTTCCGAACCAGTAATACTCCTCGACTTTTTTTACTTCATATAAATTAACAGTTTTAGAACCGAGCTTTCCTTCACCATTAAAGATACCGAGATCCTCCAGACCTGGAATCTTCGGAGGCAGGTTGGCATGGGTGACCCGTACATTTTCAGGGTCATGCTCCACCATATAAGGCCCGGCAAACGCCATGATGATGAGGAATAACAAAACAAACGCGCTAACAATAGCAGCTTTGTTTTTGCGGATCCGCAACCAGGCGTCTTGCCAAAAACTGAGACTCGGCTTGGAAATTTTCTCTGCTTGTGCGCTATCCACCACAACTTGTTCAAATGCATCTTTCGGCAAGCCTTCCATATGATGCGTCATTACTTAGCACCTCCCGACAACCGGATACGCGGATCAATAATTCCATACAAAATATCCACGATCAGGATGATAACTATCAGGAACACCGAGAAGAAAAGTGTCGTCCCCATAATGACAGCATAATCATTCGAACTGATCGATTTGACGAATTGCTCCCCGATTCCCGGAATGGCGAAAATCTGTTCTACGACGAGAGAACCTGTCAATAAGCTGGCGGCCACTGGGCCTAGCACGGTGATGAGTGGGATGAGTGCATTGCGGAACGCATGCTTGAATGCGATTTCATACCAACTCGCCCCTTTTGCTTTCGCCAACAAGATATAGTCCGAACTCAACACTTCAATCATTTCCGTTCGGATGAATCGGGCCGCCATCGCAATCGGTGTCATCGCCAGCGCAAGAGATGGCAGCACACTCGATTTCCACCCTTTCCAAAGACCGACATCAAACCATTGCCAATGAACGGCAAACGCATATTGCAATAAGGCGGCGAAAACGAAAGACGGAATGGATACTCCTAGAATCGCTATCACCGTACTTCCGTAATCCCATATCGTATTTTGTTTCAAAGCCGCAATCATCCCGAGGATAATTCCGACCAATGTACCGAAAATAAGCGCTTGCGAACCAAGTATCATGGAATACTTCAACTTCTTAATAATCAATGCCATAACATCGGCATTTTTATATTGGAATGAAACCCCAAAATCCCCTTTTGCCAAATTCCCCATATACCTGACATATTGCACGGGCAACGGATCATTCAATCCATATTTTTCATAGACGACTGCCCTTTGTTCGGCTGATAGTTTTTCAGCGGAAGCTAATGGGGAACCGGGCAGCATTTTCATTAATATGAAAGTGAAAGTCGCAATCAAGAAGAGAGAAAGGAACATATACACGACACGTTTCGCAATATATTTCGCCATCTTTGCACCCCCTGTATGTATAATTTATAAATAGACCAATCAAACAGTTAGGAAAATTTAAAATACGCTCTCTTAGTGAAAAAGAGAGTACATGGTCTATAACTACCATATACTCTCTTTTTATGAGATTTTAACTGCGATGTTAATTATTCTTTCCCTGCGATATACATCCATTTGAAGGAGTAGTCCCCACCGAATGGGTGTGTAGCAAGCCCTTTGACGTATGGTTTCATGAGAGCCATCCGTCCGCGTTGATACGTCGGGGCAATCGCGGCATCGTCTTCAAGAAGAATTTTTTCCGCTTCCGCGAATGCTTCGTACCGTGCAACCGGGTCATCCGCAAGCTCAATTTTTGTCGACTCAATCAATTTGTCGAACTCTGGATTCGAATAGCCCATCAGGTTTTGAGGACTGTCTGTCGTGAATAGTTCCAAATAAGAAATCGGGTCCTGGAAGTCCGCTCCCCAGCCCGCGCTTTGGATTTCATAATCACTGGAATTATCCAACTCAAGACGTACTGCAAATGGAACTTCTTTCAATTTGATAGTGAGACCTGAAAGATTCCGTTCCAATTCGGACTTGAACCACTCTTGTTGTTTCTTCGCGTTTTCCGTATCGCCACCCAGTATTTCAAGTGTCACTTTATCCGTACCCAGCTCTTCTAAGCCTTTTTTCCAATACTCCTGAGCTTCTTCCACATTGTATACCGTAAATTCATCACTATATTCCCGGAAGTCTTTTCCATCTTCATCGTATGTGAATTCAGCAGGTACTAGGAAGTTGGCCGCTCTGGAACCGTTTGCAAGTACAGCTTCCGCCAATTCATCTTTATTAAAAGCACGTGCAATCGCTTTACGGATATTTTCATTAGCGAGCGGTGTTGCTTTTCCGTTGCGCTCTTGGTTCATCTTGAAATAGAATAGCGCTGTTTCCAACTCGTTGACCACTTCTGGATCATCTGCATATTGCATGGCATATTCAGCAGACAAAATAGCGCGGTCGATCTGGCCTTGCTCATATAGTTTGACTGCCGTAGCCGTTTCTTTTACTACATCAACTGTGATCTCTTCCAGTTTCACAGTGTCTTTATCCCAATACGTTTCGTTCTTCACGTATTTCCAGTTGCCCGTTCCATCCCAATCCGCCAATTTGAACGGACCGTTATAAATCATGGCATCTGAAGTGGAAGCATATTTATCTCCTTGTTCTTTGACGAACTCTTCATTCAACGGATAGAAAGTCGGGAACGCCATGAGAGATAGGAAATAAGGGATCGGATTTTCCAATTCAATAACGAGTGTCTTTTCGTCTTCAGCACGAATTCCCAACTCCGTAATTTCGGCTTCCCCTTTACCAATTTCAGTCGCATTCTTCACCATGCCTTCCATCAAATACGGACCGTATGGTGAAGCGGTGTCCGGATCGATCGCCCGCTGCCAGGAGTAAACGAAATCATGGGCAGTGACAGGCGTTCCGTTCGACCATTCAGCGTCACGGATTTTAAATGTATACGTTTTTCCATCATCACTAATTTCAGGTTCACCTTCTGCCATTGCCGGAATCGGCATACTCTCTTGGTCCAGACGGTACAAACCTTCCATGACGTTGTTCAATACAACGAAGCTGACGGCATCTTCTGAAATGGAATGATCCACTGAAGGGATTTCATCAACTTCGATCAGGTGCAATACTTGTTCAGCATCCGGCTGTGCCGTTTCTTCCGTTTTCGCATCCTCATTATCCTGTCCATTGTCTGCCGGTGCAGATGTGTCATCCTTCGTGTCCTTGGCACCGCCACAGGCAGCGAGGAATGCGCTTACAATTAGCAATAGACTTAGTAGCCACACTAAACGACTCTTCAAACAAATGACCTCCTCTTTTTTTGTTGTTTTCCGAAAAAGGTACAAGTCCATTATACAATTTTTCTTACAGTTGTATAGACTGATTTCTAACACATTTTATTTTTTTGAAATAATAAATCCTTCAAAAACTGATTACACCAATGTTTAGAAGCAATAATTTTAATATATTTTAAGAAGAGGAAATACATTTTGATTTCATTGCATTAAAGCGTTAAAATGAGGTGGTAAGGAGGAGATGTTATGAGAAAAGCCTTAAGGAACTTTATCCTAGGTCAAGTAATTATACTGATTCTTATGTTTATTACTAATAATGATTTCTCATTGCTCGCCTATGTAAATATGTCATTTTTTGTCGGCGGAATCATGTTGTTTATCGGGCTTGTTTCCTACGTTTTTTCGTCAGGATTCTTTGATATTTTTATTACCACTTCCAGAAAGATCTTCACGCCGAGTCACCGGTTGGATGATGTCGAATCGATGCGAGCACCATCTCAGCTATTTACCGGTTCTGTCACTCCGTTGGTTGGCGGAGGTGCAATGATTTTAGTGGTGATGGGCATCGGTCTTCTCTTGTATTACGTTTAAAGGGCACTATTTGCATTCTTCCTTACCCCGTATTATAATTTGATAAACATGATGAAGAACGGCTTTGAAGGAAAAAAGTAATTCAGTATCAAGCTTTGCAGAGAGCCTGTGGCTGGTGGGAACAGGCAAGCTGATCTGGGTGAATGGGATCCTGAGCCTGACAAGTGAACGCCACGGCCAGTAGCTCGTCACGTTTTCCACGTTACGGAATTGGAGTGGCCTTCGGGCAATTCGGGTGGTACCACGGTTGAACACATCAATCGTCCCTAGTAAGGGGATGATTGATGTGTTTTTTTGATTTTAATTAGGAGGAGATTGAATTGACGACCATTTTTTCAGGCGTACAGCCTACAGGTATTATCACATTGGGGAATTACATCGGGGCGTTTCGGCAATTTGTCGAAGTCCAGCATGAGGCAGACTGCATTTTTTCGATTGTCGACCAGCATGCCATCACGGTCCAACAAGATCCGGATGACTTGAAAAAGGCGATCCGTTCCCTGGCGGCGACCTATATTGCCAGTGGAATCGATCCGGAGAAATCCGTTTTATTTATTCAGTCGGAAGTTCCGGCTCATGCACAAGCGGGATGGATCATGCAGTGCGTTTCCTATATAGGAGAATTGGAGCGCATGACGCAGTTCAAAGATAAATCAGAAGGACAGGAAGGCGTGTCCGCAGCCCTTTTGACCTATCCTCCTTTAATGGCGGCGGATATCCTCTTGTATAACACAGATATCGTCCCTGTCGGGGATGACCAAAAACAACATTTGGAACTGACCCGCGATTTGGCGGAACGGTTTAATAGACGCTACGGAGATGTCCTGACAATTCCTGAAGTCCGTATTCCGAAAAACGGAGCCCGCATTAAATCCCTGCAGGATCCGTTGAAAAAAATGAGCAAGTCCGACCCGAATAAAAGAGGGACGCTTTATTTATTGGACACGGCAAAAGAAATCGAGAAGAAGATCAAAAGTGCCGTGACCGATTCGGAAGGAGTCGTCCGATTCGATGTAGCGGAAAAACCGGGTGTGTCGAATTTATTGACCATTGAATCCGCATTAAGCGATGTAGCGATCGAAGACCTTGTCGGCAAATATGAAGGGTTAGGCTATGGAGCATTCAAAACCGGTGTGGCGGAAGCAGTGATCGAGCACCTTGCGCCGATCCAGGAAAAGTATTATGAGTTGCTGGATTCTACCATCTTGGACGAAATTTTGGACCAAGGTGCGGAAAAAGCGAATGCTATCGCTTCGGCCACTCTTCAGAAGATGGAGGCCGCGATGGGGCTCGGACGGAAACGGTGATTGTTAAGATGAGAACAGCCGCCGCAATAAGAAAGAGGGAAAAATCGGCCGTCCGGATAATGTATCGAAAAATCTGGTTCCATTCATAACCGAGCGAGCGATAATTGAAGTAGAAGATCATGTGAGACAACGAGATCACTACGAGCCCGTAGCTGATCAGAAAGAGAAATAGTCGTGTCATCCGGCATCGTCCTTTGGATTTTCTACGAGTATATGTAAACGCCCCCCTCGTTTAGACGAGAGGGGCGTTTGTTGTGGGGTGTAAGTTGACCGGGAAACTGTCAGGGGCCGGTGGAACTGTCATGGCAAATGGGGCAACTGTAAGGACAATCCACGGAACTGTCATGGCGCGGCGAGAAACTGTCATGGCAATTCAACAAACTGTAAGGGCAATCCCCAGAACTGTCAGGGCCCGGTGGAACTGTCATGGCTATTCGCCAAACTGTAAGGGCTAATCCTCGAACTGTAAGGGCGCGCCGGAAAACTGTCATGGCTCAGGCAAACTCTCAGGACAATTCCCGAAACTGTAAGGACTCCCGAAAAAACTGTCGGGGCAATCCCGCATACTCTCAGAGCTATCCTCGATATAAAAAAACGCCCCACCTCAGTGGAGCGTTCCTATACAATCAATCTTCAATTTTCTTGAACACAAGCGAAGCATTATGACCGCCGAAGCCGAGCGAGTTGCTCATCGCGTATTGGATGTCAGCCTTGCGGGCACCTTCTGTTACGTAATCCAGATCACATTCTGGATCCGGATTTGCATAATTCATCGTTGGCGGCAGGATTCCTTCGTGGAGCGCCTTGACGGTGAAGATTGCCTCGAGTCCACCGGCAGCACCAAGTAGGTGACCTGTCATGGATTTGGTCGAGCTCATTGCCAGTTTATAGGCATGATCGCCAAAGACTGATTTCGCTGCAATTGTCTCATACAAATCGTTGTATGGCGTGCTCGTGCCATGCGCGTTAATATAATCGATTTGATCCGGAGTGATGCCGCCTTTCGCAATCGCTTCGCGCATTGCTCGTGCGCCGCCTTCCCCTTCTGGAGCGGGCGCTGTAATATGGTGAGCATCCCCCGTCGCTCCATAGCCGATCACTTCCGCATACATTTTGGCTCCACGTGCTTTTGCATGCTCGTATTCTTCGAGAATCAGGATACCGGCCCCTTCCCCCATGACGAAGCCGTCACGCTCCGCATCAAATGGACGGGAAGCCGTCGCCGGGTCGGGATTCAATGAAAGTGCGGTACTAGAGCAGAAACCGGCAACCGCCATCGTCGTAATTGGCGCTTCCGTTCCACCCGTGACCATGACATCAGCGTCGCCACGACGAATCACTTCGAACGCATCCCCAATCGAGTTCGTTCCAGAAGCACAAGCTGTCACGGAACATGAGTTGATGCCTCTTGCACCTAAATGGATGGATACTTGGCCAGACGCCATGTCCGGAATCATCATCGGGACAAAAAACGGACTGACCCGACGGTACCCTTTTTCTAAAAATGTCTTAAATTGCTGCTCATGTGTTTCCATTCCGCCTATTCCCGAACCGATCCACACCCCTGTGCGCAGTCCGAGCTCTTCATCTAGTTCAAGATTGGCGTCTTTCATGGCCATAACAGAGGCAGCGAGCGCAAAATGCGTGAAACGGTCCATCTTACGCGCATCTTTGCGTGGAATGTACTCTTCGATATCGAAATCTTTTACTTCCGCCGCCACTTTCACCGGAAATTGTTCACGGTCCAGCCGAGTAAGCATACCGATTCCCGATTTTCCTTCTAATACCGAGCGCCAAGAATCTTCTGCCGTATTTCCAACGGGAGATACTGCTCCAATTCCTGTAACCACGACACGACGTTTTTCCATATTCTCAAACTTCCCTTCCCTAATTAAGTAATACCGCGACACCTAGCACTTATTCTATCATGAAAAGAAGGAATCATCTTCCCCACTTAATGCAAAGTCCGCCCCATGTGAGACCACCGCCAAAACCAACGAGAACAATGACATCATCGTCTTTCACTTTTCCATCCGCCACGTCATCCACAAGAGAAATCGGGATGGATGCCGCCGAAGTATTGCCGTATTTGTGGATCGTCTTCGACATTTTTTCAGGCGGAAGGCCCAACCGCTCCCGGGACGCTTCCATGATGCGCATATTCGCTTGATGGGGAATCAAATAATCTACATCTTCCTTCGTCAATCCAGCTTTTTCAATAACACTTTCAGCCGACTCACCCATTTGTCTCACCGCAAATTTAAACACTTCCCGGCCATTCATTTGGATATAGCGATCTTGGAATAAATGCTTCCCGCCGCTGCCATCCGCTCCGAGTTCAAATGAAAGGATTCCGCGCCCTTCACTCACTTTGCCGATGACTGCCGCCCCGGCACCGTCTCCGAAGAGCACCGCAGTTCCACGATCTTCCCAGTCCATGATTTTAGATAATTTTTCGACGCCAACGACGAGCACGTATCGATAAGCGCCCGACTCGACAAACTGTTTCGCAGTCACGACACCATACATAAAGCCGGCGCAAGCCGCGGATACATCCATAGCCGCTGCATGTTTCGCGCCTAACCGATCTTGGATCATAGCAGATACTGACGGAAACGGTAAATCCGGCGTAACGGTCGCCACCAAGATCAACCCGATGTCTTCCGGTTGGATTCCCGCATCTTCAATAGCATTCACCGCTGCTTGATACGCCAAATCCGATGAATCAGTATTCTCATCTGCAATATGCCGTTGTTCGATTCCCGTCCGCGTGCGGATCCATTCATCCGTAGTATCCATGCGCTTTTCCAAATCTGCATTCGTCACCACTTGAGGCGGAACACATTTACCGATTCCAATGAAACCAGCGTTCATTTTTTATCCCCCGTTCTTATCACCTAATATTAGTACCTAGTATTAATCATAAAAGAAATGATTGTATATTTCAACCCACTGACACGCTTTCGCCAAAATTTAATCGCTATTTCATTCGATAAATGTTTCTCCACCGTCATGGCTATGCTATGATAAACAGGAATCCGTTTATGTAGAGGTGAAAACGATGAAAATTGTAATGACATTCCTTTGGTCATTTCTATTAGTAACCATGTTGAACTATGTTACCGGCTCGATCGCGGCCGTACCGTTCGATCTAGTACCGGGCATCGTCATATCAGTCATCCTAGCGGTCGTCGTCCTCGTTATTTCCAGCCTATGCCCGGACGAACCAGTTGCGGATCATTGATTGACCCAACCAGCCATTCCTATTGAGGAATGGTTTTTTTGTTGGAATCTCATGGGATAACAGGTACAAAAAAAAAGCGCCCAGAGCGAAATCACTCTGAGCGACTTTATTCATTTATCCCTTATTTAGATTCAATTTTCCATCCACCATCGACAATGCGAGCACTTCGCCTGGGCGAATTTCACCACTAATCAACTCTTTCGCAACGACCGTTTCCACATGCCGTTGGATGAAACGTTTCAGCGGCCTTGCCCCGAAGTCAGCGTCCGTTCCTTCCCGGACGATCCAATCGACAACGTGATCATCATATGTTAATACCACTTCTTGCTCCTCAAGCCGCTTCACCAGATCTTCAAGCATTTTTTGGGCGATCAAGCGGAATGCGTCCGCTTTCAGCGAATGGAAAATGATTATATCGTCCATCCGGTTTAATAACTCCGGCTTGAAATGGCGCCTTAACTCCGCCATAACCAAATCTTCGGCTGCATGGCCTTCCGTGTCGTCCAGCTCGTTCAGCAAATAGGCCGATCCAATGTTCGACGTCATGATAACAACCGTATTCGTAAAATTGACCAATCGACCTTGGCTATCGGTGATCCGGCCGTCATCCAAGATTTGAAGCAGAATGTTCGAAACGTCGGGATGCGCCTTTTCAATTTCATCGAGCAGCACGACGGAGTATGGATTGCGCCGGACCGATTCCGTCAGCTGGCCGCCCTCTTCATAGCCGATGTATCCTGGAGGTGCTCCAACCAAACGTGAGACGCTGTGCTTCTCCATATATTCGGACATGTCGATCCGGATGAAATGATCCTCCGAGTCAAATAACGTCGCGGCTAATGTTTTCGCCAATTCCGTCTTCCCGACACCCGTCGGTCCAAGGAACAGGAAGGAACCGATCGGCTTGTTCGGATCTTTGATACCGGCACGCGCCCGCCATACCGCTTCAGTGACAAGCTGGACAGCATCGTCTTGGTCGATGACCCGTTCTTCCAATGTTTCGCGAAGGCGCAATAATTTCTCCCGTTCCCCTTCGACCAACTTGGTCACGGGGATTCCCGTCCAGCGCGCTACAATCGTTGCAATCTCTTCTTCTGTCACTTCTTCCCGCAACAAGCGGTTTTCTTGGCTCTCCAAAAGCGGCTGTTCCAATTTCTGCAATTCTTGCTCCAACGCCGGAATTTTACCGTATTGAAGCTCTGCCGCCCGGTTCAAATCAAACCGGTTCTGAGCATCCTCCAAGTCGCGTCGGTAGCGGTCGAGCTCTTCCCGCTTTTCCTGGATTCCGCGCAAAGCTTCCTTCTCTTGATCCCATTGCTCCCGCATTCCAGCGGATGACTCTTTTAATTCCTGCAGCTCTTCCCGCAAGGCATCCAAGCGCGTCCGGCTCACTGCGTCCTTCTCTTTCATGAGCGCCTGCTCCTCGATCTCCAACTGCATGATCCGCCTTGTCACCGCATCCAGCTCACTCGGCATCGAATCGATTTCTGTCCGGATCATTGCGCTTGCTTCATCGATCAAGTCGATCGCCTTATCCGGCAAAAAGCGCTCCGTCAAATACCGATCGGACAAAGCGGCTGCCGCCACGATAGCCCGGTCATGGATCCGTACCCCATGGTGAAGCTCGAAACGCTCTTTCAACCCGCGCAAGATCGACACTGTGTCCTCAACAGACGGTTCTCGCACCATCACTTGCTGGAATCGCCGTTCCAAAGCCGGATCCTTCTCGATATACATCCGGTATTCATCCAGCGTCGTCGCTCCGATACAGTACAATTCACCCCGCGCGAGCATCGGCTTCAACATATTGCCCGCATCCATCGCGCCTTCCGTTTTCCCGGCACCGACAATCGTATGGATTTCATCAATGAACAGAATGATTTCCCCATTACTGTCCTTCACTTGCTTTAATACACCTTTAAGCCGTTCCTCAAATTCCCCCCGGTATTTTGCACCGGCAATCAAGGCACTCATATCGAGCTCGAAAATATGCCGATCCTTCAACCCTTCCGGCACATCCCCTTTGACGATCCGCTGCGCGAGTCCTTCGACAATTGCCGTCTTCCCGACGCCCGGCTCCCCGATAAGGACGGGGTTGTTTTTCGTCTTTCTCGATAAAATACGGATAACATTCCGAATTTCTTCATCCCGGCCAATGACCGGATCCATTTTCCCTTTTTTCACTTCTTCCACAAGGTTACGCCCGAATTGTTCGAGCGGTGTGCGCTGGTCTTCCTGTTGTGCATCCATTCTCATAGACATTCACCTCTATATTTTGACTTTGACTATCTTTGATTAATTAAAATTATAATCCCAATTTCCCCCAAAGTAAAGAGATTCGCTTCCATTCTTCTACCCTTTCTATGCAATGAAAAACAAAAAATCCTTCGGGAGCTTGTGCCTTCCCAAAGGATGTCCAGTTTATCCGATCAATTTCCGAGCAGCGACAATAATGCCATCTTCATCCGCATATACAAAATGGCCAGGTTCCCACTCGATATCGCCGAAGCGTAATATAACGTTGCGTTCGCCCTTCCCTTGCTTGATGCTTTTCATCGGGTTGCTGCCGATCGCCAGCACACCGATCTCCTGTTGCCCCAGATCACCTGTGTCGCGGGCACATCCGTTAATGATGACGCCCGCCAATTTCCGTGTTTGTGCAATGTCGCCAAGCATATCGCCCATCAACGCGCAACGTTTGGACCCGCCACCATCGACAACGAGGACGCTGCCTTCAGGGATCGTTTGCAACGCTTCTTTCACCAGTACATTGTCTTCGAAGACCCGAACTGTCTCGATCGGACCGGAAAACCGCTTATGTTTCCCATAAGAATTGAACTCCATCATGCAAACTTTCACTTCATTTGCAAATTCATCACATAAATCCGCCGTTTTAAACGTCATATTAACGACTCCCTCCACTTGATAACTACTTCCACTTGCTACCATTCGACATGATGCGATATTTTCCTTCCTTTTTATGATAGAAAACGAGGAACACCGGCAACTCCTTCAATTATATAATTGAGGGAACTCCCGGTGTTTCAATATATAATATAGGTTCATTCCATCACTGTAGCTGCCATTCCCATAATCGACCGGGATGAGGGAAATGAACGCAAACCAGATCGAAAAATAGGAATAGAGAAACAGATAGGGCCGGTCTTTCATAATGCCTTGGGAAATCAAGTAATTCAACAGCAACACAGAACCGATATTGAATAGGATACCGCCTGCATGCACCATGAAATGGGTGAACCGATTGTTCCAACGCAAACGGGAATACCGAACATTCGAATCGAGGAAATAAATCCGATGAACCGTGATGGCCCCAATACAAAACAATACTTTTCCCCTTCCTAACGCAAACCGTGACCAACCACCAAACAGAGCGGCCATAAACGAATGACCTAGCGAGTGGATGAACGACACAAGTGGCAGTAGAATGAAGAGGGATAAGGCGAACCGTGCGAAATCGGAAAGACCAAAGATACCCGCATCTCTCCTTTCAAAGGGTAGTCCCATCTTCCCTTCATACCCTCTTTCCCTGCTGATAAAACGTTTAAACCAAGCCTTTCAGGCAATAAAAAAACCGCCATCAAGAGTTTCTTGACGGCGATTTCATTTCCTCTATTATCGAACCCCGAGTGCCATTTTTGCGTAACGTGACATCATATCACGCGACCACGGCGGATTCCACACAATGTTGACATCCACGTCTTTCACTTCAGGCAGTTCCATCAGTTCCTGTTTCATATTGGCCACAATTTGTGGTCCCATTGGACAGCCCATTGAGGTAAGTGTCATCGTAACGATGGCTTTGCCATCTTCGTCCAGCTCCGCATCATAGACAAGTCCTAAATTGACAATATCAACACCCAGTTCCGGGTCGATCACATTCTCCAACGCACCCATCATGCTGTCTTTCATGTCCTGATCCATTTTCATGCCCCTTCCCAATCCGTTGATACCCTCATCATACCAGACTCAAGGCCGTTCCTTCAAATGGTAGGCCATCCACTCCGCCGCCCGGAGCATCCCAGGTCTTGACACGGCATGCCCCGCCATTTCGTCCGACATGAATTCAAAATGACCGGGTTGATCCGCATAATCCTCTTTGACCGCATTGAAAAAATTGAAAGTCGGCTCGTATGGAACGACCGTGTCATTTCTGCCATGCCAGAAAAAGACTGGGCGTTTCGCCAAGGATGCTCGATGTTTGGTCAAGTCAAACCGGGCCAGCGTATCGAGCAAATTCCGTCTCTCATCATCGGTGATCGGCAATTTGAAGCCGCCCCGTTCAAACTGGGCCATCTGCGCTTTCGCCAGTTGGACGAAGTTCGGGGCCCCCATCATGACTGCGGCGGCGTCGATCCACTCATAGACCGTCAAGCAGCCCAATGTCGTAATGCCTCCCATTGACGTGCCCCCCAAACCGATTTTGTCAGCAGACAGTCCTCGCGCCGCAAGTTCCTCCTTCAAGACGCCCACTTCCTCAAGCGACGTCAACACGATTTCCCAAAAGCGCAAGCTCAGTTGTACTTCATCCAGATCCTCTTCCCGACTACCATGGAGATGTGCATCCGGCATGAGAACGCGAAGCCCCTTTTTCGCCATTTGATATGCGTAATGCAAATTATGTTCCTTGGCGCTTGTGAAGCCATGAAGGAAGATCATGACCGGCATATCAGGTGTTTCGAATTCCTCTTCCACAATATGCAATAGGGGAATGTTCCCCCACTTTTCATCGGTTACAATCAAGCCAACATCCCCTTCCCATCCTTTTGATTGAGCGTACCAAAGTTTTTCTAATAAAACAAAAAGAAAAGAGCAGCATCGGATTTTTTTGACTTAGCTTAGGGGTAAACGATAGACTAAATAGATAAAGGAGGGGTTTTTTTGAAACCGCATTTGATCGTCCTCGACTTGGATGGAACACTTCTTACAGATGAAAAAACCATCCCCGTAAAAACAGCCCACACATTAAAGAAAGCTGAAGAGAAAGGCCATCAGATCATGATTGCCACTGGCCGTCCGTATCGTGCAAGTGAAGTCTATTATCATCAACTTGGTTTGCAAACGCCGATTGTCAATTTCAACGGGGCGTATGTCCATCGCCCCGGGGACTTGTCTTGGCGCCCCATTCATGAAACGATTTCGCTTCCAGTCGTCAATGATGTGGTCGATGCCATGCAGGATTTTTCGTTCCATAATATCGTGGCGGAAGTGATGGATGATGTGTACATGCAGCGCCATGATGAAAAGCTGCTCGATATTTTTGGTTTTGGCGATCCCCTTATCAAAGCAGGCGACATCCGAAAGTATTTGCGCGTTGACCCGACGAGTTTGCTCATTCATGCAGATTCGAAGGACGTCGACCCGATTCGCAGACATCTCTCCGAAGTGCATGCGGAAGTCATCGACCATCGCCGCTGGGGCGCTCCTTGGGATGTAATTGAAATCGTACGACAAGGGTTGAATAAAGCGGTCGGCATCTCGCACGTAGCGAAGTGGATGGACATCCCGCAAGAACGGATCATCGCATTCGGCGATGAAGATAATGATCTTGAGATGATCGATTATGCTGGGGTCGGCGTCGCCATGGGCAATGCAATTGACCGCTTAAAAACAATTGCCGATGAGGTGACGTTGACGAATAATGAAGACGGCATTGCCCACTTTTTACAGGAACGGCTAAAATTAGAGTAAGAAAAATCGGGAGGAATACGAATGAGAATTTTTGCGGACAGCGCCTGTGATTTGCCAAAAACGTTTTTCGAGGAAAATGATGTTACTTTAATCCCGTTGCGAGTCCTTGTCAATGGACAGGAATACGATGATATTGTTTCCGTTGATTCCAAAGAGATCTATAAAGCAATTCGCGAAGGTCAACATCCGAAGACCTCTCAAGCATCTCCAGAGCTGCTGCTCGAAACGTGGAAAGAGCTGGCAGCGACAGGCGAAGACGGCCTCTACATCGCCTTCTCCTCCGAATTATCCGGAACCTACGACACCGCTATCATGATGAAGGATCAAGTGAAGGCGACCAACCCGAATATGAACCTCGTGATCATTGACTCCAAATGTGCCTCTCTCGGCTATGGGCTTCTCGTAAAAGAGGCAGTCCGCCTGCGGGAATCCGGGGATGATGTCCGGACGATCGAACGGAAAATCCGGTTCATGGCAAATCATATGGAACATCTCTTTACGGTCGAGGACTTGGATTATTTGGCGAAAGGCGGCCGAGTTTCAAAGGCAAGCGCGTTCATTGGAGGTTTATTGAACATCAAGCCGCTCTTGCACGTCGAAGGGGGCAAGCTCGTCCCGATCGAAAAGCATCGCGGACGAAAGAAAGTGCTTCGTCGAATGGTCGATTTAATAGCCGAGCGGGGCAGCAGGCTGGATCAACAGGTCATCGCGATCAGCCATGGCGATGATGAAAACATGGCCAACGAAGTAAAAGCGACGATCGAGGAAAGATTCCACCCGAAATCGATTGAGATCCATATGATCGGTTCCGCTATCGGCGCCCATGCTGGCCCGGGAACCATTTCTGTGTTTTTCTTGAGTAAACTGCCGGATAATTGATGGCAAAGGAGGGCTCGATGAATGAAGATTGTCATTGTAGGAGGCGTCGCAGGTGGCTCGACGGTCGCTTCCCAAATTAGGCGGGCAGTGCCGGAATCCGAAATCACCCTATTCGGACGGGACCCGTTTTTCGGGTATGGGACATGCGGGATGCCTTATGTCATCGGTGGTTTGATTGAGGATAAATCAAAAGTAGCCGGACCCTCCCCCGAAAAATTTGCCGAGAAGCGGGACATCATAGTGCGCTTGGAGCACGATGTCCTGTCCATCGACCGGAAAGCGAAAATCGTCTTCGTCCGCAATATGAAGACGGGGGTCACATTCCATGAACCGTATGATAAGCTCGTCCTGTCTCCGGGCGGCTATCCGAAAGTTCCCAAGCTGGAAGGGCTCGGTGATCTTCCTTTATTCACATTGAAAAGCTATGAGCAAATGGAAGAGATTTTAGATTTCATCTCGCGTGAAAAACCGACGTCTTGTGCGGTCATCGGGGGCGGGTTCATCGGCATTGAATTGGCGGAGAACTTTGTCCACCGGGGCATTGAGACTGCTGTCATTTTGCGGGGCGATCGGGTGATGACTGTATTGGACCCCGAGCTCTCGGATCTGCTCGGAACAGAGATGAAGGAAAATGGGGTCACCCTCTTTCCCGAAGATGAGATTGAACGGGTGGAAGGGAAACGGCTGATCATGAAAAGCGGAGCTGCCTTGGAAGTCGATTTCATTGCTGCAACGATCGGCATTGAACTTGATACGAAGTTAGCGAATGACGCCGGGTTGGAAATCGGGCCGACCAAGGCCGTTTCCACAAACCGCTATAGGCAGACCGATGACCCGGATATTTACGTGATCGGCGATGCGGCGGAAGGCGTCGACTGGTTCACCGGAAAACCAAAAACCGTGATGCTCTCCTGGCATGCACACCGGGAATCGTATATCGTGGCCCGGCACATCGCCGGCAAACCGATTGAAATGTACGGCCTTCTCGGCACGACGATTACGAAACTATTTTCACTGACCGCGGGCAGCACCGGCCATTCCGCCGCAAGCTTGGAGGACGAAGGCATAGAGTTCAGCACATCCGTCTATGAAGGCGGCACGAACGCCGGCTATTATTTTGACCACGGCTGGATTCATCTACGAGTCCATTACGACCCCGCGTCCCGGCGGATCCTCGGCGCGCAGGCAGTCGGAACTAAAGGAGTCGACAAGCGAATCGACGTTATCGCCACCGCCATTATGGGCAACTTGACCGTCGATGACCTCGCCGCCCTAGAACTCTGCTACTCCCCCGCCTACTCCTCACCAAAAGACCCCGTCAATATGGTCGGATACAAGGCAGAATAATTGAATTCGCAGTCCCTTCAAGCCGAAACGTGCTTGAAGGGACTGTTTTTATTTGCTGAATGTAGGCTCGCTCATAATGTGGTGGAAACGATCATAACTTTTGCGGAGCGCTCATATGTCACAGCAAGCGATCATTACTTCCGGGGAGCGCTCATAAGTCACGGCAAGCGATCATAACTTGCGGCACGCTCATAAGTCACGGCAGGCGATCATAACTCCCGTGAACCGCTCATAAGTCACGGCAAGCGATCATAACTTGCGGCACGCTCATAAGTCACGGCAGGCGATCATAACTCCCGTGAACCGCTCATAAGTCACG